>CAJXEC010000069.1 GCA_913052165.1 uncultured Rhodospirillaceae bacterium
GCCTGCTTGTGTATTTCTGTGCTCAAGCCAACCGCTACTAGTAAAAACCCAAGAGTTGTGTACCAATGTAAAATTCGCATGGCTGCATCGCTGTGAAGATGTGCCACAACAAAAGCGATCCAAATTAGTGGGACCAATGCTGCAGGTGAGGGGCCGAAGACGGGCCTAACTGAGCCAATTAACCATTTCGGGCTCAACAATTTATTCATTTTGTATCTTTATCCAGGGCAATCTTGCTGGGATAATATCACACAGTGGGGACAGTCTAATTGCGCAATCACAATTCTGTGCTGTGGCTACAGCTATTAAAAAATAAGATGATTTTTCACTGATTTGTCTAGAGTGTTAGTAAAAAGAGGTTTTTTGAATGGCCGTAGGATTATATGCAGCTTTACTAGGTGTTTGGCTAATTATTTTATCACTGAGAGTAATTGCACTTAGAGGAAACCCCGCATTTAGCTGGTTTAGTCTCAAAAACCGAGGAGACATATCTTTACAACGTGCTATTCGTGGACACGGAAACCTAACAGAATATGCGCCAATTTTCCTCATTCTTCTATATTTAGTGGAGAAATCTGGTTTCGACGTGAACGGGGTACACTGCTATGGTTCAGTCTTTGTTTTAGGTCGTCTAATGCATGGTATTTGCTTTGGCTTCTTGGAAAAGAATATTTTTTTGAGGGTTGCTGGAACGACCCTGACTTTATTTCCGATTCTTGGTTTAAGCGCTGTTTTGTTATTGCTTTATGTTTAGTTCAGAAAATTTTTGTAAAACTAAGTTTCCCTGGGTCAATTATTTGGTGTCTAGTATGCTAACTTCTTGTCAGAGAGTTTTACGGGGCAATGTTACCTCTGCACTTTGAGTAAGAATAGAGAGACATGCCAAAAGCAGTGAAAAAATTTTTGGAGGAGAGATTTTGCGAAGGACTAAAATATCTATGCAGACATTGCTTGTTCTGCTTGCAGCTTTGCTTTACGTGAGTATCAGCAACCTTTCAAATGAAAAGCATTGGGATTTTGGTGTGAGCGATGCCCTGGCCTCCAATACAAAACCAATCAAAACGGCAATATTGGAAGATTGCAGAAACTCGGAGGAAACGACATCCAAGTTTTTTTCACTCTTGGGTGCGGCTGAACTTGATACTTTGCTGGTGAAAGGAAGAAATTTTACTTTTTTTGCTCCGAATAATGGTGCTCTGGAAAAAATAGATGAGCTAAGTCAAAAGAAACTCACACAAAAAAATAATCTGCAAAAACTTCAGGCTTTTATCAAACATCACATTGTTGAGGAAACGATAAAACTAGATGTTTTCGGCAATAAAAGTTGGCAATATAAAAATTTGAATGATGTTTTTTTATCTTTGAGAAAAGACGGAAAGACTTACGTTAATGATAGCGAGTTTGCAGGGTCAAGCATCCCGTGTACTCGCGGTAATATTTATGTCATCGATAAGATAATTCTACCCTCAATGTACTTCTTTGATATGCTTGAATAATATCTATTGTATTAACAATGAACACTCTCGAGATTTTTAGAGACACGAGATGGGGAAACATACTGACTGAACATCGGATTTTTACATTCCATAAAATAGCAGATCGGCGCCTGTCGAATATCACTCTATGATAAAAGTGGCCCGACATAATTTTGATACAAACCTTTTGGAAGAAAACTGCAAAACTTCGATGGCAGTATGTCTATCTGCAGGAGAAATATGTTCATTCCACCAATCCAATTGCGCCATTACGAAGTAACTAAAGTGTTCGATCGATCAGCCCGCGCCAACCAGAGTTTCCTACCTCCCTGTTTGATACTGGGGGCGCGGGCAACCTTCCTAAATCTGAAGACTAGACTTAGTGACTTTTTTTTGAGTAGTTACAGTTGTGGAATATTTTCACTCGCGCATGTTGTTGGTTGTTGAGAGCTTTAGCGTTTGTTTCCTCAGTTTCCCTGCTGTATCAACAAACTCAAACTTGTCCCTAACACTGCAGATCATCAAGCATGGAACAGGCGGTTTTCCATGTTTGGGTGCCTTCAGGTGCCTAATTTTCAAACTTATTAAGATAGAGCTTCTTTATCCTATTGAGCGCTTCGGTCACTAATTCTTAGGGGAAATTAGCCTGTACGGGTTCTACGCGTGGAATTTCACTCATAACGAACCTCGTTCACTGGCATGTGGATTGCAAAGCGTCAAGTAATACGTACCTCTTAGTGATAGGCTCCTATGTCCCCTACGTCATAAGGGCCTCGATAAACCCCGGCTTCTTGCGAGCTGGGGTTTTTCACCAGTTTTTCCCAATTAAGCCCGAGTTCCGCCGTAACCGATGATAACTTTTACTTTGTTTTGACAAAAATAACTCCCAAACCACAAGCCCCGGCATTTCGGTGCTTGAGCTTTTTTGTCAAAATTGACGGGTAAAGGCCCTATCCTGTGTTGGATATTTTCCAATAGAGTTGTCGATTAAACTTCGTCGCATCCAACTCACTAAAATGACAGATATGTCTGCTACCTCTGTTTTGCCCGGCCCCCAAGTGGACTTCGCCATTTGGCAGCAAACGCATCCTACCTTTATGTTTGGTTTTATAACGGTAGAAAAAAGTTTTCCATGTGAACACCGAGCAGAATGCAAATTTTAAAAAGTCCAGAGTCAAAGTCGGAAAATTGGTTTTGTGCGCTTGGATAAAAGAAAATCCATCTACGGATCAAATTTTTTTCTCGTTTAGCCAACAAACAAGACCTATATAACTGGTCCCGTGCGATTAGCTTTGGTTAAATCAGAAACGTTGATTAGAAACATGTCTTAAAGACTGACCTGAGTTGATTTTGTTGGATAGGAGAAGCAGACTGTTATGTCCCAAATTACAAAACTATTTCCCCGGATCGATAGCGAATCTGTAGAGACATCGGACCTAAAAACCGAGAGACTATCCTCGCCTTGGAGCCAAGAAACCATCTGCGAAATTTTTCTCGGGGCACAAGCCACCGCTGATGAGGCAATTAAAAGCGCTAAAAGAGCGTTTTTATCAAATATCAGGGAAACGTCCGCGACCCGAGCGGAGTGGCTCCGGGCAGCGGCAGACGAGATTGAAAAAGTAAAAGTGGACCTTGCAGACATAACAATGAGGACACTGGGAAAGCCCAGACGGGCCTGCAACGTTGAAGTCAGTCGATCGATCCAATTTCCGAGATTATGCGCAGAAGAACTTTTAAGGATGGAGGGAGAAGTTCTACCGCTTGACGCATTACCAATGGGGGCCGGACGGTTTGGTTTTACTCGTCATCACCCCCACGGGGTTGTGATGGCTGTTATCCCTTTTAATGCGCCCTCAAATCTACTTATGCAAAAGCTGGCTCCGGCGATTGCAATGGGGAATGCGGTAATAATAAAACCTTCTGTCACTGGAATTGGTGAAGCATTAATGATTGCTGAGTGCTTCGATAGGGCAGGTATTCCTAAAGGTTTGGTGAATGTCGTTCCGTGCCGCCGAGATGTGGCTGGTTACATGGTTTCTCGTAAAGATGTATCACTGATAACCATTACAGGGGGCACTGCAGCCGCGGACGCGCTGGCAAAGATTGCTGGTGCGAAGCCGTTTGTCGGAGAATTAGGAGGGAATTCGGCAAACATAGTGTGTTCAGACGCTGATATAGTGGATGCAGCACAAAGGATAGTACCCTCCGCATTTGAAGCCAGTGGTCAACAATGTATTTCGGCTCAGCGAATAATTGTCGAACGAGCGGTGCTTAAAAACTTTCTGGAACATTTTAAGTCAGCGACAATGAAATTAAGTGTTGGTGATCCCTCGTTGGAGACGACCGATGTGGGAACAATGATTAATCTGCCAGCTGCTGAGCGTGTAGAAAAGATGGTCACTGACTCTGTGAAAAGCGGTGCAGAGGAAATTATACCATTCAAGCGCGAGGGAGCTGTTGTATACCCTACCATACTAATGACCGAAAACCTCAATGTAGAGGTCGTCGCTGAAGAAATTTTTGGCCCTGTTGCTGTTGTTATTCCTTCTGAAAACTTGGATGACGCAATAAGAATCGCTAACAATTCTGTCTTTGGTCTTCAATCTTCTTGTTTCACGTCGAGTTTAGAGACCGCTTTCAGGATTTCCGAGGAACTGAATGTAGGTTCCCTTTGGATAAATGAAGGAAGTCGTTTTCGAATGGACAATACGCCTTTTGGGGGAGTCGGGGACAGCGGCTACGGTCGTGAGGGCGTTAAGTATGCAATGGACGAGCTTTCATATCTAAAATTTACGGGGATTCGGTTCCCTGGAAGAAAATAAGGCTAAACTGATGATAATATTGGAACGGGAACTATTGATTTATGGCGTTTCGTCGGTTTTCTCTCGCTGAACCGATTAGTTTGAAGATGTAACTTATCCCGGGTCAGTACTGTGAACCTCATGATTTCCTCCATAACGCCGAGGAACGGATGACCTAAACGATTGAAGCTGCAACCGTCTGATCAAGCCCGCTCGGAAATGATACTCCGTCTGTATTGCTTATCCTGTGGCAGGTGGCATAAGGTTGAGCGGCGGGATGATGGGGATCCAGACATTAATTCGATAAGGCAAAGACTCAGATGCGGAGAATATGGCGGGAGTGTAGAGAAAAAAATTAAAACGCCTGTCTTATTCGAGACTGCGAGCGCGTATCACTGCTGCAATACTTATTAAGGCTGCCACGGTTCAAGTGGCAAGCCTGCGTAGTTTTCTGCTACCAATCTGGAACCAGCATCGGAGTCGAAGACTGTATGCAACTCAGCAATTTGCCTTTTATGATCAAATGGATTGGCGTCGTAAAATCTGTGAAGCATAGTCGTCATCCACCACGAGAAATGCTCAGCGCGCCAGACACGCCTGAGGCAGGTCTCGCTATATGAGTTCAAGTAATGCCAATTGTTGTTTTGATAAAAATCAATCAACCCTCGAGATAGTACGCATACATCTGCTATTGCAAGGTTCATGCCCTTTGCTCCTGTTGGAGGAACAATATGAGCAGAGTCTCCGGCCAAATATAAATTTCCATATTGCATCGGCTCTGACACCCAAGACCGCATGGGTGTGATGACCTTTTGTAGGATTTCCCCCTCCACAAGGCTTAGGCCGTCGTGCTGACCCAAACGGCCGCGCAGTTCCGACCAAATTCGATCCTCCGACCAATTTTCAAGACTTTCATTTGGACGCACCTGCAAATATGCCCGTGTAACCTCCTCGCTTCGCATTGAAAATAATGCGAAACCAGTGGGACTATGGCAATAAACTAATTCTTCCGAGGGCGGTACAGCAGAAATTAACAAGCCAAGCCAACCGAACGGATATACACGATCAAAGTCTTTTCTCAAATTCCCTGGAACAGATGGTCGACTTAAGCCATGAAAGCCGTCACATCCAGCTACAAAGTCACACTCCAGGGTCTGCTCCTGTCCACTGTGGATAAAGGTAATTGACGGCTTACTCTCAAGGTTGGAAATTTGAGTTGCTTCCGCCTCATAAAGGATCTCTCCGCCCACTCGTTCTCTAATGTCAGCCATATCCTTTACAATCAATTGCTGACCATAAATGGTAACCCTACGGCCGATTAACTCCTGCATGTTAATTCTACGCAGCACCCCATCGAATGTGAATTGCACTCCATCATGGGGAAGTGCAACCTTATTTAGGTTTTTAGCAAGGCCGACCTCATTCAAAAGATCTACCGTGTTTTGTTCCATTAGACCCGCCCTTATACGGCTGGTGATATAGTCGTAAGAACGAGACTCCAGAACCACAGACTCTATCCCCCGCAAGTGAAGCAAATGTGACAAGAGCAAACCTGCTGGACCTGCCCCGATAATGCCGACCTGAGTGCGCATAGACTGGCTCCCCAAAAAAACAACTTCGGACCGCTGCTTATCCGATTACAAAAAACTGAATACGAGAATGCAAAAGTAAAGCCCCGCTTTTTGCAAGACCCGGTAATCCTACCATACTTTAGATACAATAAGAGCCCTTTTATCGATTGATAAGGCTTATGAGCCGTCTGTCGTTAGTAGGTTCTTATTTGCTTTATAGGCTGGAAATGTAATTTAACATAAAAAATATTTTTGTTGAATAGAGAGAGGTCCATGAACAATGAAAACACTTTACGTTGATATGGATAATGTCCTGGTCGACTTCTCCACCGGGATTGCGAAGCTAGGTGAAAACGAAAGGGTAACTTTTAAAGGGCGACTATATCAGGTTCCGGGTGTCTTCTCGAAAATGGAGCCACTAGAGGGAGCGATCAGTTCCTTTGACAAACTCTCTAAAAAGTTCGACACATATATCCTCTCTACAGCCCCGTGGGAAAATCCATCGGCTTGGACCGATAAACTTCTCTGGGTTAAGAGGCACCTTGGGAGAGCGGCCCACAAACGCCTGATACTCTCTCATCATAAAAATCTCTGTACAGGAGATTTTTTAATTGATGATCGCCTTAAGAACGGAGTGGATAAGTTTGGCGGAGAGCATATTCATTTTGGAACAAAGAAGTTTCCCGATTGGAAGTCTGTGTGTTCCTACCTTCTCGACTAGTTTGAGATGTAGATCAGATATGGGGTGCAAATATTCCAAAAGAAATGCTAGCCTCGGCCGACTTAACCGCACATATTTTTGGGAGATTAGCTTTGCATTCTATATCTCGTAGAAAAGCAGCGACTTTGATACTTGGTGGCATAATTGCTTTGCAAACTCGCAAGACCCCAGAAGTCATGGCCGCAAACTTTGATGGCAAGGTATTTAAATCGCCAACATGCGGATGTTGTGCAGTCTGGGTAAAACAGCTGAGGCAGGCTGGTATTAATTTACAGGTAACGGATATAGAATCTCTCGAGATGTTAAAAAGGACGTTGCAGGTGCCCGAGCAACTCCAATCCTGTCATACAGCAATTATTGGAGGCTACGTAGTTGAGGGTCATGTCCCAATAAAAGAAATAAATAGATTGTTGGTGGAAAAACCGAAGGCACTGGGAATTGCAGTACCAGGGATGCCTATCGGTTCCTTGGGCATGGAACAAGGCAATGTCAAAGAGCCTTACGATGTAGTTATTTTTCAAACCGGCACGCAAAGGGTGTATGCCAAATACTAATTCCAGTTAAGGCTGGGTAACTGACCAAAGAGCTATATCTTTATCATTGAGGTTACAAAAACACCGCGTTGGGCGGTATATGGTTATTACTCTGAAAACCATCGCCCGAAGCTCTGACCTTCGGGGAATCATATTTATTTTCTGATCAACAAGTCAATGAGACAGAACTGTCACGCGCTGGTCCTATTCAAGATCAGGCAGAGCGATATGTTGAATCTTCAAACTAAAAATCCTACTATGCCGACAGAACCCGAAAGTCTGCTATGAAAATTGCTGACCAAATCAATCGATTATTTCCGGAGTGTTTTACGGTCCTCATTTTGGACAATGAAGTAACTCTCGATGCCTTTATCACATCCCCTCCACTCAGATGGGCAAGATTGATCAATCAAAACGGGCAATATGTAATCCCCGAGATTTACCCAACCGTCATGACCAAAAAAGAGTCAGACCGGGAAGAAATGAACTGGGACAGGGTGGATATAGGTGTCCTCCGAATCAATCTTTCAGAGCTCGATCCGAGTGTCGACTTGGTCGCTATCGGCAACAATGCTTCACAGGGATTACCTTTGGCAGAGTCATTGCCAACCGCTCTTAGATCAGAAAAAGCCGCAGTGATTTACGGCACATCATTGCCAGAGCAATCGATATACCAAAGCATGGGCTATAAAACTTTTTGCGCCCGGAATGATCTATTGAAAACGGCCTCACAAAGGACCGAAAAAGAGATAGCTTTGTGCTTCATCAACACTATCGAACACAACGAACAAAACTATCACGCAGCTTGGACCCCGCGATAGTTACTGGTCACATAAACCACAGGAAATATTGACCTCGAAGCGGAAGTGATTGGTTTAGACTAGAAGATGCCCATGCCACTATTTTGCTTGCCATCTCTGTATCTTCGAGAAGCCCTAATGCAGTCAGATTCGCTATCATGGGCTCTCGCCCGAAGACTCGGTAAGGTCGAGGTCTAGTGGCCGTGCGCAGATTTATTCTATGCAGGGAGTTTTCTTGTGAGTTTTAAAAAAAGCCTAGGATTTTTAGCCGTGACTCTCATCGCTTTTTCTTCAATTGCGACAGCGGAGGTTATCTATCACGAAAAATGGTACCCCAGGGGCAACGGGCCATTCCCTGTAGTCATCGTTTTACATACTGCTGGCGGGTTTAAACGGATTGGACACCTTCCGCAGAGATATAACGATGCCGGTTATGCGGTTTATGTGCCAGATTATTATAGAAAATATGGAATTAAGGTTCGAACACGAATGACAGGTTTTAAGGAACACCGAGAGGAAATCCAGAAGGACCTCGAAGAGCTTATTTCCCAGATAAAAAAAGACCCCAAAATACAAAAACATAATCTATTTGCCGCTGGATATTCGGCAGGAGGTTTCTTTGTATGCTTTCTAGCTAACAAAAAACTTATTAACTCGGGGGTGTCACTCTACGGCGTTTGGAAAGCTAACTATGGGGACAATGATTATCCAGTTGCATATTTTAAAAAGGATATGTCCCCAGTTCTTGCTCTTCACGGTAAGGAGGATGCCACACAAAAATTACGATTTTTGGAGGAAGCCCTAGATTCAATTAATGATGCTGAAGGGAGGCTCACGACCCATGTGTACCCAAATGCGGATCACGGATGGGACCGCCGTAATAGCAAACTTTATGAGTACAATGAAGAAGTAGATAAGGACTCAACCCAGCGGACTATAGATTTTTTCAAAAAGCATCTGAAAAAGTAAAAAGTCCTTCGAGCCATCGAGCAGGACGACACGTCGTAAAGTCTCCCTCATAAATAGAATACGCAAGAACCATGCCTGGCTGCGGTTTCACTGTGATCGCATCGTCTCGACAAGGGCATTTGGAAATGGCCGTCTAACCGAGTCTGGCGAAATTCCAGCTTTCAACGCCGAAAGGACCCCCACCGCTTCTAAGTAATTATTAACGACGTGTAATTGACCTTTTTGCCAAGGCAATGCTTCCAACTGGTTTAAGAGAAGGTTTTTATTTTCACGAACAGCGATTACCGAGATACCCTGTTCGAGCGCCGCAAGAGTCGGTAACCCAATGCACTTATCGGGAATGACCAAACAAGAAATATCTTGAGCGGAGATTATACCTTTATCTGCAAATAGAGTTTTATCCGTACAAATGCTGGGGCTTTTTTGAAGGCCTTTAAGCATGCATTGCAAAAATGTAAGAGAAGCCGCCTCTGCGGCTTTACGCGGATCGACAACACCCAAATCAAAATTCGCTACGTCATGGTTTTCCAGCATCGGAGAGTGTGCTGTAGGAAAATTATACATCATAGACAAGGAGTGTGTAAGCATAGCCTCTACTCCTCCCCAGGGGTTGGTCATATCCTCTGAGCTCTTGAAATATGCCTCATGATAATCTTGAGGTGTATCTATAACGGAAGCGATAGCCAAAGCATCAAAGTCACCTTTGAACCTTTCAACAACCGCGATGAGACGCTCTAATCCAATAACCTCGCCGATGGCAGCGCCTGAGCTCGAGAAAGAGCTGGTCATACATAAAGGCGGCTGCAACTTCACAATACTGCTACATTTTAATCCATAAGTCGACCGGGCAGCATTAATTGAATTGATGTTATCATTGGTAAACATTGATATTGGGTGATCATCAATTACCACTAAAACCCTATTTGATCTCACCGGCACCAGGCCAATTTGGCCCATTAAAAGTCGAGTAATTGTGCTCCCTTCAACGTAAAGAGAATTAAGAGGCATTTCATTGAGTTCAGACGCATTAACCACATTGGGGTGCAGGATCACCTGGTCACAAACCTCAGCCACTATTTTTACAGCCGGGGTCGCATCCCCCGCGTGACCTCCAATATCTGAACCAATGCCGGTAGGCACCAAGAAAATCGCATTAAAGTTTCCATGCCTCGCAACTTTCCGGGGAGAATATTCAAAGAGATCAAGCGGATTTTTATAAAATTTCGCCTCTGGGTTTTCTATGAGGCCAATCTCACATTTGTACCCCCGATCTGATAACTCAGTAATTGCAAACCGGACGGGGATATCGGCACCAAAAGAAAACGTATCTGGAGCACTTATGTAAGCTAATAAATCGGAATGACCCTTTTTGATTGGGATTACAAACTCTTTTTGCTTCAGCCGCATTATTCGTCCTAGTTACGATCAATAAACCGGGCCGAACATGACGATGCCGCAAACCACTTTTTGGAAAAATTCTCTGTTAGATTGGGGTCGAACTCCTTGCACGAGAAGATATTTATATATACAGCCTCCAATTGGTCTAGGGTGTGGATAACTATGCTGCTTGTTAAGATGAATTGAACTGCCGAGGTTCCTTGGGTGTGAGGGGAAGTCTGTCTTTCCTCTATGGGCCGTCCGACATCATCCCAGAAATGAAGATCCTCTCTTTGCATGTCGATTAATTCACAGAGTTCTTCAAAATATGCCTTGATGCTATCTCTCGTGAAGGTTTTGGGGTCACAGCCATGCATATCAAGAATTAATTCAACGCCATATCTTCCGCCTGACAATTATATCTCCCTATAAAGAAACTTAATCCGATGCGCTTAAATGTGGTCAATCTAGTATAATGTGGGGAACAAAGTTGGCTTCTGGGCCGGTAATCGAAAATTGATCTTCCCTTATGCCGAGACCGACTGCCCTACTAGCAACAACCCAACAACCTATGAGAGGAAACCTTTGATTGAACTCAGGCAATTGATGAAGTTCTTGTAGAATAAAAGAACCAGCCTCGTAAGGGCCATCGCGTCGCTGGATCAGTTTTCCGTCTTTTTGCATCTCAACATTTGCACCCTGCCGGCCAAGCAAAGGTTTCCGCACGACGTTATTTCCAAGTTTTTGCGCTCGGGAGTCATCTTCAAAATATGCGGGCAACAAATTTGGGTGTCCCTCGAACATCTCCCATAAAATTGGAAGCAACCCTTTATTCGATAAAATGCTTCGCCACGGGGGCTCAATAAATCTAGTACCACTGCCATATACCTTGGCACCAAATTCCTCGGAAAAAATCCATTCCCAAGGGTAAAGTTTAAAGAGGGTTTTAATTTGCTGGTCGGAGCAGTCCAGAAAAAGCCCTTCCGCACTGATGCCGATGTCATTGATGTCAATAAGGTGAGTTTGGAGTCCTGCTTCTGTCGCGCATTCTGCTAGATATTCAATGGTTGTCCGATCATCTTCGATTTGCTTGCTACTCGCCAAATGCAGATCATCGGTTGATCCAATATTACCAAACGCGTCTACTAAGCTTTCATGAATTTCATTAAATTGATCAGCGCCCGCCGGCAGAGCGCCATCCTCAAGAATTTCCTCATACCACTCCCACTGAAAAATGGCGCTTTCATAGAGCGTGGTCGGTGTATCAGCATTGTATTCCAATAACTTCGCAGGAACGACGCCATCATAAGAAAAGTCCATGCGCCCATACAAATTTCGTTCTCCATCGCGCCAGCTGTCTGCAATTAAGTCCCAATATTGTCGGTCAACTTCGAGACGGCTCAGTATGCTCTCATCAGACATGGCTCGGTCGATCACCTCAAAACACATCTTTTCAATTTCCTCAGAGGGACTGACGAGGCCATTTTTAATTTCTTGTGAAGTGAATTCGTAATAGTGCGTTTCATCCCAAAAGGGGATCGAGCCATCAGCGGAAAGGCTTATTTCATGCTTAATTGCTGCCTCTGGAAGTGACAGTCTTTGTTTCGAGGCTAAAATTTTCACCGAATTTAAGTAGCTGCCGACCCGAATCTGCGCCCCGTAGAGCCGAAACCCCCGCGGCTGCGGCGGGACATCTTGGGAGTGGGTCGACTAGCTGCCGATTTGGAGAGTTTTGTTTGTCCCGTCCTGGTTCCGGCACTCCTGTTATCCGCGGTTCTAAAAGTACCTGGATCTCGACGAGTTTTATAAAGCGGCTGGGCAAACCCATACCCCCTGCCGCTCATCATGGAACCCATCATGTATCCCATCATCATCGGCATAAACATTGAGGTTCCATTGGAGGATAATTGCCCCGACTTCTCACATTTATTGGCGCCAAACTCAGCCTCACATTGTGAGGCTGATTCGAACTTCGGAGCCACGGTTGCGTGTTGCTTCTTAGCGAGTGTAAAGTTTTTCTCGCATTCGGATCGTGTCATATTGATATCCGCTACGCACTGTCCCAAGCTCTCGTAGACTGCTCCATCTATCTTGGCTTCTTCACACGCTGTGAGAACCAAAACTCCAGACGCTATCACTGCAGTCTTATAAACGTTTTTAACATGGCTATTCATACTAGACATCCACAATTCCTAAGTTTTTATTGTTAACCTGTCATGCAGGCTGCATTCAACAAACCACCTGTTAAAGAAGCGCCGCCCAACCATACGCCACTGGCTAGTTCACCATTTTCAATCCGATCAGAAATCTTCGGGATGGGCAACCTAACCAAGAAAAAAATAAAAACCTGAACGATAATTGCCACCCCTCCCCAAAAAATACATTCAACTAATGATCCCGATTGCTGGATTATCGTAAATAGAGGGAGCGTAAAGCCAACAAGACTTCCAATGGCAGCGGCAGACGCAGCGGAGTTATTATCTTTGATAAGGGCTAGTTCATTGTGAGGAGTAACCCACATATAAATGACTAGGTAAGCCAATATTAGAGCCAAAGAAGTTCCAAAATACGCGAGAAAAGACAGGACTAGATCAATCAATTCAGAATAAACCACCTACCAACTCCCTAAAGTTTGTGGGTTGTAGAGCCAACAAAGCTCTCGTAATTTATAGGCTAAAGTTGAGACTAAAACAAAATTTAAATCTTGTTCATATTGGGTCCTGTAATGATCGCTGCATTAACCGACGTGCCAGGGAGGTGGCGAGTGGTTTCTCGTTACAGCACGATCAACTCATGACTAAATAGAAGGGGTTGCCGTAGAGGGTAATTCTCCTACGCCTCATGTCTTCAAAAATTAGGAGTCTTGATCAAGATGCCCAAAAAAAATATGCGCTCTTTGAGATCACCATTACCTCGAACTTTAACGCATAAAATGACTTTCAAATTAGATGTTCCTGCCCAATTTGATGGGCTTTGGCCGTTTATCGGACAAATTTCGGTTGCTCAGGCGACGCAGCAAAAAAAAGCCCCAGTGAGCTGGGGCTTTAGTTCAGGGAGGTAAACTCGCGTATCCCGAAGCGTACAGGGAGTGGCGCCAACGGAGTAGCGCGAGATGATCGAACGATCTTAATAAGTACTATTTTGTTTACACGTTGGATCACAAAATTTTGATTTCTAAATAAAGACATTTGCATTTTTCTTAATGCCTTAGGCTGCCATTCATTTAGGGCATTGAATCCAACACGACTGAGGATGTCGCATTTTTTTGGCAAAAAACAATAATATAGATTTCCTTGGGGTTAGGATGACTGTTGAGGGGCCGTAATTTATGCAATACTTGGGCTTCAAGATTCTCTTTTGTTTTTTTATTACGTTTTCGGCAATATTTGGCTCGCTGGCATTTGCCCATGACGGGGTGACGGATAAAGATGTCCTGGCAAGGATGGTCCTCATGTCAAAAATGGCGACAAATATGAAAGTCATCGGTAGGATGACTAGAAACACTGCGGAATTTGTTATTGAAAGGGCGGAGGAAGCCTTCTTGGAAAATGCGAGGCTCTCGGACAGAACGCCTGACACTTTTTTAAAAAGAAGCTAACAGTTCAAAGTCTTTGGCAAAAGCCGAAACGTTCAATGAACACTGACTTCAATCGCACATTATACGACTGGTTTTGGGGAATAAGAAATATGAATCAAAAATATGTTTTGCCGCATTTCGAAGAATTGGAAGAAGAAATAAAGGCCGCGGCTTACGACAAGACATAGAACCTTGCTCTAAAATTTCTAGGAACTTAGGGAGTCTATTTTTGGGA
>CAJXEC010000070.1 GCA_913052165.1 uncultured Rhodospirillaceae bacterium
TTCAAGTAGTAGGTCCATGTATTTTTAAAGTCTGTATCAAAACCAAGCTCCTCGATCCGAGACCATTGTTTCTTAAATTCTTGATCCCAAAGGTGAAGGGTTTTTATGTAAGATTTTCCGAAAAAAAAGGTGTCGGTGAGTTTCAGTCCAACAGATTCCACATTGTCTTTGATTGCCGATGGAGTTGGTAACATGCCGCCTGGGAAAATAAATTGTTGAATGAAGTCTGGGTTTTTTTTGTAGCTTTCGAAACAATCATCCTTGATCGTAATCGTCTGAATTGCGGCCTTGCCACCAGGTGCGAGGCGATCACGTAAACTTTCAAAATACCTTCTCCAAAATTTTTCGCCGACTGCTTCTAACATTTCGATTGATACGATCTTATCGTAGAGACCTCTGACATCGCGGTAATCCTCAAGTCGGATATCTACGCTTTTTTCGATTCCAGTATTTATCGCCCTTTTTTTGCAGCTGCTGGCTTGCTCCTTTGAAAGTGTGAGTGCGGTGACTTGGCAGCCATATTCCTTAGCAGCAATCTCCGCAAACCCTCCCCAACCACAACCGATCTCTAGCAACTTGTCCCCATCTTTTAATTCTATCTTTTTTGCAATACGCAAATACTTCTGCCTTTGGGCCTCTGAAAGACTAACTGTGTCCCCTTCAAATAGGGCAGAGGAGTAGGTCATAGTTCTATCCAGCCAAAGTTGATAAAACTCATTCCCCAAATCGTAATGCGCGGCGATGTTACGCTTGCTGCCTTTTATTGAATTCTGGTTCAGCTTGTGGAGTACTTGCTCTATCAAACGCCTCCAAATAGTGGATTTCATCACTTTATCTACCGAAGTCTCGTTTAGCTCTCCAAAAAGCAAAAGCGCGTAAAGATTAGAGGTTTCCCATTCTCCTCTCCGAAAGCTCTCAAAAAAATAGGTGTGACCGCCCCAAATTGTCCTGGTCAAAACTCGCCATTTTTTTATCTGAATATCCGCGCTTGGCCCCTCTTTTATTCCCTTGAACTCTAATATTCTTTTTCTGGGAGTCGTAATCTTTATTGACCCGAATTCGATATTTTTTAATATCCTGACGAGCAGCCCATCCTGCCAGGATGTTTCTGCGGCGCTCATTGGGAATTTTCTCCATTCGATATTTCTGCGTGTATACTCACGCTCGCCCTCTCTTTTTTGCTAACATGTGAGTAAATTTTAAACCCCTTAATCCACATATACAAAGCCTCAAGATGAATTCCTGCAATAACCTTCAAGGACTGAAGAGGAGAGCGTAACAAGCAGGTAACAGCAGCTAAGTTGGAGATTTTTTTGGCTCTCCCTTGAAATGAAGCAGCAAGAACTAACTCGCCCGCGTCCTCATAACGGATTGCTAGTCGAACATCATCACCCGGAGGCGACAAACTGAAACGATAGAGACCGGTCATGTCGATAAATGGAGATACATAGTGGGTTTTTGGACATTCTTGCCGGATGACTTTTTGATCGCATTGACTGACCGGAAAAAGGTATGTGTGACGTTCTGAAAAAGTATTGCAGACCTCATAAAGGGTTGCGATCAATGATCCATCTCGAGCGTAGCAAAAAAATATACTAAGGGGATTAAAAACGTAACCAAAGAGGCGCGGGTAGCAGAGAAGAGCAATCCTACAACATTTCTCTTTAATCCCAGCCTCGATAAGTTGTTCTTGAACCCAGGGCCTTAATGGCGATCCATCGAGGGGACCATGGTCTTTATCATAAAATGACATGGGACGGCGTCGGTTGTAACCAAAACTTAAAATACTCGAGTCCAGGATGGTTAATTCATCAATATCCACTAGCATAGTGAAGACACGATATCGCAGTTGGTGCGCTCTTGGGCGAAAGCGTTTGTGTGTTACCTCACCGAAATAAAAACTAGAATTCATGGACCTTCCTGAAAATACTGGCCTGGTTAACTCATAATAATCCGGGAGCTCTCCTCTGGAACATGCCAGGGTCTTTTCACGCCTCCCAATTTCTCCGCGACCAGAAGTCCAGATTGGAGACCATCTTCGTGAAAACCGTATCCGAAATAACTGCCACAAAACCAAGTTCGCCGTTTGCCCTGCAACGACCACAGTTTATTTTGGGATGCAAGAGCTTTCCTGTCGTAGAGCGGGTGTTCGTAATCGATTATCGTATGAGTATCAACTGGATTTTGGGTTTGGGGTGGGTTAAGCGTTACGAATAAAGGGTACTTGTCGGGTATGGATTGAAGAGAGTTCATCCAGTACGTCACACACAACGGCGTATCGGCATTATTTTTCATATTCTGTAAAAAATTCCAGCTCGCCCAAACATGCTTTCGGCGTGGCATAAATCTGGGATCTGAATGAAGAAAGATGCGGTTTTTGGTGTACTGCCATTCACCAAGAATGGCGGTTTCGTCTCTTTGTGGATCTGTCAAAAGCGCCAGTGCCTGGTCAGCATGTGTAGCAACGACAACTTGGTCATAATTTTTTGCATCCCCTCCGACTTCTCTCACCATGACGCAATTATCACTTCTTTTGATTGAGTTGACGCCAACCATTCGGATAGTTCCAGAGAAATCCTCAATCAATTTATTGACGTACTGCGCACTACCATTTGCTACGGTGCGCCACTCTGGCCGATCAGTGACTTGAAGAAGCCCGTGACTCTTGAAAAATTTAACGAAGGACTCTGCAGGATAATTCCCCATTTCATGGGAGGTTGTGGACCATATAGCAGCTCCCATTGGTAAGATATGATTTTCAATAAATGCGGCCGAGAAAGATTTCTTACGGAGGTAGTCTCCTAATGATAGTTCCTTTAATTCACCACGTTTCAAATCTTGAGGCGCTAACTTGTAAAAGCGATTTAGGTCATAGAGCATCTGCCAAAAAGATAATTTTAGTGCGTTGGCTGGTTGACCAAATAAACCGCGGAGGTTGGAACCGGAATATTCGAATGTACCATCTCTCAGGGAGGCGGAAAAAGACATATCACTTGATTTGGTTTCAACACCTAAATGAGAGAACAAAGCAACAAGGTTAGGATAATTTTGGTTGTTGAAAACAATGAAACCCGTGTCGACATTTATTTTTTTCACCCCAAAGCTGACCTCAACGGTGTTGGAATGGCCTCCGAGCCGGCCGTCTTGTTCATACAGTGTGACGTTATGTTTTTTGCTCAGCAGCCAAGATGCGGCGAGACCTGCTATTCCGGATCCGATGACTGCAATTTTTTGACTATGTTTGGGGATATCCATCTCATTCCCCTAACAAATTAAATCGGCTCAATCTAGGATTAGTTGAAATTCGCTCAAACACAATTCGGTCCACGCTATAGTGATCTAAAAAGTTGGTACGCCCGTACATTATTTATGGATATAGGAATCTCGCATATCGAATCCTCGACAGAGCAGGATGGATACAGCTACATCACAGGAGTGACGCTTGCCTCTGATTCGCCTATAAGCAAAAGTGAAGATGAAGGCGTGTCCAAACTGGGGCGTAAAAAGCGCGAGGACCGGAGAACCCACAAAAATATGAACACCGAGTCCATGGATAGCTGTCTGATTTCAATTGCGGAGACCCGAGACCGAAATGCATTCAAAAAGCTCTTTGCGGCATTTGCTCCGAAGATCAAATCTTTCGCAATGCGAAATGGAGTTGGTCCTGAACTCGCAGAAGAGGTTGTTCAGGAGACTTTCATCCGCGTTTGGAGAAAAGCAGAACAATTTGACCCCAAAAAGGCTTCAGCAAGCACGTGGCTTTACACGATTGCGCGAAATCAGCGGATCGACCTGTTGCGGAAGCGCCACAGGCCTGAGCCTGACTACGAGGATCCAGCCTTCATCCCCGAGCCTGAGCCGCAACCAACAGAAATTATAGTTCGCAGTCAAGAGGCCTCAAGGCTAAAAGAGTGCATAGGGGCACTCTCGCCTGAGCAGCAGGAGGTATTGAAATTGAGCTTTATGGAAGAACTTCCTCACGTAGAAGTCGCAGAAAAACTTGGTATACCGCTCGGTACAGTTAAGTCGAGGATCCGGTTGGCAATGAAACATATCAGAGCGGAAATTGGAGATATCCGATGACCATTATTCATCATCCTAACGAAGAGACTCTGTTAGACTATGCGAGTGGAGCTCTCGGAGAGGCCTGGAGTGTAGCAGTCGCAACCCATTTAGCAGTGTGTCCGGAATGTAGAAAAACAGTGTCGGAACTTGAGTTCGTCGCTGGCTCGTTCCTCGGTGCCTCTGAAGAGGTAAAAGTTGACGACAGTTCTTTTGATAATATCCTTGAGAGACTTGATCAGGAAGGTGAGCGACCTGTTTCAGTAGGTTGTTCTCCTACAAACCAGGAAACTTGTTTACCTAATCCTTTGCGAGAGTACGCTGGAGGAGATATTGATAATCTCAAATGGCGTCGATTAGGCCCATCTGCGCATCAGCTAGTAATTTGTTCTGATGAAGACGGTTCAGTGGCAAGACTTTTACGCATTCCAGCAGGTAAACCAGTCCCCGAACACGGCCATGGCGGTGAGGAAATGACCTTAGTTCTTAGGGGAGCTTTTGAGGATCATCTCGGGGTTTATCAGCGAGGCGATGTGCAGACAGTTGACTCTACAATTACACACAAACCGTTTGCAGTGCCTGGTGAAGAGTGTATTTGCCTTGCTGTAACGAACGCTCCATTGCGATTTAGCAGCCTTGCCGCTCGGTTTCTTCAGCCAGTTGTCGGGATTTGATACTCAATTAGAAATAAAAGAAGCCCCGGGCACTTTCCTATCTAATAACAAAGGCAGCCTACTTCTGTCTCAATAGTTACCATTATATAGGATGAAGACGTCCGTTTCCGTGCCTCCTTATCTTATTCCTTGGTATATTGTGTAACCCGACGATTTCATCGCCAATTGCACATGCGCGCGTGGGCCGGAGGTTTTTCGAAGTCCTAAGCCAGTACGATGCCTGATAAATTTTCTATTTATGGCATATTGATCGCTGGTTATCGCGATATGATTTAATCGTGCGAACATCACTTCCTCTGAGCGTACTTTAGAATTACTTTATGACGAACGGGTATGACGTCCAATGGCTTGACCATAACTTTACCTTCGTTCCGAGGAAGCAGGGAAATTATATGAGAGATCTCACAGAGAAACCAAACCTACCAGCTGCCGCTCTCTTCGTTGATTGTGTTCGGGCCCTATTTAAGACTGGTTTAGAGGGAGAATTACTTTGGACCAAGATAAAAGAAGTCATGGCCCCCTTACTCGAGGATCAGGGGCTGAGGTCAGCAGCAAATTCCTGGCCAGCAACGGTGGAGGCTGCGCCTTCAGTTAAAAACTTGTTATTTTATGAAGACCCTGACTTTGGGTTTGTGCTCAATGCAACAGTGCGCAAACCAAATCTTTTAACAAATATTCACGACCATGGCGATAAGTGGACTTTGTACGGGTTAATCACTGGTAATGAAATTATGCATCGTTATAAGCGAACAGATGGTGGCGATCCCGATCGGGGACCAGCGGTAATTAAACAATTAGGTTCTCACAAAATGGCCCCTGGTGATATAGATGTTGTGCCGCCGGGCGCGATTCATCAGGAGCAAGCCGGGCCCGCACAAAGTATTGCTTTCATCGTTCGGGAGGCGAAGGGTGGAACTTTCACACAGCATCATTTTAAATTAGAAACTGGCGAGGTTACTTGTAATACTGGCCCTGGTTTAATTCCTAGAAGCCTTTGAAGTTAAGTAATGTCAATACCGTTAAAAAACCCCGGCGATAAACCGGCTCAACAGTTTTCTCTGATAAAAAAACGGATGAGATGTTTCTCCACTTGCAGCAAAATGCCGATCAAGATGGTAGACTTAACTGACTGTTTGATTGAGGTCACCTGGCATGGCGGCCTGGATTGAGGCGTTGGGCGCGATTGATCCCCCGAAATAAAAATATTGAGTCTAAAGGATAAGATGACCAAGGGTTCCAATGCTTATTACGACCTCGATTTAAGGGGTTTTATAAAATACCTAGAAGAGAAACATCCGGAAGAAATTTTCAGGGTTACTAAAGAGGTGGATCCAGAGTTTGGGGTGTCGGGGATTTTACATCGGCTTGAGGCTGACAATCATTTCAGAACTGTAATTTTCGAGAATGTAAAAGGTTCTGACGTGCCTCTTGTTGCAAATATGCATGCGGGATTTGAGCGGCTTCGTTATGCCCTCGGTATGGAGAATGGGGACATAGATGATTTCTTGGAAGAATGCGCGGTGCGACAAGAAAATCCTATCCCCCCAGTCGAAGTTGAACGCGCTCCGGTGCAAGAAGTCGTGGTGGCCGGACAAGATATCGATGTCGCCAAATTTCCGATTTGCAAATACCATGAATTAGATGCTGGAAAGTTCATAACCGCAGGGCTTTCTGTCATGCGTGATCCGGACACAGGCATCAATAACATCGGTATTTATCGTCATCAGGTCCATGCCCGCAACCTGCTTGGAGTGCAGCTCTCTGAGACAGCCGATGCTAATGTCATTTGGAAGAAATATGAAAATAGTGGTGAACCCTGCCCTATAGCGATCGTGATCGGTCATCACCCTGCTTTTTTTATCGGCTCCCTCTGTTTTTCTTCGATGGAGGCCGATGAGCTCTGTCTCGCCGGAGGGATGATGCAACAGGCGGTTCGAATGGTGGATTGCAAAATGATACCTCTCCAAGTCCCTGCCGATGCAGAAATTATTCTTGAATGTTTAACAATTCCTGGGGAACGTAAGTCTGAGGCACCCTTTGGTGAGTATCCGGGTACTTATGGTCCGGAACGTATGAACCCTGTCTTGGAAATAAAGGCTATTACACACAGAAGAAGTCCGCTTTATCAAAATGCTTTTGTTGGGCACGCAGATAACTTGTTACTTTCCGGCATTATCCGGACCCCATTTATCGAGAGAACGGTTAGGATCGCGTGTCCCACGGTAACGAAGGTGGCTGTTCCTCGGTCGGGTAGATTCCGATTCATGTGTTTCATCGCAATAGATCGGATGATAGAGGGAGAAGCAAAGCAAGCTGCAATGGCGGCTTTTGTGGCAGATCCTTTCCTAAAATTTGCCGTAATTGTCGATCAGGATGTCGATGTTTACGATGATACGGCAGTGCTTCATGCGATTGCTACCAGAGTTAGGGCAGACCGTGATATTTTTATGGTGCCCTACGCAAAGGGTTCACCCTTAGATCCAGCGTCCTACGACCCTGCTGGGGGTTCTCATTTGGTTACCAAGATGGGAATCGATGCAACGCGAAAAGATAATTATCCCGCGGAAATTTCTGTCCCGGAAGCTGACACGATTGATCTCACTGAGTTTATCCCTGGTTATCAGAAAAATTAGTTTTTTCGTAACGGTTCTCTTGCGGCGCTGTTTCAAGCCAAACGTCCAGATGTAAACGCCCACCCATTGTGATGACCGTACCCTTTGAGCATTAGTCCGCCTTGGCCAGAGTTTCCAGCAGCGTAGAGAACCGGCACGGGGACGTCGTTCTTGCCAAAAAGCTACAGTTATCCAATTACGACTAAACCACCACTTGTCAGGGCGATATAGCTTTTAGCATGTCCCAAACCGAGGAAAATCGAGCGAGTCACCATCACGGGGCAAAGATAAGTTCCCGCGTTCCCTGTAGCACCTGCCGATACAATAGGAAGAGATATTATGTCTCCAATTTGTAAAGGATGAGTAAATCGCCCTCGGTATCAACATGAAAAAAATAGTCAGAATTTTTGTTTTAGGGCGATGCCGCGAAATCTATACATGCACAATACTCGGCTAATTAGAACTAAATTAAATAAGATTATCTCGCTCTGGATTTTTATCCGAGAGAGCGCTCTAGCTACCGATACTGGCGAAAAAGTCATTTCCTTTATCATCAACGATAATAAACGCGGGAAAATTTTCCACTTCAATTTTCCAGACCGCTTCCATACCCAGTTCCTCATACTCGATACACTCTACTTTTTGTATGCAATCCTGAGCAAGTCGTGCGGCGGGTCCGCCGATAGAACCCAAATAGAAACCTCCATGTTTGGCACAGGCATCAGTAACCTGCTTCGACCTATTACCTTTTGCGAGCATGACAAAACTGCCCCCATTTGCTTGAAATCGGTCGACATAGGCGTCCATACGGCCTGCTGTTGTTGGTCCAAAAGAACCGGAGGGTAAACCTTCCGGGGTTTTTGCCGGTCCTGCGTAATAAACAGGATGATCACGAAGGTATGTCGGCATCGATTCTCCTTGATCCAGCCGTTCTGATATTTTCAGGTGGGCTAGATCCCTGGCGACAATCATTGGACCGCTCAATGATAATCTCGTTTTGACCGGATAATTGCCTAGGATTTGACGAATTTTTTCCATTGGTTGATTTAGATCAAGCGCCACAACTTCACCGCCCAATTCAGCCTCTTCCATGTCTGGCATATATTGAGCTGGATTCGTCTCAAGAGTTTCTAGGAAAACCCCGTCTCTCGTGATTTTAGCATTTGCTTGTCGATCCGCAGAGCATGAAACACCGATCCCTATTGGAAGGGACGCTCCGTGTCGGGGTAATCGGACAACGCGGACATCATGGCAAAAATACTTCCCACCAAATTGCGCCCCAATGCCTATCTCTCTCGAGAGCTTGAGAATCTCGCTCTCCATCACAAGGTCTCGAAAAGCGTGCCCGCTCGCCCCCCCTTGGGTAGGGAGACCATCAAGCTCGCGAATGCTGGCCATTTTGACGGTCTTCAAATTCATTTCTGCTGATGTGCCACCAATTACTATTGCGAGGTGATAGGGTGGGCAGGCTGCCGTTCCAAGGAGCATGAACTGATCTCGCAAGAACTCCACAAGTTTGGCAGGATGAAGCATTGATGGCGTTTGCTGAAATAAGAAGCTTTTATTTGCTGAACCACCCCCCTTCGCAATAAAGGTAAACTTGTACGTATCACCCATGGTTGAATAAATATCTATTTGCGCTGGAAGGTTATTCCCGGTGTTTTTTTCCTCATACATGGAGATAGGGGCAAGCTGCGAATACCGCAGATTATAGGTGGTGTAAGCGTCAGAGGCGCCTGCTGCGAGCTGTGCAACATCATCATCCCTTGTCCATACACGTTGGCCTTTTTTTCCAAGAATTATGCATGTGCCAGTATCTTGACACATGGGTAACTGCCCTCCAGCTGCGATATTCGCATTTTTAAGTAAGTCCAAAGCTACAAAGTGATCATTCGATGAAGCCTCGGGATCCGCAAGAATACTCGCTAGTTGCTGCAAATGTGCTGGCCGAAGGAAGTGATTGATATTATGGAAGGCTTCCTTGGAAAGGCTCCGAAGCCCCTCGTTTTCGATCACCAAAACCTCTTCCCCCCGGAAAGTATCGACCCCGAGATTTCCCGTGTCTAATTTCCGATAGTTCGTTTCATCGGTTTTTAGGGGGAAAATTTCATTTATCGAAAATTCAGATGACATTATATTTTCCAATTTCTAATGGATGTCCAACAGGTGAGCCTGAGGCCCATAACCGTTTAAACATTCAATCCTTATTTCTGAAACTATCTAGGACCACTACCTCCGCTGAGTTTTGGGGTTTTTCCTCTTTCCCAGAGGGACGGTCGTCTGGCAATTGATTTGATGAGGAGGCTTCTGGAGTCTCCGTTCTTTTCTCTTCGAGTTTGCTCGCGAATTGAAGACCAAACTTTACCGATGGGTCGGCAAAGGCGGTTACCGCATCAAATGGTACCAAGAGATCGTGAGGTGTTTTGCCAAAATTGAGTTTCACTGAAAAATGATCTTTTTTTATTTCCAGGTCCCAAAATTGATTTTCTAATACGATAGTAATTTCCTCAGGATACTCAGCCCTCAAGCTATCACTCATCTCTACTTCGGGGTGGGTTGTGTCGAGAGTTAGGTAAAAGTGGTGTTGACCAGGTAAGCCCTCTTTGGCCGCCACTTCGAGTGCATGGCGCATCACTGATTGCATGGCTTGGTCAACAAGTCTCGAATAGTCCAATACATCTTCGCTCATTTAACCTTTTTAAATCTATGATTGGGTTTTGGGCAAGGGGCAGAAAAGTGAGATATTATTTGCAAACACTCAGGTGAGGGGCTTCTGTTGCCCGGTGCCCCCCGAACCGCGCTTACCTAAAGTTAGGCAGCGAGAGCCAAGTCATTATCATTGGCAATTGTATATCGGCCCGATAACGGTGGTACCATGCCGAACGAAAAACTTATCTTTACACGCGCGTCGATCCTATTTCGCCCCCAAAAGTCCGCTAACCTAGCAGATTATAAAATTGGTGGAGGCGCCGGGTACCGCCCCCGGGTCCGCATCGCTTATTCCACAAGCCGTTTATCGCCATAGCCGGATCCCCGGCGCTTTTACTATGGCCTGATTCTGCCTTAAATTAAAGATAAAGCTGCCTAGATTATAAAGTTAAGGAATTTTTGTGAAACAATACCTAGACCTCATGCAACGTGTCTTAGAGGATGGCGTTGAGAAAGGCGATCGCACTGGAACTGGGACAAAAAGTATATTTGGATACCAGATGCGTTTTGATTTAAGCCGAGGGTTTCCATTGGTTACTACTAAAAAGCTCCATCTTCGCTCAATAATACATGAACTTCTGTGGTTCCTTAAAGGTGATACGAACATAGAATATTTGAACCAAAATGGAGTGAGCATTTGGGATGATTGGGCAGATCCACACGGTGAATTAGGGCCAATTTATGGGTCGCAATGGCGATCCTGGCCCGGTCCAGACGGTCGACAGTTCGATCAAATTACAGAACTGGTCAAAAGAATAAAGGACACGCCCGACTCGCGAAGGCATATTGTTAGCGCCTGGAATGTTGCTGAATTAGATAAAATGGCTCTTCCGCCTTGCCATTGCCTTTTTCAGTTTTATGTGGCCAAAGGGCGGCTCTCTTGTCAGCTTTATCAAAGAAGCGCTGATATTTTCCTCGGCGTTCCATTTAATATCGCTTCATATGCCTTGTTTACGCTTATGGTAGCACAAGTGACAGGCTTAAAGGCGGGTGAATTTATTCACACTTTGGGTGATGCGCATTTATACTTAAATCATATTGAACAGGCGCGCATTCAGCTTTTACGAGATCCATATCAATTACCAGTAATGTCAATTAATGAGAGGGTCGATGATATATTTAAATTCCGTTTCGAGGACTTTATCCTGCGTGATTATCGATCTCATGCCCATATCTCTGCTCCGATAGCTGTTTAGAGGTTCCCTTTGAATTTCAAAGTCTCCATAATTGTGGCCATAGCTGAGAACGACGTCATCGGGCGCGATAATTCTTTACCATGGCGCCTTTCTGAAGATTTGAAGAATTTCAAACGCATAACCATGGGCAAACCGATGATTATGGGTAGGAAGACGTTCGAGTCTCTGGGAAAACCGCTCCCTGGCCGGCCTCACATCGTTCTGACCCATGATAAGGATTTTTGCTTCCCCGGCCTTGAGACTGCTCAAAACTTTGAACAAGCTCTGGTTGTTGCCTCTAAACGGTCACCTTTGCAGGACGGGGAAATTATGGTCATAGGGGGAGAGCAAGTTTTCAGAGAAGCGCTCTCTTTTGCCAACCGGTTGTATCTAACAGAAGTTCACATGACCGCAGATGGTGACGTTAAATTCCCGAAATTTGATCGTAAAGATTGGTTGGAAATATCCAGAAATTTTTACCCTAGTGGTCCACAAGACAGCTGCGATTATAGCTTCGTGGTGCTTGAAAGGGCTTCTTAATGGCGCACATTTTTATAATCAGGCCTGGATTTTTGAAATGACGAAGAGGGCTCAAAGAGATAAAGCCTGGGTAAAAAAGATCGCGATATTTTTGGTCGGAGGGGTGTTTGTTTTTTGCTTTATTTTTCTCCGTAGCGGCGAAATCGATGCGATTACAGAGGTGAAGTTTAACGAAAAGGCAGGGAACCAGCTGCGTGAATTAGCAGATCGCGTTGTGGTGTTGAAAGAAAAAAGAAAGCTCATTGTCATGCGAGCTGACAAAGTTCTGAGAATTTTTAACATCGCGCTCGGGCGATATGCCAAAGGGCACAAATTCCAAGAGGGTGATGCTAGAACTCCTGAGGGTTCTTATATTTTGGATAAAAAACTCCGTGATAGCCAATTTTATCGAGCTATACGGATATCTTATCCAAATGAGACTGATATAGCGCGTGCTAGGGCATCAGGGGTTAATCCAGGAGGTAAAATTATGATCCATGGATTGCCAAATCAAAAATCAGAGGAAGATGTTGGTCATCCTTACATTGACTGGACCCAAGGATGTATTGCGGTCACGAACAGGGAAATGCGGGCGCTTTGGTCAATTATTGAGCCGGGTATTCCAATTGAAATACATCCTTAAGCAGTCAAAAGTTTTAGATCCTGATGAAACGTCCATCTTTTTCACCGTTGAAAATTAGTCTGGCTCGGTTAGTCTCTACCATATGCTCCAAGTGAGCGAGGACTGATCTTCCGGCTGCACCATGCATGTCGGTTGGTAGGTGGTGGTACAAGGAGTCTACAATTTCTTGAACCGAACCCAGCCCTTTTTCGAGGCATTTGGATATCTCTGCCTCGCGCATCCTGCGATGGTTTTTATAGGCGCGAGTGAAGCGTTTTGTGTTCGTGATTTCCGGGCCATGAGCCGGCCAATAAATTTCCTCTTCCCTCGATAAACATACGTCCAGGCTTTCGAAGTAGTCTCTCATATTCCCGTCAGGCGGAGACACAATAGTTGTGTTCCAACCCATTATATGGTCTCCAGTAAAAAGAGTATTTTCTTCCTTAAGTGCAAAACACATGTGGTTAGACATGTGGCCCGGGGTCGGGATTGCTTCGATAGTCCATTCATCACTTACAATTTGGGTCCCGCTACGAAGCACATTATCGGGTTTGAAATTCCAATCAATTGACTCTGCTGTTCGCTGCTGACCAGCTATTTCCTTCAGGTGTGCGCCCCAAATTTGGCCACCAAATTTTTCTCTTAACGGGACCGCGCCCGGCGAATGATCATTGTGTGTATGCGTAACCAAAATGTGCTCTACCGTGTCGTCTTTCAGCGCAGATTTGAGTGCTTCTAGGTGTTCCTTTATCGTTGGTCCCGGATCAATTACCGCTACATTTCCATGACCTATTATGTAAGTATTTGTGCCGTGGTACGTGAAATTACTGGGGTTTCGCGCCACTACCCTCCTTATCATTGGGGTAATTTGTTGAACCTCTGCATATTCAAATTCCATTTGTTTTCTAAATGGGATTTTTGAACCACTCATTGGTATTACTCGATAATTATTTGAGGACTAGTTCTCTTCGCAGTTTCAAGCGCGCTTCGTTGCACTATCTCGGCGATTGTATGGTAAACCAGCGCGTGCGGGCTCTTTGGGTCCGACGCGACGAGAGGTTTGCCGGAGTCGGCGCCCGCTCTGATTGCCATCTCCAGCGGGACTGCCCCTAAAAAATCTATTCCCATCTCAACAGCGGCTTTTTCAGCTCCGCCGTTGTTGAAAATCTCGGATCTCTCTCCACAATTTGGGCATAAAAAATAACTCATATTTTCTATAATCCCCAGAATCGGTACCTCCACTTTTTGGAACATGTTGAGGCCCTTGACGGCGTCCAGTAACGCCAGGTCTTGGGGTGTTGAGACGATAATCGCGCCGGAGAGGGCGACGCGCTGGGAGATGGTTAGTTGAGCATCCCCCGTTCCGGGAGGCATGTCGATAACCATCATATCGAGTTTACCCCAATCGGTATCACCCATAAGTTGCTCGAGGGCGCCCATGACCATCGGGCCGCGCCAGATCATTGGTGTGTCGGGAGGAACCATGAAGCCAATCGACATGCATTTTAGCCCATATTTTTCAATAGGTAACAATTTTTTTCCGTCGATTGAGTCTGGCTTTTGATGAATGCCCATCATCATC
>CAJXEC010000071.1 GCA_913052165.1 uncultured Rhodospirillaceae bacterium
CTTATTTGGTCATTCGTGGTTAATAATTATTTAATGGGAAAACAACCACAAGCTTTTGATTTGCTTTACTGGAACGCGGACTCTACTCGGTTTCCTGCAAAAATGATCATAGAATATCTACGAAATATGTATCAAGAAAATCTTCTAGCTCAACCAGGAGCGTACTCAATAAATGATGTCCCGATCGACCTATCATTGGTAAAAACACCCTCCTTTTTCCAAGCGACAAAAGAAGATCACATTGCACCCTACTCTTCTGTTTTTAAAGCAATGAATATATTCAGCGGTCCGAAGACCTTCGCTCTTGCCGGGTCAGGACACATTGCGGGTATCGTTAATCACCCATCAAAAGGAAAATATCAGTTTTGGGAGAACAATCGTCGCAAAAGATATACAAATGCCGACGCATGGTTAGAAGATGCGACCGAGGTTCCGGGGTCCTGGTGGCCTAGCTGGCATCGATGGAATGCTAAAAACTCGGGTCCGAAGGTCGAAGCCCGAATACCGGGTAGTGGTGGTTTAAGTGTGTTAGAGCCAGCCCCTGGTTCATACGTAAAAGTAAAATCCTAAAATTATTTTTAATGGAATTATGATGGCATCAATTGAAGAACTGCAGATCGGGCAATCGGATACTTATGAGAGAATTGTTACAGAGAAAGACATAGAAGATTTTGCTAAGATTTCGGGAGATAATAATCCAGTGCACCTTGATGAAGACTTTGCCAAAACGACTATTTTTAAAGGACGAATTGCCCATGGGATGCTAGCGGCATCTTTTATTTCTACGACCGTTGGAACAAAGCTCCCCGGGTATGGTGCGATTTATATTTCCCAAAACCTGAAGTTTAAAGGGCCAGTAAGAATTGGAGATAAAGTAATAACTACGGCCACAATCGAAGGCATTAATACAGAAAAAAAACGCGTTACAATGTCAACGAAGTGTGCGGTCGGAGATAAAATTGTAGTGGAGGGCCAAGCAGAGCTTATGTTGACCTAGAAAGGCAGAGCTTCACTCCGCCTTTCATCAATAGTCAAAATATCAGGCAGCGCCCTTCATGCACGCAGCCATCACAGTTTCGGCTCGTTTCTTAAGTGGTGCCGCAGATTTACTGATCGTATCCGCAGCCGCCTGATTAAGATCTATTGCCTCAGTGACAGATTTTTCAAAGATTTTAGTGGTTGTTTCCAACTGAATCGCAGCGAGGTCCTGAGCAGACTTTGCCACCGACAGCTTTTCGAGATAATGCATGCTGAACTTGTTTGCTGCTTTGAAATTATCCATTACCCTCTGGCTGTAGCTTTCAATTCCTTCCGCCACCGCCCCGGCCATACTATTAAAAGCCTGCATGCTTTCCTGGTTAAATTTTGTAACTTCTTCGTAAACTTCGGCGGTCTTCTGCATATTCTCCGAATTCATATTGTTAGCTTGTTCGAAGAAATTTGTGGCAGTCTTAGTCCCAGCTTCAACAACGTCTTCTAATACCTTGCGCCCGGCATCAACCACAGCATCAGCTGCCTTGGCCGCAGTATCATCTGGCTTCTTTTGGGTTTTAGAGGTCATCTTTCACTCCTGTTCCTTTTTTGCAATGCAAAATATATATGTCTTGATTTATTTGTCTGGTCAAGTATTTTTTTGCAATGCAAAATATGTTCGATCACAGAGGGATATATGGTGAAACAAACAAACAATCCAATCATCATAAAAAAATACGCTAACCGGCGCCTTTATAATACCGCAACTGGGGAGTTTGTGACCCTCGAGGACCTGAGAGCGATGGTCACACGAAACGAAAAATTTTCGGTAAAAGACGCAAAATCCGGCGAGGACATTACTAGTTCAACATTGGCCCAGATTATCGCAGATCAGGAGGGAAAAGGAGAGCATCTTTTGCCCGATGATATTCTTCGACAAATTATTGCATTTTATGAACAAGGGCTTTCAAGTAACTATAATGAATTCCTCAGAAATTCCATGGCCAGCTTCAACCAGAATGCGGATCAATTTGAAGCTCTCAGCAAAGCCGGAATAGAAAACTTTAACAAATTTCAACAATCAATTGCTTCTATGTTTGGAGTTCCCTCGGCGGAAAGTAACAAACAACCGACCTCAACTTCTGAGACTTCTGAAATCAACGAACTTCGAGAGGAAATGCAGAAAATGCAGGACAAGCTAGATCGCCTATCGGGGAGAGATTAGTCCTTAAAGTAGATCATTTTGTGATAGAAAGTCAGAGACCAAACGATCAAAATGATCCGGTTGCTCGAGGATGCAAAGGTGGCCTGCATCCTCGATAATCTGATGTGTGGCTTTCTGAATTCTCTCCGATGTCATTTTTCCACCCTTAAGAGAATTATCAAATTCTCCATTCACAATGAGTGTTGGAATTTCTATTTTTGGTAAATCAGACACCAGATCCACCTCATCAAAACTTCGGAAAAGAGTGGCAATCGCCGATCCCGATAACCGGTCCGAGTCATTTAAAATTAGAGAAGCTAGATATTTGCCTTGGTCACTTTCTGTAAAACCAGGCGCGAACAACTCTTTTAAGTGGTTCTCACGGTAAGCCCAGACATTGTTGCCGGCGGCTTTATATCCCTCGATTCTGCCGTCATATGAGGATCCTCGGAACGCATTTCCACCAACCTGTATATTTGCCTGAAATATTCCGGGTGTTTGGGATAAGAGCTGAAACGCTATTTTAGATCCCATGCTCGCGCCCGCTAAAATTCCGCTTTGTACATTTTCTTTTTTGCAAACAGCTAAAACATCATCGACAAGCGCAGAGAAAGCGTAAGGGGCTAACGGCTTATCAGTCCTTCCATAAGCCCTCATATCAGGAGCGATGACTTTAAAATGATTTGAAAATCTGGCCGCCTGAAACATCCACATTCTATGATCACAAGGATTGGCATGGAGCATTACAAAAGGCATGCCCTCCCCTGACACCTCATAAAATACGGAGACCCCTCGATTGTTTGCGTAAGGCATCTTTCACTTACTCCCATATCCCATCGGGTAAACTTTATGGCCTTTGCCGAATTCCACCCATGATTGGGCTTCCTTCGTGTATATATCCCAAGCGGGCTTAAATTCTGCTTTGTTATCAATACAGCCTGCCATAATCACCATAAAATCGGGTGTCACCTCATACCAAGTAGTAAGCAAGGATCCACAATTGCCACAAAATGAGCGTTTGACCTCTTTCCCACTTCCTCCTTTTTGACAAAATTTTTTGAGATCTCCCCGCAAAAGTCCAAATTTGTCTATTGGATAGATCAGCAGCGGTGAAAAAGCTGATCCACTGGCTTTTTGACAGTCTGCGCAGTGACAACAGCCCATCATCAAAGGTTTGCCCTTACAGACAAAACATGCGCTTCCGCAAAGACAACTTCCGTGTAATTCCATTTCTCTCCTCTTGAGGCCAGTAAAAATCGATATTTTGAACTTTGCTAGACAGGTTTGATGCTCTGGTAAATACTCTAATAGCATTAAAAGGGAGACCAATCATGGCAATCACGAATCAAGAAGTTCTAGACGCAATCGCAACGATGCATCGAAATCAACCTATGTATGGTCACCCCCTTTGGACGGGTATGGTTGAAGGTAAGTGGAATCTCGAGCAAACACGCTACCTCTGCAAACAACACGGTGGGATACCCCTGCACAATCATAATTATCACGGAAATTTGTACACGATTTGTCCTGATCCAGAGTGGCGCGAAATGATTGCCGAGGTTGCTTATGAGGAAGCGACAGGCCGTCTTTTTTCTGATGGTATCTCCCATCACAAGCTTTATCTTAATTTTGCGAGAGGGTTGGGCTTAGAGCCTGAGGAAATGTACGACCCCCCTTACTGTCCAGGAGTGATTGCTTTTCAGGCTTACTTTACCAATATCTGCCGAAAAACCTTCCTTGAGGGCGTTGCTGCACACATGCTGGCCGGGGAAGCCGCGATACCAGGGCTTTATATTCAAATTGCGCGTAAGCTGCAGGAAAAATTCGGTTTAAATGATGAGGCCGTTGCCTATTGGGTTATTCATGACAGCGCAGACGAAGAACACTCCGATGTCGGCAAGAAATTGCTGGATCAGTATGCAACGACAGATAAAGAGAGACAGCTCGTCATCAAGACGGCAAAGCAAATGCTAGATGTTCAACACTTAATGTATGATGACATGTTAAAATACACACTACTTCTTCAAATTCCTGAGACCGATGCAGCATAAAACAGGTTAATCGGAGAACAATATGGGTGTCATTCAAACTTTTCTCTCACCGGGCGGCCAACAACATACTTTTGGAACCTCAACTCCAAATGAAATATTGGTCGGAACCCTCGAAGGCGTAGTAAAACTTGAAAAGATGGGAAACGAGTGGCAGATAACGAAAAGGTCTCTCTCAGACAGACATGTCGGACAGATTATTCACGAGCCTATTTCAGGAAAAATTTTCGCAGGGTGTCATGCGGGTGGAGGTTTATGGGTGAATGATGACGGTAAGGGTCAGTCATGGCGCCAGCTTACAAACGGAATTGATCGTCCCCACATTTATGCCCTCGCGGTAAGAAAGAAAGGAAAAGAAGCGACTTTATTCGCTGGTACCTCGCCGCCAGCCCTCTATCGAAGTGATGATTTGGGAGAGAGCTGGTCCGTCAATACTTCCATTTATGATGTTGCCGACACCGAAAAATGGACATTTCCACCTCCACCACACATTCCGCATATCAAACAGATTATAATGCATCCAAGTGAAAAAGAGACATTTTTTGTGTTGGTGGAGCAAGGCGCGTTTTTAAAAACCATCGATGACGGCGCAAGCTTTCTTGATTTAACCGGTTATGCTCGCCCCGAGGATGCCAATTATCGAGATCCACATCGTCTCATCATTGATGAGGACGATACTCAAAAAATGTGGCTATGCTCAGGGGTTGGACTATATCGAACTGATGACGGAGGGAACACCTACGCCCACCTTATGAAACGTGGAGAACGTATTGGTTATTGCGATTTTGCCTTCATTGACCCGCGAAACAGCCAAACAATTTATCAAGGGGGATCGGCTCTTAGCCCTAATGATTGGTTTAAAAATGGTCTCTCCCATTCCTGCGTTATGAAAAGCGTCGACAATGGGATTAGCTGGAGAGAATGTGTGCATGGCTTACCAACCCCGATGGTTGGATCAATTCAGGCGATGACCCAGCATAATTGGGGGGGTGGCATGACCTTGTTTTTGGGAACCGCTACGGGAGAGATTTACCTCTCTCATGACAAAGCGGAAACGTGGGAGCTGGTTCACTCAAATGTAGCGCCAATAGCAAAGGATAATCACCATCTTCCTTTCATGTCTCCCGAGGAGAGACAAGAACCGAGGGCTCACATGGGCCGATAGATTTTGACGTAATCATCTTTACTAAAAATATTCAGTCGACAACAGCAACAGCCTCAATTTCTATCATAAATTCCGGCCACGCCAGAGCAGAAACTTCGCAGATAACACTGGCGGGCCCATCTTCCGGAAAATATTTTTCTCTTATATCCGCGATATCGTTAAATGCACGAATGTCTGTAACGTAAACTGTCACCTTAACGATATCAGACATGGCGGCGCCGCTTTCTGATAAAATGGCTCTTATATTTTCGAGAACTTGCACCGCTTGTTTTCTCAAATCTCCTTCACCGACAAGCTTTCCCGCTTTATCAATGGCGACCTGACCGGAAATCCACAAAAGTGGGCCGGCCTCGGACCTGACAGCATTCGAGTAATAATTTTTAAGCGGTCTCGCGACCGTGGAGGGATTTTTGGCCGTCTTTTTTTTCTTAGTCATAGAACTGATCCAATATAGCTTAAATTTTCGTAAAAACCTGAGGTTTTTAAGACTCAACGGGGTTTTCTTTAAAGATTATGAACTATATAAATGCTAGAACGTTTTTTGTGGAGTAAAAATGGCGACGAAAACAGTGCAAGCGATCCGTGGAACTTCTCGGACACACAAGCTTCCTATCGCTGACATCTTCGTTCAACAATTCGGCACCGGTACACCGGTGCTTTGGCTTCACAGTGAAGATTATTACGAGCTTGATCTTCCTCTTATTCAAAAGCTAGCACAGAAATACAAGGTGATTGTTCCCTGGATGCCTGGTTACGGCAAGACAGATCTACCGGAGACAGTCAGAACAGTTGACGATCTCTCATACGGTTACCTAGATCTCATGCAGAAACTAAAGCTTGAGAAAACCAGGGTGGTCGGTTTCTCAACGGGCGGATGGTTGGCCAACGAAATTGCGTCCAAGGATTGTTCTCGGATTAGTAAAATGAGTTTGGTCTGTCCCCTGGGGGTAAAAATTGGTGGGGCTTACGATCGCGACATCGAAGATATTTATTATCACCCGACGGCAAAGGTCCAAGCCTTCAAATTCAGCAATCCTAAAAACGATCCAATGGTTCCTCATGAACTTTCTGAGCAGGAAGCCTTCGTACTTGCCAGAGCGAAAGAAACAACAGCAAAACTAGCATGGGATCCCTATTTCCATAACCCAATGTTAAAATTTCGGCTCCACAGAGTGACTGTAAAAACTCAGTTTATATGGGGAGCTCGCGATGGCCTTGTAAAACCAAAATATGGCCGAGCATATGCAAAGTTGCTTCCGAACAGTGATTTTGTATCGGTCCCGGGTGCGGGCCACTTTCCACATGTTGAAAAACCAGATACTTTTGACCCAATTCTAGAAAAATTTTTACGTTAAGGAGAGAAATAAATGGAATTTTATCACTTCACCGAGTTTCCCTGGCCGTATCTTCCTCCTGACGATGAATTCACCTCAATGCGTGTGAATCTGCCAAGTTCGGTATTTGACCCCAAGATTGGTGCTGATCTGTACCATTCTTATTTAGATCAGCACAAATTAGCTGATGAGCTTGGTTTAAATTGTATGATCAATGAGCATCATCAAACGGCCACGTGCATAAACTCCTCGGCTCCATTATCGATTGCAATTGCAGCTCGCGAAACAAAAAATGCACGAATTTGTATTTTAGGTAATCCGGCCGCAAATCTCCGCGATCCAATTCGTTGCGCCGAAGAAATGGCCATGATTGACAATATTTCTCACGGAAGGCTCGAGTGCGGATTTGTTCGAGGAGTTCCTTATGAACTCTTCGGATCTAATTGTAATCCCACGGAAACTAGTGCCCGGCTTTGGGAGTCGGTGCAGTTAATGCAGAAGGCTTGGGGCACTCACGACGGTCCATTCAACTACGAGGGTCGCTGGATCCATAAGCGACAAGTCAATGTCTGGCCACGTATCTATCAAGATCCTCACCCCCCAATTTGGATGACTGGTGGCAGTGATGTAAACCACGCAACTAGGGCGATCGAAAACGGCTTCACATTTACGATGTTTCTTACTCCAGCCGATGGGATGCGCAAGATGTTCGATGGTGTAAGGGCTAATTTAAAGAAAAAAGGCCTACCAACCCCGGCAGACGATCTATTTGCATTTATGCCTTTGTTAGCCGTCGGCGAAACTGAGGAGGAAGCGCTCAAGTACATCCAAGAAGTGTTTTGGTATGTCAAAAACAATAAAGCGGAATCGCAATTTAGAGCGCCTCCCGGATACGTAGAAACCCCTCTTTACGCCAATTTCCTCTCCGGTCGTTTCAGCGGAGGCAGGACAGACGCAATACGAACAAAGGGGATGGAATTTTTCCGAGAAAACGGAGTGGCAGTTTATGGGACCCCCGACTCAGTCGCTAAGCAATTAAAGAGCTTGTATAAAAAAGTTGGTGGTTTTGGTCACTTGATTGGTATGCTTCATTCCGGTGATATGCCCTTCAAACATACCGCTAAAAGTATGAAACTCTTCGCAGAAGAGGTAGTACCGCAGCTTAAGGATCTCGGGACAGTTAGCTCTAGTCTTGGTCCACTTAAAGATCGTGGCACGCCGGTGAAAGCAGCCAAATTCAATGGCCGAACAGCAGCCCTCGCTTCAGCCAGAGATAATTGGTTTAAAAAACAGACAAAAAAGGCAAAGGCTGCGTAATAAAAGAGCATCCTTATGGTCCAGCCCGTTATTCGCCGTCGGTATATCAATGTAGATGGTATTAAAACTCACTACCTTGAGGGCGGCGAAGGGCCGGTCGTGGTTTTCCTTCACTCTGGTGAATTCGGGGGTTGTGCCGAATTATCTTGGGAGTTCAATCTACCAGCGTTTGCCAAGCATTTCAGAGTTGTAGCCCCTGATTGGTTAGGATTTGGGCGAACCGACAAGGTGTTTGATTTTTTAGGCGGACGTAGCCGTGTTTTTGGCCACATGCGTCGTTTCTTCGAAATTATGGATATCCGCGAGGCTGATTTTGTTGGTAATTCTATGGGGGGTAGCAATCTAATCCGAATAGCCGCGGCACCTCCACCGATTTTTCCGATTAGATCTCTGGTTGCCTCCTCGGGTGGGGGCTTTGCACCCGCATCGGAAGATCGGGCAAAACTTCTCGCATATGATGGGTCGCCAAAATCCATGCGGAACCTTTTGGACGGGCTCTTTTACAATAAGGAAAAATGGGTCAATAATCCAAGCTATGTCCGTAAGCGACAAAAATTTGCCACGATGCCAGGGGCCTGGGAATGCGCAGCCGCTGTTCGCTTCAAAAGGCCGACTATAAAATCGTCGGGCGGCCAGTTCGGTGGAGCTGATAATACGCCCTATGAGGATATTTCTGTACCGACCCTTTTAATCGCTGGGAAACAAGATGGCCTGAGGCTCCCAGGGTACGCAAGAGAACTCGGCAAAAGAATTAAAGGAAGCAAAGTTTCAGTTTATGATAAGGCTGCCCATTGCCCTCACATTGAGCACTCCGCTCGATTTAATAAAGAAGCCATTAGCTTCCTGAAAGGGGTGCATAAAAAGCTAGGTGTCAAAAAGGTACAGTGATCAAAGATGTCCGATCACCTATCGGGTCAGACTGAAATAAACGAAACCAGCTCTAATCCAATTTTGGTAGAGGTTGTTCGAGGTGATCTCATAGAGAGCCGCCACACAGGAGCTGTGTCCGTAGTCGATGCAGAAGGCAAGGTCATATTTTCTGTTGGCAACACAAAAGATCCAGTTTTTCCCAGATCTGCAATCAAACCAATTCAGGCATTAATGCTTTTGGAAACAGGTGCAGCTAAAGCATTCGGCTTAGGTTTAGCCCAAATCGCATTGGCATGTGGGAGCCATAGCGGTTCCGAAATCCATAGAGAAATACTGGCGCATTGGCTTGAGAAAATTGGCTTGAGTGATGAGGACCTTGTCTGTGGCCCTTCCCTTCCTTGGAGCGATTATGAAAAAAAATCTCTTTTCGAAAGCGGTCACGGTCCATCAAGGCTTCTTGATAATTGCTCGGGTAAGCACCTAGCCCTACTAACTGTTGCCAAACACCTGGATTATCCAACCTTTGGCTATCATCGCTTAGATCATCCTATCCAACAGCGACTTCTGGGAATAGTTGAGCAAATGACTAGTGTTGACCTCTTCCCTTCGCCCAAGGGTATAGATGGATGCGGGGTACCTGTTTTCGCCATTCCGCTGGAAAACATAGCCTTGTCTATGGCGAGGCTCGTCGAGCCATATGATCAACCGGATGAACGGCAAACTGCCTGCAATAGGATCATTAGGGCAATGTTTGATGAACCCTATCTAATTGGAGGAAAAGGTCGATTTGACACCCGAATTCTCCAAGCATGCAGGGGACACGCGATTGTAAAAACCGGCGCTGAGGGGGTGTATACCGCTTCATTTCCAAATTTACGGCTAGGAGTCGCCTTGAAAATTGATGATGGTTCGAGAAGAGCCGCAGAGGCCGCAATTATGCAGATCCTTAGGCGATTTGAGGTCCTGACCGAAAAGGCAAAGGGTCAGCTTCTAAATATCCTTGAACCACCAATTTTCTCACGATCAAAAGAGGTAGTTGGAGTAATTAGGGCAGCAGCTCCTCTTCGTCTCGACTAAATTACGTTTTATACTCAGGATAACTTTTTTCAACCAACGCCATACTCGCCTGCCAATCACGGCTTTCGGAGTTGTATTGGCCAATCCTGCCGAAGTTTTCGGCGCGCGCGGTAGCCGCCTTGTCATCAATCTCAACCACTTCTCCACCACCCGATAGTGCCCCAATTTGAGCGCGACAGGCGAGTTCAAAAAAGTGATGATAAATATAAGCCTCAGCCAAAGAGGAACCACAGACCAACGCCCCATGGTTTTGGAGAAGCATGACCCAATGATCGCCAAGCGTTTTTGCCAGCATACCTGCCCCGTCATAGGTGGTGTCGTCATACTCATTCGCATAGTAAGCAATGCGTTTATAAAAACGCGCTGCCTGTTGGGTGAGGGCCATGAGGCCTTTTTTCTGCGCCGACACGGCTAAATTAGCCGGAGAATGGGTGTGAACCGCAGCCATTATTTCAGGTCTTGTGCGAAGCACAGCAGCATGGAGATTATACGCCGCCGGACTCGCCTTATATTTGGAATCCAAAACCTGATTACCCTCGGTATCATATTTAACCAAGTTCGATGCGGTCACTTGTTCCATAAATAAGTTGTCTGCTTTAACCAAAAAATGATCTGGTTCTCCCGGAACCCGAGCAGAAACATGATTATAAGTCATATCAACGAATACGAATTTAGAGATTAACCAATGAGCGGCGGCTAGTTCACATCGCGCCTGCCACTCTGCTTCACTAATCCGAGACTGCACATTACCCACCTCAAGCTCGGCCAATCCAACGGCATGCATAAAAATCTCCCCGAGTTTAGTTGTCTTAATCAAGTTTCTCACGGAGAATAAAAGTCGAAAAGCCAATCCATAAAGGGAAGTAGATAATGGCGGCAATAACTCTAGAGCAAGCAGACATAATTATTGAAAAATCAATAGAAATCCGTCACCAACTAGGGCTTGCTCCACTGACAGTTGCCGTATTGGATGCCGGAGGGCACCTGGTCGCATTTAAAAGAGAGGATAAATCTTCGCTGTTACGACCACAAATCGCGCAAGGCAAGGCCTGGGGCACGCTAGGAATGGGGATCTCGAGCAGAAAAATTGTAGATCGGTTTGGCGCGAATACCCCCTTTTTTACGTCACTCTCAATGTTGTGTGAGGGTCAAATGCTCGCAAGCCCGGGAGGGCTCTTGATAAGAGATAAGGATGATCAGATCATTGGTGCGGTGGGTATCAGTGGCGACACAGGAGAAAATGATGAGAAATGCGCAATTGCTGGGATTGAAGCGGCTGGATTAAGATACGATCCGTAGGCCCCTTTGTAAGATAAATAGAAGTAAAGAAAAGAAATGGGTGCAGATAACGTAATTTCTCTTGATTTATCTAGTTTTACTCAATCTGATATTTCCAAGATTAAGTCTCTCGGTGAGAAGCAAACACTTCTCTATCGATGGTTTAGGTGTGAGCGGAAACAAGAAGCTGGGCTTGATCAGTACATGATTTACTCCGGAACCAGAAGCCAGACGCCTTATGCCGCCTACCGGATTGAGCGTCGTAAAGACGGATCCTATCACTTAATCGAACAAAGAACAGATACCGAATTGGTGAACGGGAGAAATATAGACGATATAATCAACCAACTACCGGACGATTTTTACTATTCTGTTTAGTAACTTAGATAGTTTTCTTAATTCTATTTCTAAGGACAATTATATATGCTTTCTTCCTTTAATTTGTGGCAGTGGATAGAAGATAATCGAGCGCTTCTCCGCCCCCCCGTCTTAAATCAAACTATATTCGCAGATGATGATTTTATCGTTATGATTGTCGGTGGTCCTAATGTCAGGACTGATTATCACGTCGACCCATATGAAGAGTTTTTTTACCAATTAAAGGGCGACATAGTCCTTAAAACTGTGCAAAACGATGAAATAGTCGATGTCCCTATTCTTGAGGGTAACATCTTGATGCTTCCTCCAAAGGTTCCTCACTCACCCCAAAGGCCAGATCCGGAGAGCATCGGCATGGTAATTGAGCGTATAAGACCCGAAGGGGTAAAGGACTCGTTCGAATGGTATTGCGCAAACTGCGGGACAAAAACCTGGAAAAAAGACGTCATCATCAAAAATATCGTGGAAGACCTTCCACCGGTTTTTGAGGAATATTACTCTAAAATTGCCAATGGCCATTGTAAAAACTGCGGCGCTCGAAATCCACAAAAAATTTAATTAGTCTATATTTTTTATATGTTTATGATGAAAAATTGAGATAATACATGAATACCATATTTCTTTAAAGCAACTCTCCCGGTTGTCCTAAATCGATGCAAGACATTTGGAGGAAAAGACATTAAATCTCCAGCGCAGATCTTTTTTTCTTGATTTTCACTTTTTTCATCGATCCAGGAAACTCCTTCTCTTTTCAATACCGAGACATACTCCCAACAGGGATGAGGGTAATCTCCGATTGAAAAACCTGGCGAAGAGGTTTGTATCGCAAGATCTATTTCACTACCACCTTGGTCATCACCCACCAATGCTTGGCAAAAAGTACGGTTGTAAAAGTGTCCTTTTTCGATTTTTTAAAACGATAATCGACATCAAAAGATCTCTAACCCTAACTATTTCTTGGGCTATTATGAGATTGGCTCCCCTTAAGACTGTCCATCGCTTTATCGAGGCCGTCTAGGGTCATGGGGTACATTCGCCCTTCGAGCAAACGCCAAATCACTTGAGCAGACACGATTTGTCTCCAACGTTCAACAGGTTCAGGATTTAACCAAACGAGTCTAGAAAAATGTTCTCTAAGCCTGCTCATCCAAACGATCCCGGACTCCTCATTCCAATGTTCTACCGATCCTCCGGCCTCAGTCACTTCATAGGGGCTCATCGTTGCATCACCAACGAAAATAACTTTATAGTCGGAACCATATTTATTGAGCACGTCCCAAGTGGAGGTCGCCTCATTATAGCCCCTCCTGTTGTCCTTCCAGACGCGCTCATAGATGAAATTATGAAAATAATAATATTCTAAGTGCTTAAATTCACTCCTAGCAGCAGAAAATAACTCCTCACTGACTTTAAGATGAGGATCCATTGTGCCACCCACATCTATAAACAAAAGCACTTTGACCTTATTCCGCCTTTCGGGGCGCATTTTTATATCAAGCAAACCACCATTTTTTGCGGTTCCACTGATGGTTTGATCCAGGTCGAATTCGTCCTCCGCCCCCTCTCTGACAAATTTTCTTAAACGACGCAGAGCCATCTTTAGATTACGTGTCCCTACCTCGACATTATCCGAGAGGTTCCGAAATTGTCGTTTTTTCCAGACCTTGGTCGCGCTCCCGCCTCCCCCTACACCCCCCATCCTTACCCCGGCGGGGTTCATGCCATTGTTTC
>CAJXEC010000072.1 GCA_913052165.1 uncultured Rhodospirillaceae bacterium
CGAACCCACGAGACGCTTGCACGCCTGCTGGTTTTCAAGACCAGTGCCTTCAACCACTCGGCCACCCGTCCGCTGACAAAGAGATTTACGAGAAATTTTGATTTAAACCAAGAGTTAGCTGTTTTCTAAGACTATTTTTTCTATCTCTCTCGCATTCGCAAATAGATCAGCGTCTTGTCCCTCAAAACCTATAACTTGCAAACCAAGAGGCAAATTATCTGAAGTTAGAACAGGAAGGGACACTGTTGGTACACCCAAAAGAGAGGTGGGAACAGTGAACACTGGATTACCCGTAGACTTCAACTCCATCGGTGCAGCCCCCACTGCCGACAAGGTGATTGAACAACTAAATTCTTGTTGAACAGCTGCAAAAACCTGGCGCGCTTCAACTCGTCTCGCCACTAAGCCTGCGTATTCCTCTTGTGACATTTTATTCGCTTCTTCCAATCGTTCCAATGAGGGATCCGAGAGTTTGGCAGCATCCATGTCTCGCGCGTAAGAATTCAGAGGCCATCTTCCTTCCCATGCGTTAATGCCCCGCGAAATAGCAACAGAGTCTAAAATCGCCTCCTCAATTGCCTCAACTACCTTGCTATCCCGTCTACCCACACACTCGATGTCAGCGGCGCCCAATTTTGAAAGGACGTTTTCGAGAGTCTGTCGAGTTGTTTCATCAACCAACTCCCAGCCAGCAGTCTCTAAAACCATAATTTTTGAGGGTAGATTGGGGGAAGGGAGGGCTTCTGGCCCCGTTACACCAATATAGCCTGCATCTCCACCTGCCCGAGCTGTGATTGCGCGGATCATATTCCAAGTATCTGCCAAGGAAGCGCCCAAGGCTCCCGTGCAACTCTGACTAAAGCCGTCGAAGCTTCCGCCTCTATTAACACCGCCCACACTCGGTTTGTAACCGACCGCACCACAAAAACTAGCAGGCCTTATGATCGACCCAATCACTTGTGACCCTAGGGCACCCGGCAACATACCGATGCCCACAGCGGCTGCGGATCCGCTGCTTGAGCCCCCTGGTGTTCGATCAAGATCCCATGGATTTCTCGTGCCCCGAGGTTGGGTCGCGGCAAATTCAGTGGTTACCGTTTTTGATACAATGACCGCTCCTGCCTCTCTCAACGCGGCTACTGCTGCGCAGTCTCGTCCGCTCTTCCACCCCTTGAAGAGAGGGGATCCCTGCTCAGTTGGCATATTTGCGGTTTCCATGACGTCCTTAACACCAACAGGCATGCCATCTATTATTGAAAGGGGATTTCCAGCGTGCCACCTAGCATCTGATTGTTCCGCCTCTCTTCGAGCACTCTCTAGGTCTATTGAGACGAATGCGCCGACATCTCTCTCCAAGAGTTCAATTTTTTCGATACATCTCTCAAGAAAGTTGGAGGGTTTATCTGACCCCGAGGTAAAATTCGAACGTGCCGCGGCAAAGGAGCAACGTTCCCGTAACGATTGTTCTATTGAAAACTTGATAGACATCTATTTCTCTCCTTCCAGCAGAAACTTCTATAAGGCGGCATATACAGCTGAACTGTTTCTCTGTCTGCTACCACAAAAAACCTTGTTAAAATGCCGATACTTTACTTACTTTTATTGTCAATCACTATCTTATCTTGCAGAACTTGATAAGCACGGCTCTAATAACCGGTCTGTATTGCCTCCCACACCCGTCGAGGCGTTGCCGGCATTTCTACATGTTTAATTCCCAGTGGTTTTAAAGCATCAACTAAAGCATTCATAAAACAGCCCAGAGCAGGAGTGGTCCCTGCTTCCCCTCCCGATTTTATTCCAAGAGGATTTAATTGGGTAAGGACTTCATGCGTCTCAGAGCCAAAGAAGGGGACATCATCAGCCCTAGGCAAACAATAATCCATAAACGAGGCCGAGAGCGGCTGTGAGGTTTTTCTATCGAAAACGAAATCTTCCATCATCGCCTCGCCCAACCCCTGAACGATGCCCCCATGGATCTGCCCCTCAACTATCATTGGGTTTATCACCCGTCCAACATCATCCACGGCAAAATAAGCACATAGCTCGGTGCTGCCGGTTTCAGGGTCGACCTCAACTTCGCATATGTGAGAACCGCTCGGAAAAGCTGGGGTTTTCATCAAGTTTTCCGCCGTTTCCGTAAGTCCACCGGCAAACTCAGAAGGCAGCGGATCTATCTCTCTTATTCTTCGGCTAAGTTCAAACCAACCCACGGCTCGGTCAGTGCCTTGGATTGAGAAAACTCCATCACTAAATCGAATATCTTCAATAGCTGCTTCAAGAACTAGAGCCGCCGCAACTTTTCCTTTTTTTACTAACTTTTCAGAGGCCATTACAATTACCGTTCCAGCCATCCTCATAGACCGACCTGAATGTGAGCCTCCTCCGACAGAGACGAATTCAGTATCTCCTTGGCGTAATGTGACGTCGTCAAAAGGAACCGATAAATAATCGGCCGCCACCTGACAGAAACTAGTCTCATGCCCCTGACCACTGTCTTGCGTGCCAATCACCACCTCTATCTTCTCGGTCTCGCCATTGATCGTTATTTCCGATCGTTCAAGCGGGGCCCCTGACGAAGACTCCACATAACACGCTACGCCTCTGCCTCGTAAAAGTCCGCGATCCTTGCTTTTCCTGAGACGCTCTTCATAACCGTCCCAATCTGCTAGTTTTTGTGCTTTGGTTAGACAGGTCTGCATCTCACCGCAGTCATAAAGCATCCCTAATTTATTGTCGTATGGGAAGGCACTGTCAGGGATCAGGTTCTGGCGCCTAAGTTCAATCTTATCAAAACCTAGTTTATCGGCTGCGATATCGATTAGTCGTTCAAGCGCATAAATCACCTCAGGTCTTCCGGCACTGCGATATGGATTAGTTGGGGGTGAATGTGAAAAAACACCCCTTGCTCGAACTCTGGCACTCCCGAACAAATAAGGGCCCACCGCGATTTCAGCACCCTTCGAGAGAGGCGTAAAAGAAGAAGAAAACGCACCAATATTACTTATATTATCGGCTCGTAAGGCCATGAATTTACCGTCCGCGTTCAGGGCAATTTCCAGCTCTGAAATGAGATCTCGGCCCTGGAAATCACTAAGAAAATTCTCTGATCGTTCCGACAACCAATGAACCTTTTCACTCACTTTTTTTGCTGCCCACATTACAAGCGGAAATTCTGGGTAGAGCCTATTTCTAGTGCCAAAATTTCCTCCTACGTCGGGGGTTATGACACGGATAAACTTGTCCTCTACGTCAAAAATTTGGACTAATTCTTTTTTGAACCTGACAGCACCCCCGCCACCAGCTATGAGCGTATAAACACGGCTCTCGGAATCAAACTCTCCAATTGCCGCCCGAGGCTCCATAGGAACCCCTGTAACCCTCGCTATTCTGAAGAGATTCTTAACAACATATTCTGCTGTCTCAAACGCCTGAGTAGTCGCTCCATCATCCCCAAAAGCTGTATCTAAACAGACATTCTTGCTTTCTGCCCATACTTGCGGCGCATTTTCAGCAAAAGCTTGCTCTGTTAGCGCAACGGCAGGAAGGGGCGTATAATCTACCTCAATCGCCTCAGCGCCAATGCGCGCTGCTATTTCTGTTTCTCCCAATACAATTGCTACAACTTCTCCGACATAGCGAACACGGTCTTTTGCAAAGGGAAATTGTCTCCCGATGAAAATCTTGTTCCAATCCTCTTCGGACATTCCGAGTCCATCACCGCCTGATGGTATCGGGCTGTGAGGAATCGGGTTCAATCCATCAGAGAGCCAGTCGTCAATAGTTAGAATACCGACGACACCATCCACTTCTTGGGCCCTAGCAACGTTTATTGAATTTATCTCAGCATGTGGGTGAGGGGATCGAACCATCCATGCATGGACTGCGCCTCGTTCTCCAAGATCATCAGTGTAGCTTGCTTTTCCAGTAAGCCGCCTGAGATCCTCGCTCCGTAATACAGAAGAACCAATCGACCTATAGCTCACCGACGTCTCCAATGTTTTGGGTTAATTCAGTCGTCAAGGAGCATAATTCATATTCAGAGCATCCCGAAACCGCTTTTCCTCATCCACCACCAATCCATGCCCGATCGTGATACGATTCATCATGCTGAAGCGGGCGCAAACGAGAATAGCTTCATGAAAGCTTTGTTCATCCCAACCCGCAGCGAAGACCTCATTAGCATCAGATTGCGTTATTTGAGCCGGCTTTAATGTGAGCTTCCTTATAAAGCGCAAAAGAGGCTTCATCTCTTGACGTACCGGAGCACCTTCAAGGTCTTCAATGATTGGCTCAAAAATTTCTGGGGAAATGCCGTTATTAATGGCAACTCTTGAATGTCCAGCATAACAATATTCTGAGTCGTTGAGTTTCGACACATAGGCTGCAATCATCTCTTTCTCGCCGGCGCTCAACATAGAGTCGGTATGCATAAAAGATCTCGAGAAAATGGATAACCCCTCCCAAGCTTTTTTATTAAAGCGTTCCCAAATCGCCCGGACACCAGCATCTTTTGAAAGGGAGGGAAAAAATGGCATTTAATACTCTCTCAAGAAAATGAATTGTAACTCAGGGTATCAACAACCAATTGATATAATCTGCCAAGCCTATTTTCCAAGTCGCGTTCCAAGCTCAATGTTTTGACCTTGTACGAAATCTGAGGCGGATATTTTATCTTTAGATTGATACCTGACCCGTTCAATTCTTAACCCGCCATTTCCACAGGCGACGGAGAAGGAGCCATCCAAGATCTCTGTCACTGACCCTGCATCACCTGAAATTTGATCATCACGCTTACAATCAAATATTTGCAAAGCATCGCCAGCAAAATCGCACCACGCGCCCGGAGAGGGATTGCAGCCACGAATTAGGTTATGAACTTCATTTACGGGTTTAGACCAATCTATTTGCGCATCCTCTTTTTTACACCACGACTCATAGGTTTTTTTTGTATGATCTTGTTCAATCTTTGGCGCTTTACCCTCTCTGACCAAATCAACCGCCTCCAACATCGCCTCAATTCCTAGGGGAAACAGCTTATTAAAATAGACAGTCCCCAAAGTATCCTCAGGCTCTATTTGAACAGTTTTTTGAAGCAAAATCGGACCTTCATCCAGTCCATCATCTGGCCAAAAAATTGAAAGACCGGTCTCCGCGCGTCCTTGGATAATGGGCCAATTAATTGAGCTTGGCCCCCGATGCAACGGCAGCAAGGAGGGATGATATTGAATGGTTCCATGCTTCGGTATGTCTAAAAAAGTGGAAGGAACAAATTTAGTGACAAAAGCCATTACCCCCAAATCAGCCTTAATCGCCTCGCATTCGGCTGCCACTTCTTCGTTATTCCTAAACGATTTCGGTTGATAAACCGGCAATTTTCGTTCTCGTGCTTCTGCGATCAAAGGGTCAACCCTTCCATCCTTATCCTCCGGCCCATAGACCGCTACCACTCTCTCGCCTCGATCTAGCAACGCCTCAAGTACAGATTTCCCAAAAGCTTGCTGACCATGAACTAAAAGACGCATATCAAAACTCCTATTTTCCGATGATCCTACCTTAAGCCATCGATTTTAGCGGCTAATATAAAATCATTCTCATGTAACCCCTGTATCTTATGAGTATAAATTTCAATATTCGCGTATCCCCAACCAAAAGTAATTTCAGGGTGATGCCCCTCGTCTTCAGCAACCCGTGCCACCTCATTCACAAAAGCTAGGGCCGCAACAAAATCATCAAACGTGAAAGAGCACCTTAGACGATCTCCCGTTTCAGAAAGGCTCCATTTTGGCGTTTCCTTCAAATAATTCTGCGCTTCACCCAAAGTCAGAGGCGGAATTCCACCTTGGCAAGGGACACATTTTTTAGATTCCAGTTCCATGATCTTCGCTCTTTTAACCTATTTTAAAAGTCTGCTAACAGCAGCAATTACCTCAGTAACTTTAATCATGAATTAGAATTCAAGATCAAACAATCCCGGGGTTGCCAGGCCAACGGCCAAAGGTACACTAATTTTTTCCACCTAACCGCGGGAGCCCTTTCATGGAAAAGTTCGTGATGCCAGAAGATCATGATAATCCGGCAGTGTTTCTTCACTACACGCAAAAACAATTGGACTGGCAATATGAGCATGCCCAACGGTTTCCTGATACGAGTATTTTTCAAAAAGACCGGCTAGAGCGTAGCGAAGAAGCTCGTAAAAAATTTAAGGGTCTCCTTGATATTCCTTATGGTCCTACATTGGATGAAAAATTAGATATTTTTCCTGCTGAGACGGCAGGCGCTCCTATCGCAATATTTATTCATGGAGGTGCGTGGCAAAGGGGCTCAAAGGAAAATTCAAGCTTTGGTGCAGAAGCATTTGTTCCTAAAGGTGTAACTTGGATTGCGACTCATTTTACAAATTGTCCACCGGCGACCCTCGATGAAATGGTGAGACAAAACAGGGCAGCAATAGCCTGGGTTTATAGGAATGCTAGAGATGTCTTTGGAGGAGATCCAGAACGGATCCATGTTCTCGGGCATTCATCCGGGGGACACCTATCTGGAATGATGGCGGTAACTGATTGGGAAGGTTCCTATGGGCTGCCTAAAAACCTGATCAAAGGCAGTGTCTGTATGAGCGGCATGTATGACCTGGAGGCCGTTTATCTGAGCTATCGCAATCGATACATACAATTAACCGAAGCGTCATATAAACGCGTCAGCGCTATCCATCACATCCCCTCAGGATATGCACCACCCTTGATTATCGGTTGCGGGGAGTTTGATACTGAAGAGTTCCACAGACAACCCGAAGACTTTTTAAAAGCATGGAAACAAGCCGGGCACCAAGGACAATTTATTGAACTCTTGGGAAGGCATCATTTTAGTGTCAACAATGCATATTGCGAACCGGGACCACTTCTCGACATAATATTCAAGCAAATTGGGGTCTAATCGATTAATTGTTCGTTTTTTCGCTCTTCTTGTTGCTGCCGCAACCACATTGACGCATAGACCCCGTCGGACGCTAAAAGCTGATCATGTTGGCCTCTCTCGACGATCCTGCCGGCTTCCAGAACAATAATTTCATCTGCATCAATAATTGTAGAAAGTCGGTGAGCAATTACTAGGGTCGTGCGAGCCAATGAAATCTGATTAAGAGATTTTTGTATTTCCTTCTCAGTTAGAGAATCTAAAGACGAAGTTGCCTCGTCAAACAAAAAAATCCGCGGATCTTTTAGGATTGTTCTTGCTATCGAGACCCGCTGCTTTTCTCCCCCGGAGAGTTTTAATCCCCTCTCTCCTACCATAGTCTGATATTGATCGGGTGTTGAAAGAATAAAATCGTGGATGGCGGCACTTTTTGCCGCTTTCACTACCGATTTTTCGCTGCAACCCGGAAACCCGTATTCAATATTGTAAGCAATCGTGTCATTGAATAGCACCGTATCCTGGGGAACGATTCCAATCGCTTCTCTAACGCTTGCTTGCGTGACGCTCCTTATATCTTGACCATCTATTTTTATAGCTCCACCAGAGACATCATAAAATCTAAATAGAAGTCTGGAGATTGTTGTTTTTCCCGACCCAGAGCGACCTACAATCGCTGTCTTTGTCCCCGGTAATACACTAAATGAAATATCGTGAAGGATCGGCCGACGCTCATCATAGCTAAAACTTACTTTCTCAAAATTAATTTCGCCGGACCCGGCTTTTAGATCTCCCGCATTTGAATTATCTAAAACTTCGCAATCAATCTCTAGGAGCGAAAACATTGCTTCCATGTCTATTATTGATTGCTTAATTTCGCGATAAACATATCCTAGAAAATTAAGCGGCAGATAAAGCTGTATCAGGTATGTATTGACTAAAACGAAGTCCCCAACACTGAGTTTTGATTGGGCCACGCCATTACCAGCCATAATAAGAATTATGGTGAGACCGCCACCAATTATTAACGATTGCCCGATGTTTAAAAGTGAGAGACTAGTCTTGCTCTTAACCGCCGCGCTCTCATAATTAGCCAACGCTTTATCAAAGCGACCTGATTCAAAGGCCTCGTTTCCAAAATACTTTACGGTTTCATAATTAATCAAACTATCGATAGCGCGAGTATTTGCAGTGTTATCCGTTTCATTCATCCGACGCCTGAATTTAAGGCGCCATTCGGTAACAATTACCGTAAAACAGATGTAAGACGTGATTGTTACGAAAGTAACAAAAGCATACCAAAAATCGAACAAGCCCCAGAGTATACCGCAAACTAATAAAATCTCTAAAAGGGTAGGGATTATATTAAACAACATAAAATTTAACAGGAAATCGATACCTTTTGTTCCCCTCTCGATAGATCTCGATAACCCGCCTGTTTGCCGCTCTAGATGAAACCTGAGGGACAATCGGTGAAGGTGCTTAAACGTCTGTAAAGCAACGGTGCGAATTGCTCTCTGCCCGACCTTTGCAAAAATAGCATCACGAAGCTCAGCGAATGCTATCGTTAACACCCGTAAAAGCCCGTAAGAGAGCAAAAGACTGATGGGCAATGCCAAAATAATATCGGTGGTACTTTTTGTCGCCAAAATGTCTACCGCCTGACTGAATAAAATCGGTACGTAAACATTAGCTATTTTTGCAAAGACAAGGCAGAAAAGAGCTGAAGCAACCCTTAATTTTATCTCATTTTGGCCGTCAGGCCACAAATATTTACTCAGTGTCTTTAAGACCATCCACTGATCTCGAGCAGTGCCCGCTTGGACCTGCTGTATCTCAGCCTTTTTGGACATTGGAATTATTACTTAAACATTCTGTCATTGATAAATATATAAGTACCTACCAACCCCAAAAAAAACCCTGAGACTATGTATAATCGAAACTTCAACTGCAGACTGGTTGCCAACATAAAACTTTGATGTGCCGTAAACACGTTTATTCAGAGTTTTGTCGGCTCTTGTTAGTGAATATCTGACAATTCAAAGAAACTATAGAGACTTTCACCTATCCTCGATTGATTGATTCGAATGGCTATGGCAATTATTTTTTTTGACTAAATCAAGAACGTTCGAATGATCAACATTACTGCACTAATTCGGAGCCTGTTCATCTCCCAGCTCTCCCTCGTTTTGTTTTTTTCAGCCTACGTATCCACTCACGCTCAATCAATCGCCGGAGACCCCTTTTCTGTCTGGTTGCAAGATGTTCGTCAGGAAGCAAAGATCAGAGGAATATCAGACAAAGTAATTGGCGAAGCTCTGGCGAACATTAGACCGATGCGTCGCATTATCGAACGTGACCGTAACCAAGCTGAGTTCAAACTGACCCTCGGCACCTATTCTAGGAGGGTCATTTCTCAGAAAAATATCAAAATTGGCAAGAATAAAGCGAAGCTACTGGCAGACACTTTAGAAGCGGTGGAAAGGCGCTTTAAAGTTCAAAGACGATTTATTTTATCAATCTGGGGAATCGAGACTCGTTTCGGTTTAGTCAAAGCAAACATACCAGTCATCCCAGCTGTTGCCACTTTAGCCTTCGATAAGAGGCGTTCAAAATACTTCCGCGCTCAAGTATTTGCAGTTCTTGAAATGCTCGAGAAAGGTTATATCGACCTCAAAAATCTCAAGGGATCTTGGGCTGGAGCCATGGGACAGCCTCAATTTATGCCAAGTAGCTACCTTGCATATGCTGCAGACTTTGATGGAGATGGAAAAAGGGATATTTGGAACAACACGGGGGATGTCCTAGCTTCCATAGCTAACTATTTGTCGAAACATGGCTGGAATAACGCAATGACTTGGGGCAGGGCAGTGAGCATGCCCTCATCAATGCCAGATTTTAACTCAAAGCTATCCCGAAGAGCGGCCCCAGGGTGTCGAGCTCGAACCTCTAAAATGTTATCCCTACCGGAATGGCAAGCGCTTGGTGTTCGCAAGATCAATGGGGCTGATCTACCATCCCGAAATATAGCAGGTGCACTCGTTTTCCCGGACGGAGCAAACGGTTCCGTCTTCATTACTTACAATAATTATGCCGCAATAATGGCTTATAATTGTGCGCATCATTATGCTGTAACAGTCGGCCTTTTATCTGATAAAATTCAAGGCGTAAATTAATTCAAATGTATTTAAAAAAGTCTAAAAGTCTCGCCTTTATATCCCTCGCTTCAGCAGTCGCTTTGTCTGGGTGTGCTGGCCCACAACTGGCCGTTCACACAATTAAAAAGCTGGGCATTGAGCGCGATGCGCAGGGCTCCAAGGGGTACTATAAGGTTGGAAAACCGTATAAGATTAAAGGTTTGTGGTATTATCCTAAAGTTGATTATAAATATCGAGAAACCGGAATAGCCTCCTGGTACGGGGCCCAATTTCATGGAAAGAAAACAGCTAACGGTGAAATCTTTGACATGAATTTAGTTTCCGCGGCTCACCGGACTTTACCAATGCCGTCGATAGTTCGCGTTATAAACCTCAGAAACGGACGCGCCTTGAAAATTCGAATTAATGACAGGGGCCCGTTTGCCCATGGTCGAATTATCGACCTTTCGAGGAGGGCGGCACAACTTCTTGGCTTTCTTAGAGAGGGTACAGTTCCTGTACGAGTAGAGATCTTGGAGGATGAAAGCAGATTTGCTGCGGTCAAAGCTCAAGCACTTCTCTCAAAGGCGACCGCAGTGCCGAGTGGCGAGGTATTGGTAACTTCGCTAGCCGCTGATGATCAGTATAGTTCTGCTAACAATATCCCTAGAAATGAAAAAATAAGGTTGAATACTGGGAGAACGCTGTCAACGAGCGAGCCAAGTTTGGAACAAACTCAAATTCTATCGTCGCAAAAAATATTCATACAAGCTGGCGCTTTTATCAATAAGCACAGAGCCGACGTATTGAAATATATGTTAGAAAAATATGGTCAAACCTCTGTGGTAAGTGCGAAAGTCGGTCAGCAACAATTTTATCGTGTCAGGATAGGCCCAGTCGCATCTATCCAAGAAAGCGACAACATTCTCTATCAGGTATTAAAACAGGGTTATCCTAACGCTCAGGTCGTTATCGATTAATTAAAAATGTATTTGATTAACCTTGCTTATTTTTTATCAACTATATGTCTATAAAATGATTTACCCAACCAAAATAATCAAAAGTCTTAATGCCGCTCTATTTCTAATTCTTTGTTTTTCTTTACTACTTCATAGTAACAGCTCTGGTTCTCAATCATTGGAAACCAAAGCCCGTCATGCGCTCATGATTGATATGGAGACTGATACCGTAATTTTTGAAAAAGCTGCAGATGTCCAAATGCCTCCAGCTTCAATGAGCAAATTAATGACCATCTATATGATCTTTGAGAAGTTGAAGGCAGGAAAACTTAACCTTAAAGATCGTTTTATCGTCAGCGAAAAAGCTTGGCGAAAGGGCGGCTCCAAGATGTTTGTCAGGGTTAACCGGAGAGTAACAATAGGAGACTTATTGAGAGGGATTATTGTTCAATCAGGAAATGACGCGTGTATAGTGATCGCGGAGGGCCTTGCCGGATCAGAGGAAGCATTCGCAGACGAAATGAACAGCAAGGCAGCTGAAATTGGACTTAAAAATAGCCAATTTAAAAACGCAACAGGTTGGCCCGCCAAAGGACATTTTATGTCTGCTCGAGATTTAGCGATCTTATCGACCAAACTTATAAAAGAGTTTCCAGACTATTATCCCATGTTCGCTGAAAAAAATTTTCGATATTCAAAAATAAAACAAGGCAATAGAAACCCGTTATTGTATCGAAGAGGGGGCGCAGATGGTCTTAAAACCGGGCATACTGAAGCATCAGGTTACGGACTGACAGCCTCTGCCCAGCGCGAGGGTAGGAGGCTTTTATTAGTGTTAAATGGCCTTAGCAGCAGCAGAGAGCGCGCCTCTGAGGCGACCCGTATTTTAGATTGGGGGTTCCAAGCAACCAAAGTTTACAATCTCTTTAAAAAAGGGGAAGCAGTGGGAAAGGCCGACACATGGCTCGGCAAAGAGGGAAAAGTTCCGCTAATAGTAGATAAAAATATTAAGATAACAATGCCCCGTCTTGCACGAGCAGATATGAAAGTGAAATTAATATTCAACAATCCTATACCCGCTCCAGTTGCAAAAGGTACTGTTGTTGGAAGTATTCTGATAAACGCCCCCGGCATGGAGGATATACGGATACCTGTAAAAACTGCTCGGCATATAGAAGAGTTGGGATTTTTCGGTCGAATTAATGCGGCAATAAAATATCTTTTATACGGTAAATTAGGATCGTGAGAGGTAAATTTATTACATTTGAGGGAGGGGAAGGGGCCGGCAAATCCACTCAAATCACATTTTTAAAGGAAACTTTGCTTGCTCAAGGGCACCGAGTGGTACAAACACGAGAACCTGGTGGTACCAAAAATTCTGAGATTTTAAGAGAGCTAATACTCCATCCCCCTGAGCGGATTTGGTCATCAATGACTGAGCTCTTGCTGCATTTGGCATCACGGCATGAGCATATTGAAAATTTCATTGAACCGGCACTTCAAGACGGTCACTGGGTATTATGCGACCGTTACATAGACTCGACAATCGCTTATCAAGGCTATGGAAAGGGGATAGACGTCATCCTAATTCGAGAGCTTAATGCCTTAATTCAGCATGATCTGAACCCGGACCTCACATTCATATTCGATATCCCTGTCGAGGTTGGGTTAAGCCGCGCTCAAATGAGAGGAACATCCGATACCTATGAAAGTATGGATATCTCGTTTCATCAAAATCTTAGAAAAGGTTTTATTGAAATCGCGCAGAATGATCCAAACCGGTGCTATATTGTAGATGGATCAGCAGAGATAGATAATATCCGAGAAAATATTTTAAAAAAGACAGAACAACATTTTGGTTTATGAAGATCAATGCATCTTGAGCCCCGAGAAAATTCCGAACTTTTTGGCCATCAAAATGAAGAAGACCGGTTTGTTTCAGCGTGGAATTCTAGTCGTCTCCCTCATGCCTGGTTACTTGGTGGAACTAAAGGTATTGGGAAAGCCTCGTTTGCATATCGCGTAGCAAGATATGTGTTGTCGCAGCCTGCCAGTTCTACACTCGATAAAACGGGCCTATTTCCTCTGCAAAAACAAGAAAACACACTTTTTCTGGCTTCGGAAGATCCACTGTTTAGAAAAATAGCAAGCGGAGGGCATCCTGACCTTCTGACTCTTCAGCGAACAGTTTCAGAAAAAGACGGGCGATTGAGTTCATCAATTTCT
>CAJXEC010000073.1 GCA_913052165.1 uncultured Rhodospirillaceae bacterium
CAGGTTTAACCTCATCATAGGCCACGGCAACAGACCCATTTGGGTCGAGAAGCACTGACTTACGGGGGCTCCGAGCACTATCAGAGTCAGACACGCCGTAGGCAATGGACACCTGCCCATTCTCATCTGATAGTAGGTCATAGGGGAACGAAAACTTATCCCTAAAAGCTTTATTTGACTCGGGGCTATCATAACTGATGCCTAAGATTACGGTATTTGCTTTTTCAAAATCCTGGATTCTATCACGGAACCCATTTCCTTCGGTTGTTCACCCAGGTGTATCGGCTTTTGGGTACCACCAGAGCAAGACATAACGACCTGCGAAGTCATCCTTCGATAGAGTCTTTCCGTCCTGATTTGGCAGGCTGAAATCGGGGCCGATCGCTCCGGCTTCAATCAGTGCCATGTTAACTACTCCTAAATTAGCCTTGCTAAGCATAATTACTTGCTAGAAGAGTGAATTCTAAAAAGGATCTGCTGTCAAATTGCATTGAGGGTTTTCAATTTTCTCGGCTTCTGGCAGCCTTTAAGTTTGAGAGGAGTGCGCCTTTGGATATGTCTATTGAACCTCTCGGTAAAGATTTCTTTGCACGAGTTTGTGGCGTCAGTTTTAAGAGCCCCCCTTTGGGTGGTGTAAAGAAAACCATCGTTGAAGCAATTAATAAATATAGTGTTCTCGTTTTTCCAAATGCCGCGCCGACGGAGGAGGAGCACCTAGCGTTTGGGCGTGCCTTTGGAGAACTTCAGCTGACCTCTTCTTCTCTGAGTGGAAAACGTAAGAGACGAATTCGACCCGAATTTGCTGATGTTTCCAATCTCGATTTGAACGGACGTGTTTTGCCAGCTGATAGTCGGCTTGCTCATAATAAACATGCAAATCAACTCTGGCATTCTGATGCCTCTTTTCGAAAAACATCCTCAAAATTTTCGTTTTTGGCTGGTATTAAATTACCGCGTTCGGGGGGAGAAACCGAGTTTGTAGATTTGCGCGCGGTCTGGGATGCTTTGCCTGAGAAAACTAAGCAAAAATGTGAAGGTAAGATCGCTATTCATTCATTGCTTGCGTCGCGCCGTCGAGTGGGTTTTCACGATTTTAGTGAAGAAGAGAGAGCGGCGTATTCCTATTCACCTCATCCGGTGGCACGGGTCCATCCGGGTATTGGGAGAAAATGTCTATTCGTGGGTTCTCACGCAGATTTTATTGTAGGGAAAGATGAAGTTACGGGCCGTCAATTCCTTGATGAATTGCTGGAATTTGCGACGCAGGAAAGATTTATTTGCTCTCATAAATGGACACCGGGTGAGGTCATCATGTGGGATAATCGATGCGTGATCCACCGAGGCCGACCCTGGGATATGTCCGTGATTAGAGAAATGCGTCGGGTAACAGTGGATGGTGATGGAACAACCGTAGTTGATGGATCGATCGTCCCAGGGATTTAACATGACGATTATTATTACAGATCAGGATGTGCAGCGCTTTCTGAGCATGGAAGAGTGCATTGAAGCAATGCGCGTAGCGTTCTCGGATTTTGCGGATGGAAAGGCGGCTAATTTACCTAGGATGCGTTATTCCGTTGATACCGAAACTCTTAACAAACGTTACCTTGCAAACATCCAGGCTGGAGCAGTCCCGAGTTATGGCGTTGCTGCAGTAAGAGCTGGATCGAGGTTTGTGAAATTTGAAGAAGTCGATGGTAAGCAGCGTGTATTACATAACCCAGATCCTAAAAATTGGACGGTGATCGTTCTATACGATTTAGATACAGCCGAACCAATCGCTTTTTTGCACGAGAATTATATAAGCGGTATTCGGGTTGGAGCGACAGTCGGCGTCGCGGTGCAAAATCTCGCGAAGGAAGACTCCGAAATTTTGGGGGTTTTTGGCTCTGGAGCACAAGCGGGTCCAATTGTTGAGGCGATTTGCTCCGTGCGAAACATTCGCGAGGTGAGAGTTTTCAGTCCAACGGAGAAAAACCGGGAAATTTTTGCGGCAAAATATAGAGAAAAAGGGCTTAACACTAATGCCTTTCCAAAGCCCTATATGGTTGTGCCTGGAGCGGATATAGTAGCCTGTGCCACTAATGCAGCTGAGCCAGTTTTCGACAGCGAACAGTTGGAGAATGGCCAAACTTTGGTCACGATTGTTAATTCCGATGTCAATGGAAAAAGGGTCGAAGTTGACGATGGGGTATTTAACAGGGCTTCCAGGGTGGTTATCAATGATTGGGACAGTGTTCACGCGAATGTCCAGGTAGAATTGCTTGAGGCAATCAAACAGGGGGTCTTGAGGGAGGAAGCGGTTCATACGCTTGGTGATGTCGTCACAAAAAGAGCGCCTGGGCGAACTTCCTCCAAAGAAATTCTTTATTATAAGAATAATGTAGGGTTAGGGATGCAATTCGCTGCGGCGGGCGGGCTCGTTTACAAAAAGATGCAAGGGGTGCCAGCTAAATTAGAGTTCCCGACAGATTGGCTGGGGAGCGACGCGAAAAGTTAGTATCTGGCCTTTTTCAAACCAAAGTTTACTAGTTTAACTCATCTATTGTTCATGTTACCAACTTTAGAGTTTGGTACTTAGATGGCAGATTTGTTTTATGAAAATTGACGTTTTTAATCACGTGTTCCCGATAGAATTCTTCGACGCTGCGGAGCCACTGATGCCGGGTAATGCGGTTGAAAGATGGAAAGCCATTGAAACGATTTGGGATATGGATGCCCGAATGAAAATGATGGATCAATTTGATGATTATTGTCAGATTATTTCAATGTCCCAGCCCCCATTCGATTTAATCGCAGGGCCAGAAGTCTCAGTGGAACTTGCTCGAGTTGCAAATGATGGAATGGCTCGAATTTGTCGTAAATACCCTGATCGCATGCCGTCATTCATCGCATCGTTACCCATGAACAACACTGAAGGAGCGGAACGAGAAATCGAGAGAGTTCTCGACGAGCATAATGCGGCAGGTTTTCAAATACATACTAACGTAAGCGGAATTGCTCTCGATCAGCCACAATTTAGAGATATTTTTGCCAAAATCGCTGAGCGCGGAAAGGCCGTTTGGCTGCATCCCACGCGTCCTGCGTCTCACGCTGATTACGTTAATGAAGAGCAATCCTTTTACGAAATCTTTTGGGGAATTGGTTGGGCCTATGAAACGACGTCAGCCATGTTGAGGATGGTTTGTTCTGGCATGATGGACGAAATTCCGGACCTCAAAGTAATAGCTCATCATTGGGGTGCATACGTACCGCATGCCGAAGGTCGATTTCCTCTTTGGGAGGTTCGAAATGCGACTATGGGCGATGGAACATCATTTGCCGACAATCTTAAAAAACCTATGATTGATTACATGAGAGATTTTTGGGCTGACACGGCAATGTTTGGAGCTAAAGGCGCTAGCCAAGCCGGGCTCGATTTTTATGGTGCCGGTAATTCCTTCTTTGCAAGCGACTGTCCTTACGATTTAGTCGGGGGTTCCGAGCTTATTGCCTCTACGATTCGCGTGATTGAGGAGCTTGATTGCTCAAATGACGATCGAGATCAGATTTTTTATAAAAATTCTCAGAGCTTACTCGACCTCTGAGTGCTAACCCCCGGCGATTTAAGTAGCCTCCGCAGATATTTTTCTTTTAAAACATGTCGAAAAGACAAGAAATTTTGCCAAAGAGCGGGAATAACGAGTTCGGCTAACTTCGACCGCCTGCTTCAATTTTTTGAGCGGTTGAATTCGTAAATAGGGCTCGCGTGGCATCCATTGCCTCGATGCACTTCTCGTCATAGTCCCGCGTTGGCCAAGGGTCCTCGCCCCAGTTTCCAGAGGTGTTCTCGCCTCTCAAGGTCATTGCCGTAAGGCCATCAAATCGAGTTTCTTTTACATGGGGTGCCACGTAATGTATTGCCAAGCCTATCCGATCATGATTTGCGCCATTTGGACCAGAACCGTGAACGACACTCTCATGATGGAAAACTACTTGTCCCGCATTAAGTATCGCCGGTATTGCAGAGTCATAATCGACCCCAATTGCCATTTGGCCAAGCTGGACAAGGTTATCCGGATGAGGTCTGATATCATGTTCGACCGCTTGTTTATGGGTTCCTGGAATATACTTTATACAGCCTGATTCTAAATTGGAGTCGTTAAATCCAAGCCATGCTGTGAGGGTTTCCGCCGGTTCAAAGCCGTAAAAGAAACTATCCGTATGCCAAGATACAAAACGAGGGTCATTTGCTTTTTTTGTGAAAAATGATGCGCCCCAACACAGAATATTTGGTCCAATAATATCTTCGACAGCATCTAACAGCCGGGGGTTGCTGACGATATTACACAACCAGGGAAATGGTAGTTGAGCCTTAATTCGAAATCGTTTTTGCGGTTCGTGACCTAAATTTTTTTCCATTTCAACAAATTTTCGATGAAACTCTGAAGCTTCCTCGGGAGTGTAAACGTCGAAAGGAAACAGGAAGCCGTTTTGATGGAAGTAGTCGAGCTGACTTTCTGAGAGAGCTTTCATGTCTGATATCGTCCTTAGGGCGTTAAAATTATTTTTCCAATATGGCTGCTCGCTTCCATTATTTGGTGGGCTTGTGCAGCTTCCGAAAATGGAAACACCTTGTGCGTCTCAGGTATTATGTCACCGGATTCAAAGAGGGGCCAGATTTCCTTTTCAACCTGTCTACAAATAGCCGCTTTTTCTCCGATAGATCTAGGTCGGAGGCGAGATCCTGTGATTGTTAAATGTTTGCCATGAACGTGGCTGAAGTCTACTTCAGCTTTTTCCCCGCCCTGTAAATTAAGGATTAATAAGCGGCCTCCGGGAGCTAATAATTCCACTTCCTTGGGGAGATAATTACCGCCGATAATGTCGACGATGATGTCGACGCCCTCTCCACCAGTTTCTAATTGACAGACCTCCCAAAAATTTTCTTCTGAGTAATTTATGGCCCGATCTGCACCAAACCGTCTAATTGCAGCACATTTTTTAACTGTACGAGCGGTCGAAAATACTTTGGCCCCTCTCAGCTTTGCTAGTCTAATTGCCGCAAAACCGATACCACTGGTTCCCCCGTGCATAAGAACTTTATCATTCTTGCTCAACGAGCCGCGATCTACCAGGTTCGTCCAAACTGTGCAAAAGACTTCTGGGAGGCCCGCGGCGTCAATAGGCGAGACTCTAGTCGGGATGGGCATGCATTGCCCTTCGGGCACCACGGCATATTCTGCGTAGCCACCGCCATTTAGTAGTGAGCAGACCTTCTCGCCGATTTTAAAGCGACTGCAATCTGATCCCAATTTTACAATGGTCCCTGAAATTTCAAGTCCCATCAAGTCTGGCGCCCCATTTGGAACCGGGTATTTTCCCTCTCTCTGGCGTAAATCTGCACCGTTCACACCTGCCGCAATTACTTTGATCAGGACTTCATAAGCTTTAGGTTCGGGCACTGATCTCTCGGAGAGGCACAAATTTTCAGGCGGACCAAATGGAATTGCCTGAATAACCCTCATACTTTTCAGAGCCTGTGTTCGCATTATTGACGCTTATCAACCCAATCTCTCGTTTGCCATGGTATATGATTAGAGTCTAGGCTCGAAGTGAATATAGTATTTTCTGTCTGGTTTGTTTGTGAGTAAGAACAAAGAAATAATCCTTGTCCATTCCTCCGACTTGCATGTCGATGATGGCTACACCGCACGCCAGTGGGGCGGGGATGCAAACGGTCCTTTGAGGGCTGTTCTTGACACCGCATCACACGTGGAAGCCGATGTTGTGGTTTTGGCCGGCGATATTTTCGAGCACAATCGGTTGCCGAAGTCAGTTCTCAGAGAGACACGCGAAATACTAAAAAAATATGGGCGCGAGGTTGTACTTTTACCAGGTAATCACGATCCCCTCACAGAGGATTCTGTTTGGTTACGAGGGAGGATTTATGAGCCAAATAATGTCCATGTACTTGGAATTTCAAAGAAAAATTTTGTTAGCTTTCCAAATTTAGACTTGCAGGTCTCAGGAAAACCTCACCGTAATTACGAGGATATGTCGCCATTAGAAAAACCCAAAATCAAAAAAAACCGCTGGCAAATTATCTTGGCGCATGGTCACTACGAGGCCAAACCAATCCTTAATAACCCGTTCAGACCCTCCTGGATAATCAGTGCTGAACAAATTCGTCAAGTCAATGCTAGTTATCTGGCTCTCGGCCACTGGAACACAGCAAAAAGGGTAGGAGGACGAGGAGCGCACGCATATTATTCTGGGTCGCCAGATATCGCCGGCACGGTAAATCAAGTTTTATTGAGTTCAAAGGGGACTAAAGTTAAAAAAATCCCAGTTAACTTAGTTAATCAAATTGTGGAATAAGATATGGAGAGAGGTGATTTCCCTGGACTTGGTAAGTAAAATCTCGAGCAAAAAACGCTGCGTGACTTAATAACGAAGCGTGGGGGCATCGATTATCACTTTTAAAATGTTTTGAGGTTTTTTTCTTGTCTATTTCATGGGGTGTTTTTTAGATAATCTGGATCGAAACCTTCTGTTCAAAAAACTATTGATCTGGTATTAAAGGAGCATCGTAAAACAACCGTTAACAAATACAGGAAAGCTTATGTCCCCTTTAGATAACACGCCTACTGTAGAATCAGCCCTAGGTAAAGACAGGGGTACCAAACCTGATGTTAGCCGTGCTGAGGCTGAGATGGCAGTGAGGACGCTGCTCAAATGGGCGGGGGATGATCCTGAAAGGGAAGGTTTAGTTGATACTCCGGCACGGGTGGCCAAGGCTTACGAAGAGTTCTTCAGTGGCTATGATGCAGATCCCGAGCAGATGCTGGCTAGAACCTTTGAAGAGGTTGAAGGGTATGACGATATCGTACTTCTTCAAGATATCTCGTTTCAATCTCATTGTGAGCATCACGTCGTCCCGATCAGTGGTACAGCCCACATCGCTTATCTCCCGGATAAAAAAGTCGTGGGGATTAGCAAGTTAGCAAGGGTTTTGGATGCTTACGCAAGACGGCTACAGACTCAGGAAACAATGACGTCTCAAATAGCATCGTGTATCGAGGGGGCGCTTCGGCCTAGAGGGGTCGCAGTGATTATCAGAGCACAGCACCAATGTATGACGTCAAGAGGAGTTAATAAACCTGGCGTGGCGATGGTCACACGCACATTTACCGGGGTCTTCAAAGACGACGCTGCTATGGAGACGCGGTTAATGAACTTGTTGAAGGCCTGATACTGGCTCGCCGGAAAATCCACAGACTAACTCGCTTATGCCTATGGTCAGGAACTATCGCTCTGGTTGTGGCCTTAACTGGTAGTATGCTACCTGTTCGATACTCGTCGAAAATCGATTTTAAGAATTTTGACGTGCCAAGTCGGAGCAACTCAGCTTTGGCGTGTCCTGCAGGCTGGTGTGGAGGGTCTGAGTCCATTCAGACGGCCATTTATGACATCCCGAAGGAAAGCCTGTTTCTTGCTGCTAAAGGTGTCGTTCAAGCATTGCCTAGGGTAACTCTTCTGCATACAGATGAGTCTCGATTACAAATTGTCGCGGTCCAGAGATCTAAATTGATAGGTTTTCCAGATACGATTTGGGTGCAGATTGTTGATGTTAAAGACAAAGTTAGCTCAATTATTTTTAGCCGTTCAAATTATGGCTTGTGGGATGCTGGCGTTAATATTAAACGGGTTAGAGGCCTGTTGGCGTCACTCAATCCCGAACTTATGGCAGATAATTAAGTCGCTGTTATCAGAATAGAGCTCCCATTACAGCCTTAACTTGGGAACTAAAATCTGCCATCAGAGGATATTTTTAATGCCAATGCACCGTAGCCTAAGGATTTGTTTTCACTATCGTCTTCTCAGTCTCACTCTGCCCCTTTATAAAAGACCTTTTACTTAAGAACGTCACCAGAAATATCGGAAATATCGATGAACAGTTTTGATGCGTCAGGTGTAATACAACTCGTCAAAGAACGAGGTTTTGCTTTTTGCCCTGGTTTGCAGATCGGGAGAGTTATCAATGCCGAATGTTCAAGTGACGCCACTTCTTTTTTTGCCGACAGCTGGAACCATCTCGGTGTGGATAAGTTTTTAGCTGATGGAGGGAGATATCGGCGACGGCGTTTTGGAGTTTTTCAGACGAGCTGTGATGAGATCATTGCGAAACCTCATCAACCTCACTTTCAGAGTAGAGATTATAATGCAGTGAACGGCGGTATTCAGCGCTATTTTGAGCCCCTAGAACCTCAGATAGCTTCTCATGAAGTTTTAAAACTCCTTCTTGATATTTGCGTTGATGTATTTAAGGGCTGTTCTGGGAATAATCTCAGATTGATGCCATGGCATACAGAAATTCATCAATTTCGGGTGGAAACAAATGACAAAGAACGCGGGTTGCCGACACCCGAGGGCATGCATCGGGATGGGGTAGATTGGGTGTGCGTGGTGCTGATAAAGAGGGTGAACGTTGACAGCGGCGTTACCAAGATTTTTAACACTGAAACTAAAGAGCATTCGTCTTTTATGCTCGAGGAAGTCTTTGATACTGTGTTTCTTGACGATCTGAGGGCTCATCACGGGGTCACACCGATTACGCGGATAAAACAAGGCGAGCCGGCTTATCGAGATATTCTCGTTTTAACTTTCCGCAATGAAAGATACGAAATTCGTAAACAGACTCTCTGAGATATTGCTTAAGAAAGTTAAAATCTGTGATTAGCTCGGGTTTGAACTTGTTTTACTCTTCTTTGGCTGGAGCAGAGTTGAAATCCAAATAAGATTTTTATCCGTAGATAAGTAAAGGAGTTGTTTATGAAAGAAAAAATTTCGCTTGTGATGGATCCAAACAAGAATCCGCTGCAGTCACTTCCAAAATCTCAACGGTTTCAGATTATGGTTCTCCTTTCGATTATGTGGAGTTCTGTGTTTTGCTTGGCTTTTGGGTCATGGTTTTGGTGGGGCGAGCTTGTAATTGGTCATGTCGCGGTGGCAGTGGCCATCGGCATTACCAGTTTGACTTTCAATCAGGCAAAGAAAAAAAGTCATCGGGATATGTACCGGGCTAAAGACGGTACGTCCCGGTATGACGACCTCTGGGGAGGTTAAACAGTGACTTGAGCAGGGTCGGTAGAGTACTTTGCAGTTACTTAACCGGTAGAAGATTGGCAGATAAATTTTCCATTAGTGTTTATCAGGATTGCGTGGTGTTTACTAATGAAAATACCACACTGGGTCTGGCATATTTTTCAAAAGCTGATCGCGTCTTAAACTACATTTTCGTGCATCCCTCTTATAGAAGGCAAGGGATGGGCAGAACGCTTGTTAGGAAGAGTGAGCAACTATGTGGCACGAAATTAGTGCCAACGGAACCTATCTCTCCGTTAGGACAGAAATTTTTTCAAGCATTACAAAAAGGCTCTTAGGGCTCCAATGTGGTCCACAAGCAACGTTGAGGTGTCGCTACACCTCTCCATCGTCCTCTGGTAATCGCTTAGGTTAGTGCTAGGCCTCTCTCTCAATTTGTTCACTGATTGCTATCCAGGCAGTTTCCTCTTGCTCTAGTGCAGCTGATGTGTCGGCATGCTCTTTTTTCAAACTAACAATTAATTCCGTATCCCCTACGTAGAGGCCTGGATCAGATAGTTTCTCCGACAAATCTCTTTGTTTCAGCGTAAACTCAGTTATTCTTTTTTCTGTTTCTCTCAGCTTTTGATACAGAGGAGACAGCTGCTGCCTTTTAATAGCATCCTCCTGCCGTTTTGATTTTTGGCTCTTGGTTTTTTTACCCCTTTGATGGCCTTTATCACGAGCAGTCTTGGATGGATGTAAAACCTTTAATCGATAATCATTAAAGTCCCCGTCAAACTGGATAATTGAACCATCTTTCACTAACCATAATCTGTCTGCGATCATCTCAATGACATGAGGATCATGGCTCACAATTATTACTGCACCTTGAAAATCATTGAGAGCTTGGATAAGAGCGTCACGAGAATCCATGTCGAGATGATTCGTTGGTTCGTCAAGCAACAAAACGTTTGGTGCATCGGCGCTCATCAGGGCAAAAAGCAGTCGGGCCTTTTCTCCACCCGACAAGGCACTTATTTGTGTGTCGGCTCGTTCTTGGGAAAACCCAAAACCGCCCAAATGACTCCGGATTTGTTCTTCATTATCAGATCGACGCCGGCGACTCATTTCTATCACCGGGGTGGACGCCGAGTCTAAACTATCCGATTGATGTTGCGCGAAGTACCCTACTCTAAGTTTTCGAGATTTCGAGAGGATCCCTTGTTTAGCAGATAATTGCCCAGCTAAAAGTTTAATGAAGGTCGATTTTCCACTGCCATTTGCCCCCAGTAACGCAATTCGGTCATCAGCATCAATTCCTAACGATAAGTTTTTCAGGATTATCCTATCCGCATAAGCCGTACTGACCCGATCAAGACTGAAAAGAGGAGGCGGTAGAGGTTTTGGATCCGGAAAGGTGAAGGTGCGATCCATCTCGCCCTGAATATTTGGCAACGGCTGCAATTTTTCGAGCAACTTGAGTCTAGATTGCGCTTGTTTTGCCTTCGTTGCCTTATAGCGGAACCTCTCCACAAACCGGATAATTCGCTCTTTTTGTATCTCCTGCTTGCGTCTTTGCGCTTCTATTAGGTTAAGTCTTTGACGGCGAACTAAATCAAATTGATCAAAATTTCCTCCGTAATAAACAAGTTGACTATTTTCAAGATGGACTATTCCCTCGGCAACATTGTTGAGTAGTGCTCTGTCGTGACTAACTACGATTATAGTGCCGGCGTAAGTTCGGAGAAACTCGGTCAACCAGACAACGGATTCAATATCTAAATGATTGGTTGGTTCATCCAGCAACAAAAGATCCGGGGAAGTGAACAGAAGTGCGGCAAGGCCTACCCTCATTCGCCAGCCACCAGATAAACTGTTACAGGTTTGCTGTTGTAAGGATTCTGAGAAACCAAGTCCTGCGAGTATTTTAGCCGCTCGGGTTTTAGCGCGGCTCGCATCAATCTGCTCGAGCCTGTCATGGATTTCCGCTATGCGAGCCGGGTCGCCGGCAGATCGAGCTTCTTGTTGAAGAGATAATAATTCTTTGTCGCTTTGGAGAACAAAGTTGATTATCGAGTCTTGTCCCGCAGGTGCCTCTTGGCTGGTTATGCCAATCTTTGTTCCGCCTGGGATCAAGACACTTCCAGTTTCCGGTTCCAATTCCCCTTTTATTATTTTAAGCAGCGTGGTTTTGCCGGTGCCGTTTCTACCGAAGAGACCCACGTGCTTACCCTGATTAATTGTGGCGTTCACGCCATCAAGCAAGACTCGTTGTCCAACTCGATAAGTGAGCCGCTCTATAACCAGCACAATTAATATCCCTGCTGCGTTATGGTCTCTCCGGCGGAAGAATTTCTACAGTGCATATTTGGTCTATCAAATGATCTCGACCAATATCTTGGAGATGTAAAAGTTTTTGTTCGTTGTTTAGGGGCGCCCCAATCCCTTGGGTCATGGCGAGCACCAAGGATCGATCGCTTAGGTCCAGCCAGAAACTTCGCCTCACTAATTTACCCTCTGCGTCGCGCGCAAATGGACTATTTGCATCCTTTCCCAGATCAGGAGAATAATGTTGAGCCATGAGATTAACCTCTTGCGTTTAGTCGCGATGCCATCCAATCAGCGGTTTGGGGCCGGACTTTGTAGGGCCTGTTATGACAGACGTGGTTGCCATCCTCAACAATAGATAACACCTTCGGGCCGGAAACCTCTGCAGCTATGCGCTCCGCAGACTCCACAGCAGTCAGCCTGTCCCTGCCTCCTGCGACAATATAAATTGGACAGGTGATTTTTTCTGCTACTCCCTCTAGAGTCAGGATTTTAGAATATTCTTTTGCCTCTTCCATGGACGCGCAATGGGATCGAATCCTAAAAACTTCGCGATTTATATAGGACTTCTCGTCCCAATTTTCGCCCCAAGAGTAGGCCCCCGATATTGATACGCATGCTTTTATTCTTTTCTCCATGGCTGCTGCCCTTGGCGCATAATGACCTCCCATGCTTACGCCAAAGATACCAATCCGATCACTATCTATATCTGCTCTACCTTCTGCCCAATCGATAACGGAACCTGCTACTGTTTCGTAATTTGGACGTATTGGAAAATCGTATTCTGCCTCTCCCTGGCCCGGGCCATCGATGGCGATGGTAGCGAGACCTCTCTCTAGAAAGTTAGGCTCATACCCAAATATTTCTTCCTTCGTGGCCTCCAGTCCAGGGATCAGTATGACTAAACCACAGTGCGTTTCTCCATCAGGAATACGGAGGTTTCCGGCCAAGAATTTACCTTCGAAAGGAATCTCTATACGCTCTCCCGGTGGTGCTAAGTGGGGGAGGGCCATGGTTCGGCAAGATATTGCTTTTTGATGCGCCTCTCGCATCTGGTCGGGGAACTCAACGGCCATAAATTTTCCGAAGTGATAAATCAAGCCTGCCGTGGTCCAGTGCTCTGCCGCGCTCTTTGAATTCCCGGCGTTCATAGCCTCATTACCCAGCTCTTGATGAATAAGAGCTCTAGCTGACCACCTCGGGCACCAGTCCT
>CAJXEC010000074.1 GCA_913052165.1 uncultured Rhodospirillaceae bacterium
AGCGGAAACAATTTGAGATTGAGATCGACCTCTACACGCACATTATGACCACTCCGGAGATTTCTGCGACCGGGCTTGGGAGTGTAGATCCGAAGAAATATCAAGGGATGGTTGACCTTGTTGTGAAGAACTTGGCCAAGCCTGGCGATCCCAAGCCAGATTTGGGCAAAATCATGCATTTGGACCAGATGATTGATAACAAATACAAAATCACTGGTTCGGAGTTGGCGAAAATTAAAAAACTTGGTGCGCCAGGAGCAAAAGCGCTGGGTTAACCCAATAATAGGCAGGCACATGGGTAGTTTGATTCGTAGTGCGAGATTAGTTGAGGTTACAAAAAGGTTTAATGACTGATCAAGAAATACTTCGAGCGGACGCCCATGTGCTTGCCGACAAAGTTCAAAAAATATTCAATCCTGGCAAAAAACAAACGATAGCGTTAGAATCTATCGATTGCCGGGTTCGAGAGGGGGAATTTGTCTCCTTGCTGGGACCGAGCGGTTGCGGCAAGAGCACCCTATTAATGATGATTGCGGGCTTGGAGACGCCAACCGCGGGTGGTGTTTTTGTGGGTGGAAAACCCATGACAAAGCCCAGGGAGGATATTGGTCTCATGTTTCAAGATCCAACATTGCTGCCCTGGAAATCTTCTCTCGACAATGTGTTGTTCCCGATCAGGATTTTGAAAAGGGATTGCGATAAATACCAAAAGGCGGCGATAGATCTTTTAACTAGGGTGGGTCTTGAGCAGTTCCTTGACAAAAAACCAGCGCAACTATCGGGTGGAATGAGACAGCGCGTAGCAATTTGCAGAGCGCTCGTTTACGACCCGGAGGTTTTGCTCATGGATGAGCCATTCAGTGCCTTGGATGCAATCACTCGCGATGAGATGAATCAGGTGTTAATGGACCTTTGGCAAGACTTTAAGAAGACCGGTCTATTCGTTACCCATAGTATTCGTGAAGCAGTATTCTTGTCGGACAGGGTTTTGGTAATGAGTGCAAGGCCTGGAAGAATTATTGAGGATCTAAAAGTGCCGTTTGAGAGGCCGAGAGATTTCTCAATTGTAGACTCTGCAGAATTTAATGAAATCTGTGGTTATCTCCGCAGTAAAATTGATTCTCAACACTAAAATATAACTACCGGTTCCATGACTTCGATAGTTGCGACGCAAACCAAATCCTCCTCTCTTGCTTCGGTAAGAGATGCTCTCCTGCCTGCTTTGTTGTTTTTTTCTATTCTTGGCATTTGGGAATTCCTCACCTGGTATACCGACTATCCAAAATCGATACTGCCGCGGCCCAGTGCAATTGCATTAGCGATAATTAATAATTGGTCGCTACTAACCAGTAATATTTTGCCCACTGCGTCTGTGGCTTTGGGTGGGTTTGTGATCGCTTCAATCGTTGGATTAGGTCTATCACTTCTCATGACCTATTCAAAATGGACGAAGGAAGCGCTCTATCCAAATATCGTCGGATTTCAGATTGTTCCTAAAATTGCATGGGCTCCTCTTTTCGTTTTGTGGCTTGGTATTGAATTTCAGTCGAGGTTGGGCTTCGCAGTTTTTATTAGTATCTTTCCAATCATCATCAGCATGACAGCTGGTTTAAAAAATACAGACCCGACGCTAATAAGGCTCTGTGACTCGCTAACTGCAAGTAAACTTCAGACACTTTTTTTGGTTAGATTTCCGTTTGCCCTGCCTTATCTGATAAGTGCCATGAAAATGAGTATTACCCTGGCTATGATTGGGGTAATCGTTGGAGAGTTCATTACCTCACAACAGGGGTTAGGATTTTTGATTTTGGTGGCTTTCGGAAAACTTGAGACGGATTTGATGTTAGCATCGGTGCTGTTTTTATGTTTTGTGGGTTTGTTTTTCTACTCGTTGATTGCTTACGCCAGCTATCGGCTAGAGGTTTGGTTCGGCAACAAATAAAAGGGATGCGGTAAGTAATCAAAAATGCTTGAGGCAATATTAGATAAGATCAGGGCGCGGGGAATAACGAGCGCCCGGGAAGTCCTATTACCGATATCATTCTTCGTTTTTGTCATAATCATGTGGCAATATGCTGTTGATCAAAAATATGTGCCGACTGTGATCTTGCCGCCACCCGGAGATGTGGTAGCTGTGCTCCAGGCCAATCGGGATTTTATGGCGGGCCACGCAATGAGCACTCTGTATGAGTGCTTTATCGCCTTTATATGTGCTTGCACACTAGGGTTATCAATTAGTTGTGTTATTACGCTGTCCTACTTTGCGCGGAGAGCGATATACCCAAATTTAGTGATCTTTCAGCTCATTCCTGCTATTGCCTTGGCTCCTTTGTTTATTCTTTGGTTTGGGATCGGTACCGAGGCACGGGTTGCTTACGGGATCTGCTTGGCGATTTTTCCAATCGTCGTATCGTCATCAACTGGTCTTTTAAACACAGGTAGTAATTATTTAAGATTGTGCCAATCTTTGACGGCTGGCCGGTGGCAAACCTTTCTCCGGGTTAGATTGCCATTCGCCTTGCCTCTGATTTTTACAGGCCTCAGAATAGGACTGACGCTCACCATTATAGGAGTGGTTGTAGGAGAGTTTGTTACTGCGCAGCAGGGAATCGGGTATTTGATCAGTTTCGCAGCGTCAGGGCTGGAGACTGCTATCGCTCTCGCTGCGATCGTCTTCCTATTGTTTGTTGGGTTAATTTTGTTCGCAGCTTTGGTCTGCGTTGAATTCTTTGCGTTCAAGATATTCTCGGGAGTGTCTGCCGAGTAGTGTGGGTTTCTGGTCCATGGTCAATAGCGATTTTTTGACGAATTTTGATGAGATTCATAGCACAGAAAAAATGCTGTGGCTGGGCCAAAATACCAATCATCTTCCCGCTCACCCAGCTGTTAAAGAGGCGTTGCTCAAAGCAGTTTCCAATCAGACTTACAATAATTATGCACCTCCCCAAGGTTATGAGGAACTTCGCGAACTAATCTTGCGTGACGTTGTAGGAGAGAGTTCTGCCCCTGATACTAAGGTTCTTATAACGGATGGGGCTATCGACGGCCTTTACCTCGTTTGCAAGAGGTATGGGGATGCTCCAACAACATTAATCACGAGTGATCCCACTTGGGTATGGCCACTTAACTTTGCGAAAAACCAGGGTGCTAATGTGCGATTGCTCCCTATATATGATGGTTCAAAAGACTATAAGCTCCAGCTTTCAGATCTGAGGGAGGCTCTGACGCAGGGCAGCAATCCCATATTATATCTAATTGATCCGTTAAACCCACTCGGCTCTAGCTACACGCGTGATGAGTTAAAAAAAATAGCAGAGGTTTTAGAAGAAACCGACGCGCTGGTCATACATGATTGCACCTATAGAGACTTCGCGTTTGATCACCATTTAATGCGAGATATCTTACCAAAGAAGACCATTACGACTTACAGTTTTAGTAAATGGCTTGGGATCGCCGGGCTTCGGACGGGTGCAATTATCGCCGATACACCTATTTTTGAGTTTTTATTGCAGGATCAATCAAATATTTTGGGTTCTAATGTTCTTGGACAGCGAGCTGCAATAGCTGCTTTTTCCGTCAAAGAAGAGTGGATAGATGAAGTTAATACTGTGCAGAGAGGCAATCAAAAGATGATTGCTGAGGTACTGCAGATGGTGGAGGGCTTGCATCCCGTGGTTTATCCCTCGAACGGAAACTTTCTGGCTGTGGATTGCCAATCAACTGGGGTCACCGCGACTGCTATTGCGGCAGAGTTTCTAAAACGGGAAATTTTCATTCGGACATCTAATTACCATAGTGAAGTGCTCAAAGAGCTCTTTCTCAAAATTTCTACCACTGTCCCAGTTTCATGGGTTGAGAGACTTTGCGAGGAATTGCCAAGTGTTTTGTCCACTTGCTCTGAAAAGGATAGAAAATAAAAAAGGATTTAGGATGGAACTTGGTCTAAAAAATAAGTCGGTTATCGTCACCGCTGCAAGTGGCGGGTTGGGTTTTTCTGTAGCAAAATGTTTCGCAGCTGAGGGGGCAAATGTCACCGTATCAGGTAGGAATCCAGATAGGTTGGACGAAGCCGTTTCGGTACTGGAGGGTTGTGGCTCCGGCACCGTCAAGGGCGTTATCTGTGACGTGACGTCACCCGAACAGTCTATCAATCTTGTCGAGCGTGTAGCTAAAGAGTGTGGCCTGGATATTATCGTAGCGAATTCGGCTGGCGCTGACACGGCCCCATTTGTTGAGATGAGCGATGAAATGTGGCGGGCCGCAGCTGAGACAAAGGTGTTCGCCCAAATTCGGCTGGCAAGAGAGGCGTTTAAAATAATGAGGGATTCGGGCGCTGGTGGAAGGATCTTGTTCATGGCAGGGACTCATGGACGCCAACCCCACGCACATGCGATTACGGCAGGCTTCTCTAATGCCGCTTTGCAAAATGTAAGCAAGGCGCTCGCGGAAGATGGAGGGCCTCACAATATTTTATGTAATGCCGTTAATCCCGGGCCATTTGCCACGGAGAGAATGGTTTACCTCGCGGAGGAGAAGGCGCGGGACGATGAGATTTCGGTGGAAGAAGCTACTGCTATTTTGACTCAAGAGACCGTGCTTAAAAGATATGGAGATCCTGATGAACTTGCCGCATTTGTGGTTTTCTTGGCCTCAGATAAGGCCACATATATTACGGGGGCATCTTTCGATATTGACGGTGGTCAGGTGAAGGCCCTGTAACCAAATGCTTATTCAATCCGACGGGGCGAAATTATACGCTGAAACAGCAGGTGATGGACCCGCTGTTATTTTCGTTCATGAATTTGCTGACAACTTGCAGAGTTGGTCAAATCAAATCTCAGCGTTATCGCGGAGGTACAAGTGTATTGCGTTCAATGCAAGGGGTTACCCCCCATCAGACGTTCCGGAGGACCCCGAGCTCTACTCCCAAAAGATCGCCGCGGAGGATATCAATGCAATTTTTGAGGGTTATGAAATTGACGAAGCCCATATTGTAGGGTGCTCAATGGGGGCCTTTGCCGCACTTCATTTTGGATTAATGTATCCGAAAAAAGCCTCATCAATTACTATGATTTCTTGTGGTTACGGAGCTCCAAAGCATCTCCAAAAAGGGTATTCGGAAGACTCGCAAATGTTATCAGATAAGTACGTGGAATTGGGTGCTGAGAGAATGGCTGAACTTTATGCCGAGGGAGCCTTTCGGCAGCAATTTAAGAATAAAGATTACAGGGGTTGGCTTGAATTTAAGGCGAGGCTCGCAAGTCACTCAACCCTGGGTGCTTCGCTCACTATGTTGGGAGTTCAAAGACTTCGTCCTTCACTTTATGACTTAGAAAAGGAAATCAAAGAGCTTCTAGTCCCAGCATTAGTAATTGTTGGTGATGAAGATGACTGGTGTATCGAACCATCTATATTCCTGAAGAGAACATTGCCCATGGCTGGACTGAGCGTCTTTCCTAGAACAGCCCATACAGTTAACCTGGAGGAACCTGATATGACCAACAGAGTGCTAATAGACTTCTTGGCGATGGTGGAGTCCGGAAGGTGGAGATCTAAACAAGATTACATGGGAAAGTCGGCATTGTTGTCCGGGCTCAAATAAAAAAGACGGGAGTTTTTTTTGCGCGCTTCTGATTATGTGAATTCTGACCGGCTCTGGGCTAATTTAATGGAACTGGCCGAGATAGGCGCAATTGATGGCGGTGGGGTAAACAGACAAGCATTGACCCGAGAAGAATTTGATGCGCGGGAACTGTGCATCCAATGGGCCCTTAAATCTAATTTCCGGATATCCCAGGATAAAGCAGGTAATATTTTTTTTACACTAGAAGGACGTGATAAAAGTAAAGCGCCAATTATGACTGGCTCGCATTTGGACTCACAACCGACGGGAGGCAAATTCGACGGTGCTTACGGGGTTGTCGCAGGTCTAGAAGCTCTGTCAGCTATCTCAGAGAGTGGTATTTGTGTGGATAGAGGGATAGAGGTCGTTGCTTGGATGAATGAGGAAGGTTCGCGTTTTGCTCCGGGTATGATGGGATCCGAGGCCTTTGTTGGCGTCCGTTCGATTGAACAAATTGAAGCTGTGAAGGATAAAAATGACATTTCCGTAGCTCAAGAACTTCAAAAACTTCACGATCGATTTTCCGAAATCAATTTTGTTCCTTTGGAAAGGGAAGTTTTTTGTTTTATTGAGACGCACATAGAGCAAGGGCCTATCTTGGAGAATTGCTCGACTCCAATAGGAGCAGTGACAGGCATTCAAGGGGTTCGTCGAATGAGAGTCAGAATCTCAGGAGAGGAAGCACATGCAGGTACGACCCCGTACTCATTGCGAAAAGATGCAATGGCAGAGGCAAGCAAAACGATTAGCAGCTTATATGAAGTTTTTTCTTCAGACGAAGAAATGCGATTTACAGTTGGTATGTTTAACCCATCACCCAATGTACCGTCTGTAGTGGCAAGTGAAGTGCTGTTTTCGATAGATCTTCGTCATCCTGAAACTCAGATATTATCTTCGGCAGAAGAGCGCGTTGCAGACATACTAAGAAACACCCTTAAAACGTGTAAAGGTGAAGTGTGGACTATCGCTTCTGCCGATACAATTTCATTTAACCAGGATGTTATTAAGGTAATTGAAGTAACAGCAGATAATCTTGGCCTGGATTGCAGGCGTATTTTTTCTGGAGCCGGACATGATGCAAGACAGATGAGCTATTACTGTCCATCTGGAATGATTTTCGTTCCCTCAAAGGATGGGATTAGCCACAATATAAATGAATTTACTAGTAAAGATGACCTTGTAGCCGGTGCTAAGGTTTTGTGTGATACGCTGATTAACTTGGTAAATATGAGTGATTTCGAAACGAAATAATCGATCTTGTTGTGAAAGCTTACCTCGCCTGTGATCCGACGAGTAACTATTTCTGGCCTGCTATTCTCGAGGCAGAGAATGGACAGATTACCCCTTTCCATGGCGGTTTTGATGCGGAGGCTCTTGGTTAAGAAATCCCAAGAGCATTAGTCCCAAATTTTTTACATGAAGATGGAAGAAATTGACACAAATCCAGCTACGTTTTCAGACCGACGCTAAACCCGTTGTAAATTTTTTCTTTGATCGAGAGCCTTAACCAAATCCATTATTCTTACACGGCTTTCATTTAACTCATAATCAAGTGGGCTAAGTGCGTCAGAGATGGCGTTAGCAATAGCTGCGGGAGGAGCAATGGCCCCACCTTCTCCTAAGCCCTTTACTCCAAGGGTGTTTAATGGGGAGGGGGTTTCACTGTGGACAAGTGTAATATGAGGAAGGATATCTGCGCGGGGCATCGTATAGTCGGTGAAATTCCCCGTGACGTTTTGACCCGAAGGGTCATACATAACCTCTTCACACAATATCGCGCCTATGCCTTGTACTGTTCCGCCAATAACTTGTCCCTCCGCTAATGTCGGATTAATTAACCGGCCAGCATCGTGAGTTACTGCATAATCGACCAGCTCTACATGGCCGGTCTCCGGGTCAATCTCAACGACCGCCCCGTGGCTGGCATAAGACCAGGTGACCGTTGGAGGGTAATAAAGACTTGAAGCTTCTAGGGGCTCCGCAAAGTAATCACCATTTCTGGGTTTCCAACCTGGACGGATTTCTTCAATTAGATCCTGGAAATTGAGTCCGGATCCTGGCACTCCCTTTATTCTGACGGTCGACGATACAATCTCTAGATCGCCTTCATCAGCTTCTAAAATTTCAGCGGACATGGAGAGCATCTTTTTTTTGAGGGCTTTTGAGGCCTTGATCAAGCCATTGCCGGCGGTGACCGTGCTGCGGCTGGCGATAGTGCCATATCCATGTCTAACTCCTGCGGTATCGGAATGCGTTATTGAGATCCGCTCAATAGGAACTTCCCACTCGTCCGAGAGTACCTGCGCGAAAATAGTCTTGTGGCCTTGGCCCTGTGCACAAGCGCCAATGTCGGCTCTTATATCCCCATGGGTATCAATTTTGATTTTAACCCCTTCAAAAGGCCCCACTCCAGTTCCTTCCACATAGGAAGCAAAACCAATTCCTAGAAACCGATTAAGTTTGAGTGCAGTGCCTTGCCGAACTCTAAACGGTTTGATACCACCCAAGGTTTCTATCGTCTTTTTTAGTGCAGATGGGTAATCGCCGCTATCATATACGATAGGCTCTCCATCTCGGTAGGTCAGCCCTACTTCGAATGGCATTCTGTCTGCTGGGACCATATTTTTCAGCCGAACTTCTGTTGGTTCCATATGAAGCTCGCGCGCAACGCAATCAATTGCGCGTTCGAGAGAAAAGCAAACTTCTGGCCTGCCTGCCCCTCTATAGGGGGCGTTTGGAGCTTTGTTGGTCAGAGACAAAACGCAATTGGCTTCAAAGTGATCAATTGCGTATGGGCCGAGACTGTGGGCAATCGAGTTGCTGATAACACCAGCCCCAACAGGTGTGTAAGCTCCCGAGTCGATCAGAATATCATTCTTTAAGGCAAGAATTTTGCCTTCGTCATCAAAACCAATCTCAGTATCGATAATGCAGTCACGGGAATGAGCTGAATTAAGAATATGTTCCCCTCGATCTTCAATCCATCGAACGGGTCGAGCTAAATATTTTGCGGCCCACGCTACTAGGATTTCTTCTGGATAGACGTGCCCTTTGCCTCCGAATCCACCACCGACGTTTGGTGCTATACATCTTATCTTTTCTTCTGGTATTTGGAGAGCTATTGATAATTCTCTTTTTAACCAGTGGACAACTTGGGTCGAACTCCAAACAGTCAAGAATTCTGTTTTTAGATCATAGTCTGCCAAGACAGAGCGGCATTCCATCGGCATTGCAGCATACCGATGATGTTTAAATCTTCTTTTTATTTTGTGTTTTGCATTTGCGAGTGCTTGAGAACAGTCACCCTTTTTATCGGCCAATATGGCTGCTTTATTATTAGGTATGGTATCGTGAACTAGATTTTCTCTTCTGGTGATTGATTCAAAGGGGTCCATAACAGGGGAGAGCTCTGAAATGGAATAGGTAATATCTTCTAATGAGTCTTCTGCGACGTTATCGGAATTGGCTACGACCATGGCCAGAGCTTCACCGACGTAGCGGACTTTTTGATTAGCCATTAAAGGCTGCGAAGGTATATTTAAAAATTTTGCCACCCTATTCGCCCATTTTTCTGGCGCCTTTACCTGCATCCCATTAATTGGAGGTAAAGTGCCTTCAATATCTCTACCAGTCGCAGCGAGCAGAACGTTTGGATTTTTAGTTAATGAACAAGTCGTAATTTTATCAATAATGCCATGGGCGATATTGCTTCTTAAAAACGCGACATGTGCCGTGTTTTCGGACGAGATATCCGCGACGAATTGTCCCTTTCCGGTTAGGAGACCCTGATCCTCCAAACGAGATATTGAGGACCCAACCAAACTTTGCCTTTCTTTACTTGGCATTAACGCTCCCGAATTTTAACTTAACGTAGTTGTTATTAATTTAGCCAGGGCCCTCTCAGTCAGATAGGAAGCAAAGGAGAGTTGGCAACGTGATGCTGGCCTGCCACATAGCAAGAGTCTGGTTTAATACGCTCTTCTACGGTCACGGAAACGCCACTATTGTCAGCGATTTTATGTTTTCCTTTGACAATTTCTAGGACTGAAATATCGGCGGAAGATCCTATGCTGAGTGTCCCAAGGTCACCGTTCATTCCCAACATTTTCGAACAATTGCTCGTTACCATCGGTATTATCTTTTCAAGGCTTACTCCCATTGCCATCAGTTCAGTCATTGCACTGCAAAGGCTGAAACGTGTGTCGCCCGCAAAAAGATGCATTTCATCGTCGGGGTGCTCGTCTGGAGATCCTTGGGGCTTTGGCACGCTGGTGTTATATCCATGCATATCGGCGCCAAGTGTGTGAGGAAGGATACCCGCATTGATTACTTTCTCAGCCATATCGAAACTAAAATGAGATCCGTGGCCAATGTCGATCAAAACACCTTTGTTCAGGGCCTCCCAAATGATTGGGTGAACTTCACCGTTTTTATTTACAAAACCACCTGGGTGACGGGTAAAGGGATGCGCCAAAATATCGCCTTCCTCCAGTAAATTTACAATTTCCGGAAGGTAGTCATCCATGTCTGGATTTATTTCACCCTCGGGAGGCCAGAGTTCCCCCAGATGGACATATATTGGGAGTTCCGATGCTTTTCCGGCTTCCTTTGCTAATTTAAGTGTTTCAAGCCCCCATCTGGAAATTCCACCGCCTTCAGCATGAGCCTTTAGACCTTTTACTAAATCTTTGTTCGCTAAAGCCGCTCGTGCACAACCTTCAACGTCTATCCCACCCGGTCCATATAGATACGGGTAGTAGTGACCCTCAAGTCCACCTACCGTGTAAATAGACAGGAAGGCGAGAACCCTTGATTGGGCTGGTTCGACTATAAATTTCCGGAAACCAGGAAAAGTCATGCAACTTGGCCCACCCTGATCGATTAAAGTAACAACTCCCGATTGAACGCCGACCATATCGGGATTAAGTCCAAAACGCCCGCTAACGTATTCAAACACGTGCGCGTGTGTATCTATCATGCCAGGGACTACAATTTTTCCCGTTACGTCATGAGTTTCTTTGGCACCTCCAAGGTTCTCTCCAATGCCTGCTATTTTGTTGTTACTTACGGCTAAGTCGAGCATTCCATCGATTTGATTGCAGGGGTCAATCACCCTTGCTCCCTTGAGTACGAAATCGTAGGTATCTTTTCCATTGTGTTCACTCATCTTGATCCTGCTTTCCGAATTAACTTTTCAGCTGAATGTTATACGTTTGTTATTAATTAATTTCTGATCTGGCCTTTATCCAGTGCTTTTACAGCATTTTCGAAGACTTTTAATGGTGGTTTGAAAATACCAGCACCGAGGCCACCGTTGTCGCCATATTTATCAATGCACCCAAGTTCTACAATCGGGACTGACCTTGTTGAGATCACTTTGTTAGCCGATAGACCGACTTTTAGATGGGAGTGGCAAAATTTCGGGTGGGAACCCATCAAAAGGAGTTCAGGCAGAGATAAATCCTCTTGTGCGTAGAATCCTTGGTGAAGTTCCTGCATTCTTTCTGAAAAAGAAAGCGCCATAGCGCCAGTCCCAAATGCTTCGCTGATCGCGCTATCACCAAGCGCTCCTAAAGTGGTCTCAATTGTAAATGGTTCGCGAATATTTCCCATGGGCTGTGATGCTTGATAACAAAACCACCGGTCGGGAAGACCTGCTACCTTTATGCCGAAATTTGAGCCATTCCCACCCATATGTGTTATCAGCGAGGACTCGTGAAATCCTTCCGCGCTCATTAGCGCAAGTTTAGAGCAAGCCATCCAATAATTAAGGTGAATAAAAGGCCATTTTTCAAAAAAATCTCTTACCTCGGGGTTTATGTTTTTATAATTTGGTGAGCTTGAAAACTCTCTGATTAAAATTGAATGAGCTGCGTTATGGCATAAATGACCATCGTCTCCTTTGGTTAGGGCCTCGTCTATAATTGGATACCATTCCAGGGGTTGTTGGAAGATAGTCTCAAGTCCAAAGGCTATTTCTCCGTTTAGGTGTCGCAGAAAAGAGAGGGCTGCCTCACTCTTCTTACCATAACGAGGAACGGGATCCCCGCCAGTTCCCCCTCCATTGATTGGGGTCCAAATTTTAGAGGCTTCATCATTTAGATCTGAGATTTCAATAAGGTTCATGGATGGTGTAATCACCGCCGCCATCGGTGTCACAACGCGTTTGTCTTGTGCTGGAAAAAATTTAATTTTACCGGTTTGTATTAGTGTGGTTGCTTCCGTTAAATTTTTTGCCCAACCTTCATAAACAATCGCGACGGCAGCGGAATTAGCGATCGGAGCAGGAATTTCGTTTTCGAGAGTAAAAGGCGGGCCCGCATGCAATATAGACCTTTCAGCCAGTTCCAGAACATCGGACGCCCGTTGTATTCCTGTCCACGCTGGGCGCACCTTTATAAGTGATTGAAAGGCTAACTGGTCTGGTTCGTTCTCCAATTCTATTTGCTCCCTAAGGTTTAGAGATAATGGGTTCCACGAAGCTTAGCGCCGTGTCCCACGGAAAAAAGATCCATGTATCTTGGCTGACTTCTGTGACATAGGTATCTACCATGGGTCGCCCCGCAGGTTTAACATAAACAGTCGCAAAGTGGGCTTCGGAAATATGCTTGCGCACGGCTTTAGCTGTCCTGCCTGTGTCGACCAGGTCATCTATTAATAGGACATTTTCTCCACCGTCTGAGGC
>CAJXEC010000075.1 GCA_913052165.1 uncultured Rhodospirillaceae bacterium
ATGGGCATACATCTGCAATTGCACCGTCGAAATAATTCGCTGTCCGACATGGTTCATCGTGACAGACTGTCCATACGTGGCCATCCCTTTCAGAATGGCAACTATCAATATAATTAGAGGTATCAGCCACAGCATTGTTGAATCACGCTCAAGAAAGACCTTGTCTAACATCGGCTGCATTAACCAAGCGTTAGTGGCGGTTGCTCCCGCGACTATCCCCATGCAAATGATTGCAAAAGCAAGTCGACGGAAATGCGGCCGCACCTGATCTTTTACCAACCTCGATACGAGCATTGCGGTCGATCTGTCACGGAGGACTGCCGGGTTGACTTGAACTTCTTTTTCGTCGGTCATGGGCCTTCGCTCTTCTTTGGCCAACATATCATGCAGCCAATGACCCGCAAAATTTCAAAAATAACATTATTTCCCAGCTAAGCCGAGTTTTTTGTGGGCTGTTGACGGGCTTCGAGTAAACTTGCGTGGGCAAAAAGCTTTTTTATAAATTCTACTATCAAATGTGCGACTTCGATGCCCGATGCTCTCTCGATACTCGGTAAATCTGGTAATTAGTTAAATTTTATAACTTTAGGTCCGGTTTTGGAACGTAAAAAGTCGATTTTGGTCAAATTTAGGCCCAGAATTCTTGCTGGTGTTCTTGCCCCAGCATCAACTTTGGCTGTTAACGACGCCAGCCCAAGTTCAGGGAGCCTTACCTTTACCTCCCAACCCAAATTATTTCCGCCATTTCCTACCTGCTGGTAGACCAAAACCGGCGCGGTTTAATGCTTTTCTTAGAGTGTAAGCCAATTTCAACCAATTTTTTGTCATTTCTTTTTTGATCTTGTCAGATTTTTCAGCGCGGCCGATGCATGTTTGGCCGGGTGCGCAAAAAATAGTAAATAATGCCTATGACCCAGCGATTGTCATTCCATCAATCCTTAGTGTTGGTGCATCATTACCATACTTAAAAACGAGGTCATTTGCTGGCGTTAGTGCTAAAAACATGTCACGGAGATTGCCCGCAATCGTCATCTCACTTACTGGGAAGGTTACAGCCCCATTCTCAATCCAGAATCCGCTTGCCCCTCTGCTATAGTCTCCTGTCACTCCGTTAACGCCCATTCCAATCAGCTCTGTAACATAGAAGCCTTTTTGGATATCCGATATCAAGCCCGCAGGGGAGGCGTCACCTGCTGGCATCCAGACATTGGTTGCCGCGGGTCCTGGGGGTCCGCCGGTGCCTCTCGAAGCATTGCCGGTGCTTGAGCAACCTAGTTGTCGGCTTGAAGATAAGTCTAGAATCCAGGTTTCTAATATACCCTCGTTGACTAATGGTTTTGCTCTTGTAGGAAGGCCTTCGGCGTCAAACGGTTTTGAGCGTTGACCTCTCGGACGTCTGGGATCCTCCATGATCGAGACGCTCGGTGGTAATATCTGGTGTCCCAATCGATCTTTTAAAAAAGATGTACCGCGTGCGACTGCTGACCCATTGATCGCCCCCAATAAATGCCTGATTAGTCCGCCTGAAATCCGGGGGTCAAAGATGACGGGGGCCTGGGTAGTGGACATTTTCTTGGGGTTTAATCGCTTCACCGCTCGCTCGCCCGCGCTCCTGCCGATCGATGATGGTGAAGGAAGGTCATCCCAGTGTACTGCAGAAGCAAAATCGTAGTCTCTCTCCATTTCGGTGCCCTCACCGGCGAGTACCGAAGCGGAGAAACTTTGACTGGTAACCGTGTAGGTTTGCGAGAATCCAGTTGTCGTCGCTAGCGATATGTTTGAACGACTCCAACCTACATCTGCACCTTCTGAGTTGCTAATTCCAGCGACTGACCTGGCAGCATCCTCGGCCTCGAGCGCTGTATATTTTATCTTTTCTATAGATGGTTCATGACGATCAAATAAATCTAAGTCTGGTGGTGCGTTTTCGAGCTGAGATCTCTCTGCTAGCCCACACCAAGGGTCCTCCGGTGCGGTTCTGGCCGTTGCTACGCATCTTTCAGCCATCTCTTTGAGGCTTTCGTCTGAATGATCGGTGGAGGATACTACAGCTTGCCGTTTTCCTATAAACACTCTTAGTCCAAGATCGCGGCTCTCTGCCCTCTCTAACTTTTCGGTTTTACCCAAGCGCACGCCAAATTCTATTGATGCTGAGTCAAACATCACTGCATCGGCGGCTTCAGCACCAAAATCCCTCGCCGAACCAATAATGTCGTCAAGGATATCTAAAGAATTTGATTTATAATCCATAACTTGGCTTCCCAATGTCTTTCATTATTTTACCAAATCGACTTGCCCGAACCAGGCAAGCCTAAGTCAGGCCAAATAGAGTCTATTTTGCTGATAGTTGCATTATCCATGCGAATTTTTTTACCCCACTCACGTTGCGTTTCTGGGGGAATCTTTGTAGTGGCGTCGATACCCATTTTGGATCCAAGGCCTGAGTAGGGGGAGGCAAAATCCAAATAATCTATAGGCGTATTTTCTAAAAATTGGGTGTCTCTCGATGGATCGGTATGCGTTGCAACTGCCCACACCACATCTTGCCAATTTCGCGCATCAATATCGTCATCTACAACAATTACAAATTTAGTGTAGGTAAACTGCTTGAGGTAAGACCATACAGCTAACATGATCCGTCTTGCATGCCCGGGATACGATTTTTTTATGGAGACTACCGCTATGCGATAAGAACATGCTTCAGGCGGTAGCCAAAAATCAACAACCTCAGGAAATTGTTTGATAAATAATGGAACAAAAACATCATTAAGAGCCTCGCCCAAAGTGGATGGTTCATCGGGAGGACGACCAGTGAAGGTAGTAAGATAGAGGGGGTTCTGCCGCATTGTAACAGCGCTGACAGTAAACACTGGGAATTTTTCAACGGAATTATAAAAGCCGGTGTGGTCACCATAGGGACCCTCGGATTGATAGTCTGTCACACTAACGTGCCCTTCAAGCACAATCTCCGCCTCTGCAGGCACAGATAAGGGGACTGTTTTACACTTTACGAGAGATAACTTTTTCCGCCGCAAAAGGCCGGAAAATTCGTACTCGGAGAGTTTTTCGGGAACAGGTGCCACCGCAGCGATGGTTGTTCCAGGATCTGCACCTAAAACGACTGCCGCGGGAAGATCAGTTCCTCGTTGCGAAGCGCTTTTTAGAGCTGCCGCACCTCCTCGATGTTCAAGCCACCGCATCAAGGTTTTATTTTTAGACAACAATTGCATGCGGTAAATTCCAAGGTTCATGCGACCATTGTCTTCGGTTACTACGATAGGCCAAGTAATCAGCGGTGCTGGTTCTCCGGGCCAACACGTTTGGATAGGAAGGGTATTTAAATTTATCTGCTCACCCTCTAAGACGATCTCTTGGCAAGGTGCGCGTCTAACAGTCCTGGGTTTCATCGCTAAAATAGGTTTGACGAGTGGAACCATCGATTTAGCCTCACGGAGGTTAGACGGGGGATCCGGCTGTTGCAAAAATGCGAGCTGTTCTCCAAATGAACGGAGTTCTTCTCGAGAGCGGCCCATTCCAAGGGCTACGCGTTCCACTGTGCCAAAAAGATTTGCAAGAACTGGGATTTCGGATTTCGTTCCATCAGCCTTTATTGAGTTTTCGAAAATTACAGCGGGTCCGCGATCTGACAGCAGCCTCGTTTGAATCTCTGTCATTTCACGGACGGTGGACACTGGCTCAGAAACTCGAATGAGCTCATTCCGCCGTTCCAGATCAAGAATAAAATCTCTTAGACTATCAAAAGTCATTTGACCAAGTGTTCTAATCAATACAGGCTATAGATATATTCCTAAACATTTATCTGTCATGAGTATAGTGTAACATTCGACCAGGGTTTTTTAGGCGAGGCGATACTATGAGAGAAGTGATCGATTTTGCGCTTTCTTACCCGTTTGAAATTCCTCGTTCTTCGTTCATGTTTACTGTCGACCAGACTCAATCTTTGGGGGAGGTGAGTGATGACTTTCGATCGAAACTGCCGGTACTCGCGTTGGGTTCAAACCAATCACCTTCACAACTTATCCGCAAGTATAAAGGTCTTTCTGACTCAGGAGAGATACCTGCAGAACGGGCAATATTAAAAAATTTTGATGTGGTTTACGCCGCACATTTGGCGGAATACGGGTCAGTCCCTGCAACTTTCCAATCCTCGCCCGGAACTTTCGTTACGATATTTGTGTTATGGCTGACAGAGATCCAGCTCTCTCGGATGCATCAAACAGAATCCAATTATTGTTTTGATAAGTTAAACGGACTTGAAATTAAAACAGAATTTGGATTTGAACTTAATACGGCATACGCATACACCGCTCGTAATGGTTGCTTAAATATAGAAGGCAGCCCATTAGCTTTGGCTGAGATTCCCGCGAAAAACAGGTACTTTGATGAAGCAACACAATTGCAGGCGCAAGAAGCTGTTCGAGATATTACCGACGCGGGAAAAGAAATCGAAACATTCGTGCTTGAGACAATTGAGGAGGCATCGACTCGTACCAGTAGGATAAAGTTTTTGGCAAAGAGAGCGTTACAGCCCACTTTCGATCGAACACTAATTGTTGATTTGAGTATTCTCAAATAGACATCAACTATAACCACTGATTTCCCTGTGGTTGCTGGTCCATTAAGGACAAGTCTTCTCCTGACCTTCGGGTTTAAGAAATTCTGCTAGCAAGAATACCGGCGAGGAAAAGCCAGCCGAAAATTTTGTTTGATTGAAATTTTCTTAAGCAGTCATTAGGGCTGTGTATGTCGACGCTCCAAATTTGCCAAAATAATTGGAAGGATGCGATCCACAAACATAGGTAGAAGACCCAGTTTAAATTCAGTGAAAAGCCAGCCAGAAAAAACATTATTAGGGCTAGTGAATAAAAACCAAATAACCAGGGTTTGCTGCTTAAGCCAAATTTTCTAGCGGTTGACTTTACGCCCACTTTTGAATCGTACGCCCGATCTTGGTGCGCGTAAATTGTATCGTATCCAAGGGTCCAAAAGATCCCTCCAGCATAAAGCCACAAAGCTTGCTCGTTGATTTCCCCTCTCACGGCTGCCCATCCAAGCAGTGCCCCCCAATTGAACGTGAAACCCAGAAAAAGCTGCGGCCAGAATGTAATTCTTTTCATTAAGGGATAAGTGAATACGAGCAACAAGGCGGCAGCCCCAATTATCCATGAGAAAATATTAAGAGATAGCAGAACAAAAAGCCCTACAATTAATTGAACAAGTAAAAACAATGCTGCCCTTTTCACTGTGATTTGACCGCTCGGAAGTGGACGATCTTTGGTACGTGCCACCTGAGCATCAATGTTTCTATCCAATATATCGTTAAAAGTGCAGCCTGCTCCTCGCATCACAATTGCACCAAATCCAAACGTGATAAATAGCCAAAGGTCGTCTTGACTCTCATAGCACAGAGCTATGCTCCACCAGCATGGGAAAAGTAGAAGCCAAGTGCCGATAGGTCTGTCATAACGGGCTAATCGAATATAAGGGTGCAATGATACGGGAGTGTACCTCTCCACCCAATTATCCACTGGAATATCACTTTCAGTCTCAACCGACGTTTTAGGTGATCGTCCCATGGTTTATACTGCCCCTAGTTTTTTTCTTCACTGTAAATTAGTCGTCTTTATATCATGCCCTCCATCCGCCTTTATACAGAAGTCGAGCTTTTTTCTGGTGCTTCGATAGCCCTGGGGTCCCAGCAATCGCACTACATTAATAATGTCATGCGCCAAAAGGCAGGACATTTTATCCTTCTTTTTAACGGAGTGAATGGTGAATGGAGAGGGCAAATAGAGGAGTTCGGTCGTGGGTGGTGTAACATTCTTGTCTTGGAGTGTACAAAAAAATTGACTGCCTCCGCAGATGTGTGGTTGCTTTTTGCTCCGGTTAAGAAGATTAGAATTGACTTTATCGCTTCGAAGTCTACTGAGCTCGGGGCCTCGGCTATCCAGCCGGTATTCACGGAATTTACAAGGGTGGGTCGGGTCAATATAGATCGGCTTAAGTCAAATACTATAGAGGCGGCCGAGCAATGCGGTGCGCTTGTGATCCCCGAGGTTCGGGAACCGGAAAACTTATCGCAATTAATCAATATTTGGCCGGGTGAACGGCAACTCCTTGTTTGCGATAATAGAATTGGACGGCCACCTATATTAAACGCCCTGAAAAATGTTAAAGAGCGGGGTTCATGGGCAATTCTTGTTGGTCCAGAAGGTGGATTTTCTGAGTGCGAACTTGACCAGATCCAGCAAAAAGCTAACCCTGTGTTTGTCAGCTTAGGCCCACGTATTCTCAGAACGGATACTGCTGTTGTGGCGGCGCTGACCTGTTGGCAGTCTGTCCTGGGTGATTGGGCTTACAACACTCAGTGAAAATTCAATAACGTGGGAAATGAATCTATGGCTGCTCCACCCTCATCGCCCGGAAATAAGATTACCAGTAAGCAAGATCTGATTACCTATATCGCAAATGGGGAACGGAGCCCTGATGAGTGGCGAATAGGAACTGAACATGAAAAATTTGTCTATAATCTAGACACATTTATTCCCGCTCCCTACGGCGGGAATTTTGGGATTAGAGCTCTCTTAGAATCGTTGCGCCGTTTTGACTGGCAACCCGTGGTTGAAGATGAAAACATAATAGCGCTAACCCACAATGATGGTTGTGCTATTACGTTAGAGCCTGGCGGGCAGCTTGAGTTGGCAGGGGCCCAACTAGAGACCGTTCATCAAACTTGTAATGAGGTGCACAATCATTTAGCGCAGGTCAAAGAAGTTGCTCAGGAGCTTAGTCTCGGGCTGATCGGGATGGGATTCCATCCTACAGCAAAGAGAGATGATATAGATTGGATGCCTAAGGGCCGTTACCAAGTGATGCGGAACTATATGCCCTCGGTTGGAAAATTTGGAATTGATATGATGACTAGAACTGCGACTGTACAGGTCAATCTAGATTTTGCTTCGGAGGCGGATATGGTAAAAAAGTTCCGGGTGGCTCTGGCGTTGCAGCCAATAGCGACAGCATTGTTTGCGGCTTCTCCGTTTATAGAGGGTATGCCAAGCGGTTTTGTCTCCTCACGTAGCCATGTTTGGGAAGATACAGATCCAGATCGATGCGGAATTCTGCCGTTTGTTTTTGAAGATGGCATGGGTTACGAGCGTTACGTCGATTATGCCTTGGATGTCCCAATGTATTTTGTTTATAGAGAGGGAAAATATTTAGACGTATCTGGACAGTCTTTTCGGGAATTTATGAAAGGTAGTTTGCCGGGTTTACCCGGGGAAACCCCCACTGAGGGCGATTGGGCTGATCATTTAACAACATTGTTTCCAGAGGTCAGGCTTAAAAAGTTTCTCGAGATGAGGGGAGCCGATGGTGGACCGTGGAAGCGTCTCTGTGCTCTTCCGGCTCTGTGGACGGGCCTTTTGTATGATCAAACGGCGCTCGACTCAGCTTGGGATATAGTAAAAAAATGGGGCCTCGATGATCACAATTATTTGAGGCAAGAGGTACCAAAAACAGCGCTTAAAACTTCTTTCAAAGGAGGAACTGTTCAGGGATTGGCTCAACAGACTTTGGAGGTTGCCGCTCTTGGTCTTAGGAACCGGAGAAAAATTGATGCTCGTGGGGCAGATGAAACTGGTTTTCTGGGGCCTCTTTTTAAAATCGCCGATAGCGGCCTAACACCAGGGGATGAAATGCTGATGAGATACGAGGACGACTGGGGTAAAGACCCCAACAAAGTTTTCTCGGAGTTTAGTTACTAAGCGCCGGGATAAATTTTCTATTTTTTACTTAAAAGCTTACCAACGACCCACAAAAAATTAATAAGATATTGTTCAGGCGGCAGTCCCGCCTATCGTGAGATTGTTAACACGGATTGTTGGTTGTCCAACTCCTACAGGGACGCCTTGGCCGTCCTTACCGCAAGTACCAACACCTGGGTCCAAGGAAAGATCATTTCCTACCATCGCGACCCTTGTTAAAACATCTGGGCCATTACCTATCAATGTAGCGCCTTTGACTGGCGCACCGACTTTGCCATTTTCAATCAAGTATGCCTCAGAAGCACTAAAAACAAACTTCCCGGAGGTTATATCGACTTGGCCTCCGCCAAAATTTACTGCGTACAAGCCCCGCTTTACGGACGACAAAATTTCCTCTGGACCCTTATCACCTGAGAGCATGTATGTGTTGGTCATTCGCGGCATCGGAGCGCAAGCAAAGCTCTCCCTACGCCCATTACCTGTAGGTGCATCACCCATCAGTCGCGCATTGAGGCGATCGTGCATGTATCCTCTCAGAATTCCATCTTCAATCAGGACAGTCCGACCTGAGGGAGTTCCCTCGTCATCAACATTTAGCGAGCCCCGCCTGTTAGATAGATTGCCTTCATCGACAACAGTGACACCATCCGCCGCTACTCTTTGACCCAAAAGCCCGGCAAAAGCTGAGGTTTTCTTGCGGTTAAAATCTCCTTCGAGCCCATGCCCAATAGCCTCGTGTAACAATATACCAGGCCATCCAGGCCCCAGGACTACATCCATCTCTCCTGCGGGTGCGTCGACAGAGTCCAGATTTACTAAACCTACGCGTAAAGCTTCTCTCGCTTGGTTTTGCCAAGAGTCAGGTTGTATGAACTCTGAATATGAAACGCGGCCTCCTAACCCATGTCCCCCTGTCTCCATTCGCTTCCCATCCTCAACAACCACTGATATGTTCAGCCTGACTAGAGGGCGGATATCTGCCATTCTAATGCCGCCTGATCGTATTATTTGGACTGCTTGCCACTCGCCAGATAGGACAGCCGATACCTGTTTGACCTTGGGGTCGAGCGCTCTAGTGTAACGATCAATGTCTGCAAGCAAATTTACTTTTTCTTCGAAAGAAACTTGTTCCAGCGGATTGTCATCTGAATAAATGCTAGCGTTCGGGGCATTGGGCGCCAATGCAGTATACCCTGAGTGTCCTGAACGAATGGCGCTAACAGTATTTGAAGCTCGCTTTATGGCGTTTTCAGAGATTTCCGTCGAATGTGAGTAGGCTACGGTATCTTCCGAAATAGCCCTCAAACCGAAACCTTGCGTTACGTCGAACGAAGCGTTTCGGAGTCTCCCATCATCAAAAGCGAGGCTCTCACTTTGACGGTGCTCAAGAAACAGTTCGCCGTCATCGATTCCGTTTAGCGCGTCATCGACCACTTTTTGTGTCCGGCTATGGTCCAGATCATGTTTGTTGAAAAACAAGTCGTCCGTTCGCGATAAATTAGACAAGCTCTTTTCCTTTGAATTAATCCAATAAACCCAATATGAGGGCAATTTTTTCTCTCGTCACCTGAAAAAAAATTTTCAGCGATTTTCCGAGCTTGTTTGACCAAAAAATATTTTTTTTTAGCCTGACGGGAAGTCTGCGACATAGGGTCGCGACCAGTATAAAAGGCCATGCGATCCCCGCCTGAAAGCCTTACAATAAACCTATACAAGTTGGGTTGTTTCGGAGTCATCGGTGGTATAGTTTTCGGTCCACCGGCGGCAGAGCGGCTGATAATGGAGTAATCACGGACTAGCGAGAAAAATGCAGGTTAAAAAAGTTTTTTCAACAATTCTGGGTTTATTTGGTGTTCTGTTTAGCAGTAACGCAGTTGCAAGTTACGCTCGGGATTGGCAAATGGGTTTTCAGGAAGCGGCGACCGCCGTGATGCGTGATATTAATGATTTTCACAATTTATTGCTGATAATCATCACGCTCATCACTGTTTTTGTGTTAGCGCTACTTGTCTACACGATGTGGAGGTTCAGCGCTAAACGAAATCCAACTCCAAGCAAAACCACACATCACACAGCTTTAGAAATGATTTGGACTGTCGTGCCAGTCGTCATTCTGGTTGTTATCGCAGTCCCTAGCTTTAAATTGCTCTATTTTTCTGATGTTGTTCCTAAAGCAGACATGACGATTAAGGCCACTGGTTATCAGTGGTATTGGTCTTACGAATACCCCGATCATGGGAATGCCTCGTTCGACGCAAATGTCGTGGACTTACGAGATCCCGAGATGAGCGATGAAGATAGAAATATGTGGAAAGCTAAATTTGGTGACGATTACAAAAGGCTGCTGGACACAGACAATAGTTTAGTCGTTCCGGTGAATACTACAGTTCGGGTTCAAGTGACAGCAGGGGATGTTTTGCACTCATGGGCTGTTCCAGCGTTTGGAGTTAAAACCGACGGCGTACCTGGTCGCCTGAATGAAACCTGGTTCAAAGCAGAGAAGATTGGGACGTATTATGGTCAATGTTCCGAACTCTGCGGGTCTCGGCACGGTTTTATGCCAATCCGTGTCGAAGTGGTTTCAAAACCAGATTTCGAAAAATGGGTAAAAAAACAAGTGGCTGATTCCGGAAATTTAGGTTCTCCGACGGTCGCAACTTTAACTAATCACAATCGCTGATAGCAAAGACGAGAGTTTTCTAATGAGCAACGCAGACGTCGCACACGGGCAAGAAGATCATCATCCCACCGGTTGGAAGCGCTACGCTTACTCCACTAACCACAAAGATATTGGTACCATGTACCTAATCTTTGCAATTTTTGCCGGACTAATAGGTCTTGGTATGTCTGTGTTGTTCCGTATGGAGCTAGCCGAACCGGGCAACCAGATCCTCGGCGGCGATCACCATATGTATAACGTATTGGTCACTGCGCATGGATTGATAATGATCTTTTTCATGGTCATGCCAGCAATGATTGGTGGCTTCGGTAATTGGATTGTTCCCCTGATGATTGGGGCGCCGGATATGGCTTTTCCTCGCATGAACAACATCAGTTTTTGGTTGTTAGTGCCGTCTTTCCTTTTGCTTTTGGCCTCACCATTTGTGGCCGGTCCCCCAGGAGGCACTGGCGTAGGGGGTGGATGGACAATATATCCTCCTCTAAGCTCCGCAGTGGGTCAACCTGGTCCCGCTGTGGACCTAGCAATTTTTGCTCTGCACCTCGCGGGGGCGTCTTCGATTTTAGGGGCTGTTAATTTCATAACGACAATTCTAAACATGCGCGCCCCCGGTATGACGTTGCATAAAATGCCACTATTTGTTTGGTCTATTTTGGTTACTGCTTTTTTACTTCTCTTGTCCCTACCAGTCTTAGCGGGAGCAATAACAATGTTGCTTACAGATCGGAACTTTGGGACGACGTTTTTCAATGCAGCCGGGGGTGGTGATCCTATTCTGTTTCAGCACCTATTTTGGTTTTTTGGTCATCCTGAAGTCTACATACTGATTTTGCCGGGTTTTGGTATTGTAAGCCAAATCGTATCGACCTTTTCAAGAAAGCCAGTTTTTGGATATCTTGGAATGGCATACGCGATGGTAGCAATTGGGTTCGTAGGGTTCATCGTCTGGGCTCACCACATGTACACGGTAGGGATGGACGTCGATACAAAAGCTTATTTCACTGCTGCAACAATGGTCATTGCTGTCCCGACCGGCGTTAAAATTTTCAGCTGGATCGCAACAATGTGGGGAGGTTCTATCGAATTTAAGACACCCATGCTTTGGGCTGTCGGCTTTATCTTTTTGTTTACAGTCGGAGGTGTGACAGGTGTGGTATTGGCTAACGCAGGAGTGGATACCGTACTGCATGATACCTACTATGTCGTTGCCCACTTCCATTATGTTTTATCGCTTGGAGCGGTGTTCGCGATTTTCGGTGGCTTCTTCTATTGGTTACCTAAAATGTGCGGTCGCGAGTATCCAGAGGGCCTAGCTAAATTACATTTTTGGGTCACCTTTATCGGAGTAAATCTTACTTTCTTCCCACAGCACTTTGCGGGTTTAGCGGGTATGCCTCGGCGTATTCCTGATTATCCTGATGCTTATGCCGGATGGAATATGATTTCCTCGGTTGGTTCTTACATATCCGCTTTTGGTGTCTTTCTGTTCCTGCTAGTCCTGTGGCGCACGTTCTCTGCAGGCGCAAAGGTTGCCGAAAACCCGTGGGGCGAGGGTGCAACTACGTTGGAGTGGACTCTTCCATCTCCACCCGCTTTCCATTCTTACGACGAATTGCCTGAAATTAAGTAGGGTTTAAAGCTAGGAGTCCAACGGAGGTATCGTGAGCGAACCGCAGCTCAATTTAGGGTATACGAACGCGAGACATTTATATCTGGACGGGGGTGCTGTGTCAGATTATCTCGCACTTCTTAAGCCACGAGTGATGTCTTTGGTGGTCTTCACTGGGTTTGCCGGTTTATATCTGGCT
>CAJXEC010000076.1 GCA_913052165.1 uncultured Rhodospirillaceae bacterium
TGCCACTTGGTTTCGGCGTTAAATTCTTGACGATCTCTCAAGAATCGAGAGACATGTTTGGCCCAAAAAATCCGCAATTACGGGCTTTTGAGGAGCTCGAAGATACTTTTACTCGAGTAGAAAATATTTTTTTCGTCCTTGCACCTAAAGAAGGAGACATCTTCACTCCTGAGACTCTTTTAGTGATTGAAAAGCTCACAGAGGAGGCCTGGACAACCGAATATGTAAATAGAGTCGATTCAGTAACCAATTATCAGCATACTGTAGCAGATAATGATGATCTCCTAGTCGATAAGCTAATTCCATCGGCAGAAAATCTGTCTGTTCAGGATTTAGATCGCATTCGAACCATCGCTCTTAATGAGCCTTTAATCCTCAATCGCCTCGTTTCCGAAGACGGTCGAGTCGCAGGTATCAATATTGATTTGCACTTTGATGGGGAAGAAGACCAAGCTGTTAAGAAAGCAAATTGGGCGTGGGCTAAAAAAGATCAATTGATCCGGGATTATGATTGGTTAAATGTCTACGTCACAGGGTCTACCATTATTAGCGCGAGTTTCGCTGAAACCGGTCTAAGAGACGTGAAAACTCAAACCCCGTTAATGTATATTTTTGTGATTACGCTCATGGTTATTCTTTTGCGAGCTATCTCCGGCGTAATTGCTATCGTAGTCACGACCTTTTTAACCCTTGTTTCGGCGATGGGTTTGGCAGGTTGGTTGGGGCTCTCCCTTACTCCAATCTCTTCGAATATTCCCGTAATAATATTAACTGTAGTTGTCGCTCACGGCATTCATCTTATGGTCGCTTACTATCAACAGCTCAGAAAAGGATCAGATAAAAACACTGCCTTAGTGGAATCGATAATAGCGAACCTTCAGCCTATCTTTCTAACAAGCGTCTCTACGGCGATTGGTTTTTTTAGTTTGAATGTTTTAGCAGACGTGCCTCCGATTCAACAAATTGGGAACATAGTGGGTTTTGCGGTCTGCCTGGCTTTTTTCTTGTCTCTAACTTTCTTGCCCGCGTTCACCTCGGTATTACCAAATCGAGTTGGCTTGAGTCCATCTCGTTCGGAATCTTTCATGGAAACCTTTGCTGATTGGGTGATCAGAAATCGAAATGGTTTACTTGTCGGGACCTCTTTGACCGCGATTTTTTTGATGTCATTAGCCCCTTTGAATGTCGTAAGTGATCAATTTAGTAAATACTTTGCTGAGGGCACCCCAATAAGGACTGATACTGATTTTACTGATGAAAATCTAGGAGGATTGTATCGAATTGAATATTCTCTTGATACGAAGAAATCGCAGGGCGTGACCGATCCTGAATATTTGAATACGGTAGAGAAATTTGCTCAATGGTATCGAGAGCAAGAGCACGTCACACACGTGAATACTTATACCGACGTCCTAAAGCAGTTAAATCAGCGATTAAACAGTAATCAGAAAGAGTATTACAAGGTACCAGAAACAAAAGAATTGTCGTCTCAGTATTTACTGCTTTATGAGTTGTCTCTTCCCTTGGGCCTTGATCTCAATAACATGCTGAGCTTCGATAAGTCTGCATCTCGAATGATAGTTTCGCTCCCCAGCCTTAAGACTTACGAGTTCATTGAAATACAAGAGAGGGCAAAAAATTGGTTAAAAGAAAACTCGCCTGATCTTTTCCAAGAAGGATCAGCCCTTTCTCTAATGTTCACGCACATCGGCATTCGCACCATGCTGGGGGGCGTTAAAGGTGCATTCCTAGCGCTTTTTTTGATCACAATTGCGCTAATGATTTCTTTTAGATCAATAAAAATGGGACTGGTAAGCGTTTTGCCGAATCTTCTGCCAGGAGCAACAGGTTTTGGTGTTTGGTATTTACTTTCAGGTGAAGTAGGGTTTTCTCTTGCGATGGTGCTTGGAATCACTATGGGGATAGTCGTTGACGACACGGTTCATTTTTTAACAAAATATCTTCGCGCTCGAGAAACCAGGTCGCCGGAGGATGCTGTTAGGTATGCGTTCAGTAGCGTTGGAGTTGCTTTAGCTATTACAACCTTGGTTCTTGTAGTGGGTTTTTCCATGCTAGGAATTTCCGATTTCAAGATGAATAGTGATCCTGGTTATATGGTTGGGATCGTTATTACGATCGCCCTGCTATTTGATTTTCTTCTTCTCCCTCCATTGCTGATTAACTTTGACCGGTTTATCTATCGCCACGCAAAAAGCGGTTGATCAAAATCCAAAACGCGTGTCGCTCTCCCTAAAATCGCAACTTCGCGAAACTGGTAGAGCATTGCGGCTGTTGGCGCATAAATTCGATCATCCAGATAATTCATGGAAAGCACTTGTCGATCACTTTGGGGAATAGTTTCTAAGTTCGGCGAGTCCTTTCTATTCAATTCGGTAAAAGAGAAAAAATGAACTGAGGCAACTTCCGAGGGATTGCCTACTATTTGATTTTTTTTGAGGTCTGCGAAGATGACGATCGGGGTAATGACGTAGCCGGATCGAGTTACATAATCGTCGAGAGTACCTAACACGGCTTCATCTTCTACCTTTATATTAACTTCCTCTTCGAGTTCTCTGAGAGCCGCAGCTATAAATGTTTCATTGTCGTCAACCCTTCCCCCAGGCAGGGCCCACTGTCCGCTATGTTCTTTTAATTTTGATGATCGCCGCGTTACGACTACGGAGGATTCGCCTTCGAATTGGCATATTGTAATTGCAACTGCGGCTTGTTTTTTCCCCTCAGTTGATTGTCGTAAATCCTTAAAGTCACTTAAGTTTGATCGCACATGATTTTTAAGCGATGGACGGAAAGAAAAATTAGTTAATCTTCTCATTGGCGTTTTTTGTTTCAGCTAAACCTTATCTGAGTGCCCCGCAAGAGCCTTTCCTAAAAACTATCCGGTTCTTAGATCCGGCAGCTCGTAGTTTTCTTTGGCGAGATTGCTACGAATCATCTTTTTATCTATTTTCCCGGTAGAAGTTAAGGGAAGTTCGTCAACAAATATGACATCGTCCGGAAGTTGCCACTTCGCGAAAATCGTTGAGCAATGCTCCAAGATCAATTCGCCTGTCGTGTTTGCACCCTCTACTGCGACAACCAAGGCGACTGGTCGCTCGTCCCATTTGGGGTGAGGGTGAGCCACGACAGCTGCTTGTCGAACTCCTTCAAGCGCGACGATATGGTTTTCAAGATCAACTGAAGAAATCCACTCTCCCCCAGATTTGATGAGATCTTTTGATCTGTCAGCGATGATCAAATACTGCTCAGAATCGATTTTCGCAATATCACCTGTGATTAACCATTCACCATGGAATTTATCCGGCTGCTCATCTTTGTAATATTCTGAGCAAATCCAAGGCCCTTTGATTAATAATTCTCCAACGCTCTCGCCATCATGTGGAACGGGGTTCCAGTTTTCGTCAACAATTTCCATTTCTAACCCAGGCATCAAAAGGCCGGCTTTTCCCGTGTTCGCAAACTGTTCCTCTTCGGTGATCTTTAGGTGAGATCTCTTTGCGACTTTTCTTGAGAGGGTCCCGAGAGGGTTAGTTTCGGTCATACCCCATCCCTGAACCATCTCAATTCCTAATTCATCTGCGTACCAACGCATAAGGGATACTGGCGGCGAGCTTCCTCCGCATGTGAGTCGGCTAAGGTTGCTTAAGTCGTATTTCTCTGGACTCGCTTCGAGTACCGCTTTTACGCCTTGCCAGATAGTGGGAACGCCAGCCGATATCGTTACTTCTTCATCGCTCATGAGTTGCACTAAGCGCTCTGGGTCCATGTAGCGATGGGGCATTACTTGCTTACACCCTAGCATTGACGCAGAAAATGGCAGCCCCCAGCCCATCGCATGAAACATCGGAACGATCCCACAGACTGCATCAACCGCGGAGAGGCTCATAGAGTCTGTCATTGATTGGGTGATGGTATGAAGATAAGTAGATCTGTTCGTATACATGACACCCTTAGGCTTTCCAGTGGTGCCGCTTGTGTAGCAAAGACCCATGGGAGCATTTTCATCCAAGTTTGGCCATGTGAATTCTTCTGAATGTCCTTGAATGAATTTTTCATAATCAGTTTGGTTTTTCTTTTCTGGCTTCGTATTCTCATCTTCGCTACAAACGACCAGTAACTCTACGGTAGGGGTTTTGGAAAGTATCGGTTCTACTAAGGGCAAAAGATCTTCGTCTACAAATATGATTCGGTTCTCTGCATGATTAATTATGTAGGTGAGATCATGAGGAGAAAGTCTTATGTTCAGAGTGTGAAGGACACACCCCATTGATGGGATGGCTTGATAAAGTTCTAAGTGTCTGTAATTGTTCCACATAAAGCTACCAATTCGGTCGCCTTCCTTAATTCCAAATTCATTTAGCGCATTTGCTAATTTCTTTACTCTTTGCGAGGTGGTTTTTAAGGTTTGTCGGTGGGTGCCATTATTACGAAGTGTGACAATTTCTACATTGGGATCGAGGATGGCTCCGCGATGCAGGATCCTAGACATTAGTAGGGGTGTTTGCTGCATTGTCATTTTTCTGACCTTTAAAGCTTTAAAAACATGAACCTTAACTTTATCTGATAGAGATAAAAAGTTCATTATCAACGAGAAGGTTATGGGGGAGTAGAAGCAGTTAAATATTTTCTTGTTTATTTCTCTTTCTCAGTGCGTCTAATGAGAAGACAGTGAGCGCGATCCAGATAAACCCAAAGGCAACGCCTCTCTCCAAATTGAATGGCTCGAGAAAAAAGAAAATCGCGATAAGTAGAGATATTGTCGGCGCGATGTATTGGAGCATCCCGATTGTCGTAAGGTTTAGTCGTGATACAGCGGCAGTGAAAAAGAGCAGAGGAAAAACGGTCACAATGCCTCCAAAACATAGGAAGACATCTGTGGTTCGGTCTATACCAAAGCGAAGGTCACCCAGTGTCCCCGACCAGATGATAAACGCAAGCGCAAAGGGTAGAGCGAATAGAGTCTCAACAGCGAGTCCGGCGATTGGATCAATTGAAAGGGTTTTCCGTATTAAGCCGTAGAGTCCAAAACTGAAAGCAAGGCTAAGCGAAATCCAGGGAACCTTGCCAAATATTAATAGCTGCAAGCTTATCCCTAGGCCAGCAATAAGCACCGCTAGCCATTGCATCCTCCCGAGAGATTCTTTTAAAAAAACTAGCCCAAGGAACACACTCACAATTGGGTTTATAAAGTAACCCAAAGCGGTTTCGGTAATATTGTCGTTGATTACGGCAAATGTAAAAACTAGCCAGTTCATTGCAATGAGAATTGAGGAGGCCAAAAGTTTCGGAATTTGCGAAGGCTTTGGAATTACCAGATGAGCTTTTTTTCTTATAAGAAGTATTAACACAAGAAGAATTGCCGCCCAAATTATTCTATGACTTAGTATCTCTAGCGGTGGCACATGGTCGATAGGCAGGTAGTAGAGCGGCACGAGCCCCCAGAAAACAACCGCTGTCAAGGCGAAATAAAGCCCTTTTTTCTTTTCGAGCAGGTCCAGGCTTTCTTTTTGTTCCTCGGGGTTCAATATGCGCAAAATAATGACTAAGTTTTTAACTAACGATGAGAATCTCGCCCGAGGCTCTAACAGGGCGTCTTAAAAATTTGGTGACCAATTCTACGTTTTCGAATTTCTGTTCGCAGCTCATAGACAAATCGGTGAATGGAGGGCGACAAGGATCAGCGATCAGCACTTGGCGCACTCCGGCTCTCTTTGCGCGACCTATTAATCGAAGCAGTTGTTCAGCCATCTCGTCCCAAAAGCAGATATCCGCGCCTAAAATAATGTCGAATTGACTCAGATATTCGACGGTGAGTTGATTAAAGTTTTTCTTTTCCGCGAACATTTTTTGTCCATTTATCTCTGCATGTAATTGCAGGTAGGGCAAAACGTTTTTGTCAGCATCTATGCCGTGGGCTTTGTTTCCGAATTCCCTTGCACAGAATAACCCTAAGAGCCCCCATCCACACCCAATTTCAAGAACTTTGTATTTTTTTGGTATTCTGTGCTTTTTTAGGTAGCTCATGATCAAAAAGCTCGAGTTCCAAAATTTATTGCCATGGATTTCAGCGACGTAACCCTCTTTTTTTAAGTGTCTTACCTTAGCGTGATTAGAGTTAAGAATCTTTAAGCCAAAGGCTTGTCGGTAATTTCGCTGAGTCATAGATGTTGGTCTTGGTAAGAAAGGGAGACCAGTGTAACAGTAGAATCTCTACTTCACATCAGTTTCTGCGGGGAAGAAAGCATCACGCCCTTTTTGATAATTAAAGAAACTTTGATCAGGGTTTCTGTTTATCAGCGGACGCTCATACATTGGATGATAGAGGCTTCGAACCTCATGCTCGATCTCGAAAAGGAAACGCTTTGTCTTAGGATCGATGATCTTTGTAAATCGGTATTGGTTTTGATCAGTTTCGTCCGTAATTAGGTTATTTGATTCAAGGAAATTGTGGGGCCCTGAAAAGTTAGAAACATAAATAGCAATATGATGGCCGTCGTAGTTAGAGTTGAAATTTTTCACCTCTTTATAATTCAGGAATTGATCTCTCCCTATGAATATCGAGCAACTGTTATTTTTTCTTTCTGACTTGCAGCCAAGGACTCGTTCATAGAAAGACGAAATTCCCTTTGCTGTTCCAACAGGAACCTCAAATTCTATGTAGGGGATACCAAGTTCCATCTCATTGATTGCTCCCCTCTCAAAGCACTTTAATCTGTTCCCCCATGGGCAGGTGACGGATATGTGATGCTTGTGGCGGGTAAATTTGAAACACGTTCTGTAGAGGGGCGAATTTGTTTTACGGAGGCGAGCGTCTAATTCTGATAACTTAGGCACGACGATACCGACGTGCCCGCGAAGAATCTGAGGTTTCCCGGTAGGAAGATGAAACTGTTGCTTGCCAGCATTTATCCACATATTCCTGGGGCCCCATTCTATGTATGGATCTCTGGTTAAGCCTAGAACATTGGCATAAAAATAAGCGGCAACAGTTTGGTCCGGAACGAACAGATTTACGTGTTCAAGGGACATTATATTTCCGACGTCACCACGGGTCCTGTCGAAATTCTCGATTTTAGTTTTCCTCATTTTTCTAGTAAGAATAATTTAGACTTTGAAAAAATCCAGTAATTTTTTTGAATAAAAATCTCTTTTTGACTTTGTTCACAAGCCTATGAAAGCCCCTCCATTCCTCTCGCAGAGCTCTCGCATAGCAAGCGCAAATCTCATCCTTGAAGATTCAAAACCCGTTCTAAAGCCAATTGCATTGATAGTGACTAGTCTCTTACCATCACGAGTTACTAAGTTGATGTTGTCAACGAACTGTATGAGGCTGTCCACTGTTCTTTCTCCTTGATAATCATCAGCGAAAATCCAGATAGCTATTTTTTTATCAGGCGAATAAAAATTTGTTATTGCTTTTTTTATTCCCTTCTCAGGATTAGATAAAGATTGCTCCGGCCATCTTGCCAGGGCGCTTAAAATTTCTTGCCTGTTTTGAAGGTTTGCTTTATTCCAGACCAAACCCTGATACGGAAACAATAGATCTCCATCCGCATCCATTATTTGGATTCCTTTAAGTGTAGGGTAGCTGACCAATATTTGCTCTACCTTACTTAGAACATTTAGCCAGTCACTGCGCATACTTCCAGAGGTATCGATGATGAAGATGACGTACTCACTGTCTATTTTGATACCAGCCACTGTGTCGCTTACTGAACTCTCACCTGCTTGAAGCGTTTCAATTTTCTGTTTTATTTCTACCTCTTGTCTTAAAAGTTCTTGTTTTTGTTCCTCTACTTGCAATATTTCCTGAGAAAGTTTCTTTTCTCGTTCTGTCGCATTCTTTAAGTTTTTAGCGATCCTCATCGATTCCAATTCCTGATCTTTCTTAATTTGCTCTAACCTGATGAGGTTTTTCTCCAAAGTCTGATTTTCTTCCAACAGTTTGGTTAATTTTCTGTCAATTTCACTGAGATCTGGCGTCGGCGTTGAGATCGAAGGGGAAAAAGCTCTAACAAGAACCAGCATTAGAAGGATAGCTCCAAAGCCACAGCTGATGACGTCTAAAAAAGAGAGGCTAATGCCCTCTAACGAACGTTTTTTCTTCACCGCGGCCAGTCCTTTTGGGGTTGAATAAAACTTCCACCCGTCTTGTCAGCTAATTCCCAATACTCGATTGGCGCATAGGGATCCGCTTCCATTGGAAAGAGTATAATATTGATTGGGGGCACTTTCTTTGGGAGAGAGGAAACGCTTTTTTTAAAATATTCTCGACGGTCTTGGGAGGAGACTGTATAGTCTTTAGGAATATTTTTGTTCATGGTAGGCAAGCTATCTATCAACAAGTAGATGTTGTCGGGCATTGGTGAAAGCGAGGATAAAACGGAGAAAGCTTGGTATAAAGAAGTCCCTCCAGCGGGAGCAATTCCTTTCAAGCTAGTCTGTATTTTTTCTCGGATCTCGTCGTCCGATCCGTCTAACCAGGTTCTTGCTGTGTCTGGCAGGACATAATTTGCTTTTTCGTTAAAAAGCACAACCTGATATTTTGCTTCCTCCGGTATTTTTTCCATTATCCACTCGACGAAGGCTATTCCCCTCTGCCATTTCGGTGAAAGAATTTTTTCTTGCTTCACCATATTCCTTCTTCGAATTATATTTACTAAGTCCTCTGCCAACATACTGGAAGAGGAGTCAAGGAGTATGAGTATGTGACTACCACCCAGTCTCATGCCAGTTAGCACCTCCTTGAACCCACCGGCTTGATTCATAGTGGCTTTGAGCGCAGTCACTTGTTCCAACTCTTGATCCTCAAGAAAGCCTTGTTTACTCGCGCCCGTGCTCACTCGTTTTTGAACCTCTTGTAACTTTAGTTTTTTCTCCTCGTTTTCAGCTATTAGATTTTTCACTCGTATCTCAGCGAGTTCAATAGATGTTATTTTTTTCTGATCATCCAATGCGATTCTGTTCAACCGCTCTGTCTCTGATTCCTCAAGTGCTAAAAGTCTTTTCAGTTTTTGTTCTAGAATTGAAATTTGTTCACTGTTGGCCTGCGGTTTAGAAACAGTATCTGAGGATTCGAAATCTTGGTTGTATTGAAGAATTATGACGTAAAGTAGTATCACCGCCCCAAACCCGCAAGACATGACATCCAAAAAAGATAAAGTGAATAAATTCGATTCTCTTTGTTTAGCCATCCTTGATTTCGGAAATCAAAACTAAAGCCTCGCCGTTAAACTTTAATTGGTCACCTATAGACAACATTCTCTTTGTTTTTAGGGGTCTTCCGTTTAATTCCCAGTTATCTCCGCTGAAAGGTTCTATGAATAGTTCTGAGTTCAGACGTTCAATTCGTCCGACAGGCTCCTCGCTTTTGTATGGCCCAGCATCAGGATTTACACCCAAATCAAAACACTGGCCGATTGGGAAGGCTCTATCCCTCCAGAGCAAATGAGTCGGTGCCTTGCTTTCTGTTATCTCGATTTTTTCCTCAAATCGCTCTAGGCTAGCTACTCTGCTGAAGTACTTTGCTTCTGAGCTGCCCAAAACAAGATCATCTTTTAGACGATTAATAGATGAAATCACCGCAGAATCCTCAAGCTCTTTAATCTGAGTATCCCTTATTAGCTCTAATGAGTCTTTGATCCCTGGTAATCTCTTGAATCTTGGCGATAACAACACGTCAGTCGACTTCCCAAAGGATTTTTCACTACTGACCATTTCTATGATTCTCTGATAGAGAGGCGCACAACTCTTAACAATAGTTTCCTTTGCTAACGTCAACTCTAGATAACCCTGTTTTGATGCTAATTCAAAACGAGCGGCAGCCTCAGCTTCGAATTCAGCAACGAAATTTGGCAGCGCGTCGTATAGATCTTGTTCTGTCTTCGCGCTATGAAATGGGTCAAACCGGTGCACTCGGATGAATTGATCGGCTATAGTATTCGCCCAGTTGTTAAGAAAGTTATTGTATCCACAGTCGTTGATCTTCTTGGCACTGACCCGCGAGGTAGTTTGTTCTTTAAAAATCTTCGTAAGCGTAATCGAGTGCAGATTTATATCTAGATGAATAATTTCTGAGCGCGTATTGACTGATGAAGCCTCGAGAATCGATGCGTCGACAAAAGAAGTCAAGGGTATTTCTAACTCCTCACAAATCCCAGCGAGTATGCCTAACTTTTCTTGACCAAAGTCGCTGGGGATGGCAATCACTACTCGTTCCGGTTTTATCTTCAACGGATTCCAGATCGCTTTTAGATGCAAGTACGCAAGGTCCGCATTACTTTTTGCATGCTTACAAGTCTGAGGCAGCGCGCCTTGGCTTAACTCGCTCCAGAATCGGTTATTTGTCCACTTCGGTAGGGACCTAAATCTGGCCCTGCCATCTTCTCCCAAGAAAATAGATTCCTCATGAACTACCGCGTAGCCTGGACTGTTAAGAATATGATCTTCATCCAGTGCTATTTGGATCCCTATATCGTTTATGATGATTATGCCTAAACGCATGTTCGCCTATGTTTTTAAATGACTTACTAACCGATCGTCGCAATAGCTTTGAACTTCATGAGTTAATCTTTCTTGAGCAAGTTGTAATTGATGCATTAGAAACATTATCAAAATACTAATGAGGAGTGCGACAAAGGTGGAGTTAAAAGCAACTCCAAGGGACTGGGTGACTGCAGTTATTTCTCCGCCTACTGCCTGATGGGCTTGCCCAAGCGCTTGCCCTATTCCTCTAACGGTACCCAAAAAACCTATCGATGGAATCGCCCAAGCAATGTATCGAATCATCGATAATTCAGAATCAAGCCTTTCTGATTCCGCGTCGCAAACGCTTTGTATTGAGTTAGAAACATCTTGAATGTTTTCTGTTGAACGAAAGCGATGCAGTGCAGTCATCAATGCTCGAGCAATCAGTGAATTCTGACTGGTTTCTGCTAGAGCTTGGATAGGTCTAGCGTATTCTCTGGTATCTTGAGGCAAAATGCTGGTTTCTTCTGAGGCCGAAATAAGATTCAATTGGAGGACTCTGCGTTCATTCATGTTTTGCCAGGCTTTATAGAGCATTAGTGAGATAGCCCAAAACATCAATATAAAACAGGCCTCTTGTTCGAAGTCTTTCACAACGACGTAAAATGACCTTTCTGGAACAAACTCAGGGTCTTCGAGCATCTGAATTTCCCGGTCCTGCAGAATCGCCGATGCGGTTGGTCGAATAATCCCCAGATAGATTGCATGAACCAATATAATTGCAATAATTAATGACAAAAACTGATATAGGAACTCGAAAGGAATTTTTTTATTCATATTAATATTAAATATCCCTGGGAAACGCTTTCCCTTGGTCTACCTTTATCACCTCGCTGCTTTTAATGTCCGCTTTTGGTTGGTTTATTTCGATCTCTTTTTTCGTTTCTCTTTTCTGAAGCATCTCTTCGTCTTCTGTGTCGGAATTACCTGTTTTTATCTCTTCTGCAAGTGACAACTGGCTCAAGAAAAAAAGGGAAATAAGAAATAATTTCATTCTAGATACCTCGCTATTCTGAATCCTACGTCGGCTCGTGGATCCCGACCATAATCTCGGAAGGTAAGTCTCAATGGGCTGAAATTTCCGTTAGTATAACTCGATCCTCGAATCACTCTATACCCTCCTTTTTTCGGCCCGATCGGGTCAACCAATAGATTCATGACCATTTCTGAAGAGTATATGTCATGAACCCACTCAGAGACATTTCCGGCCAAATCGAATATGCCTAGATCATTCGCGGGAAAGCTGCCAGATGGCGCCGGGCCCCGATAAGTATCATCGTAGTCATTGATGATGTTGCCAAAGGCATTTCGCGCAGATATATCAGCAAAATTTCCGAATTTATTAGGCGGGGGCATTTTGTCGCCCCACGGGAAAATTCGCTTAATCTGCTTAGATTCCCTGACCGCCCACGACCATTCGGCTTCTGTTGGTAGCCGATAACCTGTGTCGTTTCTCTCTCTCATTTGCCAAATCCCATTAATTTTTTCGTAGGCTTTTGGAATACCATCTCGCTCGCTTA
>CAJXEC010000077.1 GCA_913052165.1 uncultured Rhodospirillaceae bacterium
TTCGAGTTGTGAATGAAAATTTTGAGGATACCAAGCCCGGCGAAATTGGCCAAATGATTGTTAAAGGTCCCAATGGCTGCCGTTACCTTGATGACGAAAAACGTCAAAAAAAATACGTTCGGGAGGGTTGGAACTTATCGGGTGACCTTTGTATTCGTGATGAAGATGGATATTTTTTATACGAGGCTCGGACCGATGATATGATCTTAACTGGGGGCTACAATGTCTCTGGTTTAGAGGTGGAGGCCGTGCTCCTGGAGCATGAATACGTAAGAGAAGTTGCGGTTGTCGGAAGTCCAGATAAAAATCGAGGTGAAATCGTAAAGGCATTCATTGAATTAAAAGACAAAAACTTGGCCTCAAATAACCTAGTCAAGGAACTACAAAACTTTGTCAAATCCCAGATATCCGCTTTCAAATATCCTCGCTCAATAGAATTTGTTGATGGGCTTCCTCACACGGCTACCGGCAAAATTCAACGGGGTGCGCTTCGGAAGCAAGAGTTAGAAAAAGCTAAAAATAACCGGACAATTTAGATATTTCCGGGAAAGAGCCCCGATGTTATATCTTTAATCAGTTGGATATACTTATAGGATAACTTTGATGGCCGAAATGTCTGATTTCCTTCTTTCTCGTCGTTCAATAATTGTTCGCAATATGGTCGAACCCGGGCCCTCTAATGATGATTTAGAGAAAATTTTGATAGCCGGTATGCGTGTTCCTGATCATGGACGTCTTACTCCATGGCGTTTCAAAACCATAAGAGGGGACGCAAGAGCGAAAATGGGAGAAGTACTTGCCAAAGCATTTCAGAAGGCAAACCCTGACTGCATCGAGGAGCAAATTGAAATAGAGAGAGAGCGGTTTCTCAGGGCTCCAGTCGTTATTGCCGTTATCTCCGTCACAAATCCCGAGCATAAAATTCCGGAGTGGGAGCAAATTTTATCATCCGGAGCAGCCTGTCAGAACATGCTGACGTCTGCACTCGCCATGGGTTACGCCGCCCAATGGATCACAGAGTGGTACGCCTACAACGAAAATGTGAAAAATTCTCTCGGTCTCGATAATTCTGACAGAATTGCAGGTTTCCTGTACCTGGGCACACGAACCGAAGACCCGAAAGATCGGGCTCGGCCCGAATTTTCAGATATTGTCTCGGAATGGCATGGTCCTGCACTCTAACTAAGGTTCAGTCGTTTTTAAGTCTAAGGACAACCTTACCCTCAACCTTTCTCTCTCGAATAACATCAAATGCTCTCAAGAATTCCTCCAAGGGATATTCAGCCTGAATGGGCATCTTTATCCGATTTTGTTTTATGTAATCAAAAATTTGTGCCTGGGCCTCATCCATCCAAGTCGGAAAAACATCACGATATTGAGTTCGGTCAACACCGGAAACCTCAATGTTTTTTAGGAGTAAGTAGTTAGTTTTCATTTCAGGAATTAATCCGCTGGTAAATCCAACAACAACCATGCGCCCCCGAAAACGCAGACAACGCATCGCACCTAAGAAAACATCTCCTCCGATCGTATCTAGGACAACATCAACGCCCTCACCGCCAGTCAACCTCATTACTTGTTCGCGGATATCTTCACGCGGATTGTCGGTCGACAGATCAATAATAAGATCTGCTCCGGCCTTTCTAGCTGCACTAGCCTTTGACGGTGTTGTAAGACCAGCAAGAACTCGACAGTTCCATGTACTTGCCAACTGCGTTGCTGCGATGCCGACGCTACCTGTCGCACCCGTGATTAAAACAGCTTCACCCTCCTTGATCCTTGCCCGATCTGTCAAGGAAAACCAGGCTGTTTGAAACGCCACTCCTACCGCCGCCGCTTGATCAAATGCGATCCCATCCGGAATAAAATACGCCTCATGCTCTTTTGCCAAAACTTTTTCTGCAAAGGCACCGTAGTCGACCTGCACCATAACACGATCCCCGGTTTTAAAGCGGCTTACTAACTCTCCGACAGAACAAACAACGCCTGCAGCTTCTCTGCCAGGAACAAAAGGAAGCTGGGGCTTTAATTGATATTTTCCAGCTATACTCAAAATGTCGGGAAAATTCACTGCAGCGGCGTGGACATCAACCAAGATATCTGAGGGGCCTGGTTTCGGCTCCGAAATATCGGAGAGGCTAAGGTCTTCAGGCCTCCCGAGTTCTTGTAAAAATAAGCCTCGCATTTTTTTTCCTTAGATATAATCTGATCTCACTTTACGTTTCTAGGCATTGAGAACGGGATGAGCAAGGTATGAAAATAGGAATACCTAAAGAGATTAAAAACCATGAGAGCCGGGTCGGAATGACCCCGCCTGGGGTTAATGAACTCACAAGGCTTGGACACCAAGTATTTGTCGAGACCAATGCGGGCTTAAATATCGGGATAACCGACCTCAATTATAAACAGGCCGGCGCTGTCATAGCAAACAACGCAGAAGAGGTCTTCAATTACGCCGAATTGATCGTAAAGGTCAAAGAACCGCAGATAGAAGAGATCAAAAAATTACAGCCAAAGCACACTCTTTTCACCTATCTTCACCTCGCGCCCGATCCAAGTCAGACGCAGGGGCTATTAAATTCGGGCGCCAAAGCGATCGCATACGAAACGGTTACAGACCAATTAGGCTCATTGCCATTACTTGCACCGATGAGCGAAGTTGCAGGACGAATGGCTGTTCAGGCAGGCGCGATGTGCCTTGAGATAAAATATGGCGGGCGTGGAATGTTGTTAGGGGGAGTTCCTGGTGTTACCCCAGGCAAAGTTGCCATCATTGGAGGTGGTGTCGTAGGCAGCAACGCTGCACTTATCGCGGCAGGAATGGGCGCTCAAGTCAGTATCCTTGATAATTCGATCGCGCGACTGGCTCATTTAGACTTCCAATTCAAAAGTTCGATAACAACCCTCTTTTCCACTAACCAATCGATCCGAGATGCGGTTTTAGAGGCCGATATGGTTATAGGCGCTGTTCTCTTGCCCGGAGCAAAAGCCCCTAAACTTGTCACTCGAGATATGGTCAAAGCCATGAAGAGAGGTTCAGTAATTGTCGATGTTGCAATTGACCAGGGTGGATGTATTGAGACATCTCGTCCTACTACTCATGAAGAGCCTTCATATTTGGAAGAAGAGGTTGTCCATTATTGCGTTACAAATATGACTGGTGGCGTCGCCCGAACTTCAACCTTCGCGCTCAACAATGCAACTTTGCCATATATCTTAATGCTAGCAGAGCTAGGGATAGAGAAGGCAGTTATGACAGATGAACATCTCGCTGACGGCGTTAATGTCTGGAATCGAACTTTAACCCAAGAAGCCGTCGCCGCTGCACAAGGCCTTAACTTCACTCCTGTACGAGAACTCTTGATCCACTAACATTATACGCGAACTCATTTTGCAGGAGAAAAACTAGCCGGTATCAATACCCTGTTTTCTTGCTCTACGATGAGTGGGAGGGCAACCTCAAGATACTTCGGCCAGTCCGGATGTTCGCCTAACTCTTTTCTTTTTTGCAAACGATCATCAAGACTGGTGTAACCCCAGATGTGAATAACTTTGTTGAGCCCACCGACCTCGGTGTGCCAAAACCCGACGAGGTGACCTAATACCTCTTTTTGAACAGGCAAGCCTAAGGTCTCATAGTTTTTGAGATATTGACCCATTTTGCCAATTTGAATTGTGTAAATACGTTCTTCATAGATCATTTTATTCCAACGCCTCTCCCACTAACTTTTATCCACCGATTGAAACAGCTCTCAACTGAGGCTATTCATATCGCCGTTCCCACTTTTCTAACAGGGGTACATACCGCAGAAAACGAGCTCTCACAGAATGCAAAATCCTGAACTGAACAACAGTAGCTCCCGATTAATCTCCCAAAACATTGAGGGAGTTCTATGGATGTTAGTAGCCATGTTTTTGTTGACGGGCATGTTCGCAATCGCCAAACACTTAACGAACACATTGCCGATTATGGAGGTCGCCAGTTTCCGTTTCTCAATGAGCCTTCTTTTCTATCTGCCCTGGTTATTTAAATCTGGGCTCGGGGCGCTAAAAACAGAGAGGCACTTCGCCCATTTTTGGCGTTCTTTTTTTGGATGCACTTCCCTCGCTTGCGGCGTTTACGCTGTCCACCATCTTTTATTGGCCGATGCTCAAGTGTTAACTTTTACAATCCCCCTTTGGTCAATCTTGCTAGCTGCTTTTGTTCTCAGAGAACGGATCCGGCTGGATAGAACAATTGCAACTATTGTCGGTTTTGCTGGTGTTATCATCGTTGTGCAACCTCAAGGTGGCATAGAATTAGCCTCTGCCGTGGCACTTCTTGCCGCTATCCTCGCTTCCTGTGCAATCACAACAATGAAACACCTGACAAAAACTGAGCCCTCTAATCGTATCGTATTTTACTTTCTCCTTTGGGGGACAATTATTATTGGGATCCCTGCGGCCTTCGATTGGGTCTGGCCAACTTTGGGCGAGCTGCTTTGGCTTCTCGGGTTGGGTTTTGTTGGATCTACCGGTCAATATTGTCTAACGCGAGCTTACGCAGCTGGGGATATGACCCTTATCGCGCCCTTGGACTTCATACGAATTATTATAGCAGGCCTTTACGGCTACTTGCTTTTTAGTGAGGTTCCCGGTGTGTCTAGTTTCGTTGGTGCTGCAGTTATCATGCTTGCCTGCGGTTATATCGTTCGAAAAGAAGCGTTACTTCGTCAAAACAAGGGATAGCGCGGCATGAATTTGTGTCACCTGCCAAAAATCGGTGTAACCAACCGATGCTTGACCCCTTTATAAAATGAAAGTGGTCTTATTAATCAATTATCTTGTGCCTGCTCCATTATATGCGCCGTCCAACCTGTGATCCTGCTCATCACAAAAATTGGCGTTTACATATTAATATGAAAACCCTTCATGTAATACGCAGTGCCTGCAGGAAACTCGAGGTTGGGATAAATCTTTTTCTGATCCAACATGATTCGCTCTAACACATCTTCTATTTCAATCCAGCGGGATCATGTTTCCACCTCCCAAATCTTCAAGAGCAGCACGCATGGTGGGTAACCTGGAATCACCAGATTTATACACCCTGTGTCCGAAACCCATTACGACCTACTTCTCTGAAAACACTTTGTTTAACCAATCGGCCACTTTATTTGGATCCCCGATTTGACGAAAAATATGCATTACAGCTTCGTGCGCGCCCCCGAGCAGTGGGCCTTTTAACGCGGCTATCCCGCCGACAACTGCGCCATAAATGTCGGACATAGTCGATTTAATTACCCGAGAAGCAGAAGTAGAGGCATTAAAGCTATGCTCAGCGTAGACGATTAGAGATATCAAAAGCCTTTTTTACTTCTTTAGGGGGAACACTGCCCAAACACATATTCAAAAAATTTTCCGAGATTGAAAGGTTATCTCTCGTACTAATGCGCCGTTTGCCTTTTCGATAACGAAAATCGGAAGCAATCATAGTTGGAATTTTCGCAAGCTAGTCTAATGCCTCTATTGCAATCATTTTCGATCGGCTCTTCTCCCGACGCCACCTCCGTTAAGCCCAAATAGCTCACGGATGTTCTAATAGTATCCATTGGGTAAGCTTTTTTGGGAAACTTAGCTATGACAGAGTAGTGCTCTCGCGATAAGGACCTTCGGGAACGCTCGTCGCGTTTGAAAGCATTCAACTCCCGCTTTGTTGGCAGCTCTCCATTCCACAGGAGAAAAGCGACTTCCTCAAAACTACAATGCGTGCAAAGTTCTTGAACCGGATAGCCTCGATAGGTAAGAGAATTCGTTTGAAGTACTATTCTTTGAACAAAAGTTTCGTCGACCAGGTCCCCATCAAGCCCCTCGTGTATTTTGGCGGAAGAACTCGGCTTTCTTGGCGCCATTTACCTATCTATTAAATTTTAAAATTAAAAACATCTTGATCGAATTTATTGTAATCTTCATACCGAATTAAATCATATAGTTGAGCTCTTGTTTGCATTTTTTGAACTAGACCAGACTGCGTGCCTGTTTTCGAGATTTCTTCGAGACCTTTTTGGATTGCTCCCATAGCAAGCCTTAATGTTGTGGCTGGATAAATAACTAGGTTATATCCAAGTCCGGCTAAGGTGCTTGCAGACAATAGAGGGGATTTACCAAACTCCGTCATATTCGCCATCATCGGCACGTCAATCGCTCTCCGAAAAATTTCAAATTCATTTTCATCCTGCATGGCTTCCGGAAAAATTGCGTCCGCACCCGCATCAACATACGCCCTGGCTCGGTCGATCGCCTTATCCATTCCCTCTACTGCCCTTGCATCAGTGCGTGCAAACAGCATAAAATTTGGATCGGTTTTCGCGTTTGCCGCGGCACTTATTTTGCGAGTCATCTCTTCAATTGGAACCAGTGATTTATTATCTAAATGTCCGCAACGCTTGGGATTTACTTGATCCTCAAGGTGACAACCCGAAAGACCTAATTCTTCGAGTTCCTGGATAGTGCGCGCCGCGCTCATGGCCTCACCAAACCCAGTGTCTATGTCAATCATTGCCGGCAAATTCGTTACCCGCGCGATCTGCCTACCGCGCTGCGTAACCTCGGAAAGGGTGGTCAATCCGATATCCGGCAGGCCTAAATCTGCCGATAGAGCAGCCCCGGAAATATAAACCCCATCAAAACCGTGTTTTTCTATCTCCATGGCAACCAACGGGGCATGAGCGCCGGGAAATTTGAGTATTTCACCACTTTCGAGACCCCCCCGGAATGCAGCTCTCTTTTCGGTGGCAGTTTTTTCGGTAAATAACATCAAAATATTCCTTTGTTTATGCAAACATTAAGTTAAGCTAAATCCATTTCGGCGTTTATGTCAGCTAATTGCGCTGCGCTAGGATTTGGAAGATTTTGTACCAAACTAAAAAAACGCTCTTGTTTTCCCTCACTCAATATACCTTCACTTAAAGTTTGAAATTTTCTTATGTAATCTGCCCGCTGAAGAGATATTAGCATTGCAACCCAGAAAGCGTGCGCCTTTTTCCCTTGGATAGGCCAGGGCTTGAGCCTTCGCACCCCTATTAGCCGCTGCTTTGGCTACGGAGGTGGTATCAATAATTCTATTGATCACCATATCCGTCGGATTTAAATCAACGGGGGCGACATCAACGGCCGCGGAAGTAATTTTCCAAGCCGGCTGATCTTCCCTATTTAGATGTTCCTTTGAGGGGTAAACTCTAACTGGATGATTTTTCATAAAAACAAGACACTTCCTCAGCTTCGTCAGGAAAGATCAAAACATTTAAGCGAGCAATGTTCATCTCACGCTTGTGACACACAGCAGCCTGTGATTAGCTTTTTATTGAGTCTAAAACAAGGAAATAGGGATGATTGTCGAAGAACGGATCTACACACTGCATCCAGGAAAAGTACCCGAGTATATGAAACTCTATGAGGAGGAGGGCCGCGCAGCGCAGGAACCAATTTTAGGGAAAATGGTCGGATGGTATTACACAGACTTTGGCCCACAAAATCAAATCGTCCACATGTGGGCTTATGACTCCTACGAGGAGAGAGATGAGAGGAGAGCAAGGCTATATGCTGATCCCGCCTGGCAAGAATTTCAGCCAAAAATTAGATCACTCATTCTTCGTCAAGAAAATAAGACTTTAATTCCTGCTCCATGGTCACCCTGCCCATAAAAAAGTAAATGTCCTATTATTTGCGCAGATTATTCTGTGGTTACTTTGGACCCGCCTCAGAGCCAATAGTCGCTTGTGCAGGGCCTGATCGAGTTGGTCATTCCCTATGAGCGATGATACGACTGCCTTAGCTAAAAGGAAAATCCTCGATTGCGAATATCCAACCAGACGACGCAACAGAGCCAAACAAGCCACGCTATAGTATTTTTTTGAATGAGTTCATAACGATATGACCCAAAGTTCTAATCTTCGTTCCGGTGCCCAAATTCTTGTAGATCAACTCAGGATCCATGGGGTCGATACTGCATTCTGTGTGCCTGGCGAGTCATACCTCGCGACCTTGGACGCTCTTTATGACGTCAGAGAACACCTGAAACTAGTCATTTGTAGACAAGAAGGTGGTGTTACTTATATGGGCGATGCCTATGGGAAAATCACAGGAAAACCCGGAATTTGTTTTGTAACCCGTGGTCCGGGCGCCACCAATGCAAGTTTAGGTATTCACACCGCCCATCAAGACTCCACACCCACCATTCTCTTTATCGGGCAGGTGGGTCGGGCAATGATGGAGCGTGAAGCTTTCCAGGAAGTTGATTTCCGACAAATGTATGCGCCTCTTTGCAAATGGGTTGCGCAGATAAATGATCCGACTAGAATTCCCGAAATGGTGGCAAGGGCATTTCATGTAGCGACTTCTGGGCGGCCCGGTCCAGTTGTTCTCGCGCTCCCCGAAGACATGCAAAAAGAATTAGCGGCCGCAAACGATGCGAAACCATTCCAGACCATCAATCCTGCTCCTGAGACAGATTCTATTGAAAAACTAGGTGGTTTGCTCTCCCAAGCAAAAAAACCGCTCATGGTCCTTGGCGGGTCAGGTTGGAGCACTCAGGGTCTTAATGATCTTAGAACATTCTACGAGAACTGGAATCTTCCTGTGGCCGTCGCTTTCAGACGCCAGGATCTCATCGATAATCGACATACAAACTATGCAGGCGATTTTGGTTTGGGAATTAATCCAGCATTAGCGGACCGCGCAGACAAAGCAGACCTGTTACTTGTGATCGGGGCACAGATGTCTGAGATTGTTACTAACGGTTATGATCTCTTTTCTTTGCCCTGTCCTCATCAAACATTTATTCATGTTACTGCAGGACTTGATGAGGTCGCCCGAGTTTACCAGCCAAACCTTGGTATTAATTCAGGGATGAATAATTTTTCGTCTCAAGTTAAAAATCTGAGACCACAAACATCGCCAACATGGGGTAATTGGACCAGACAAGCAAATAACGACCACCTCAATAATATCGTATTGCCCAAAATGGTGGGCGATGTTGACATGGGCAAGATCATCGAGTGGCTTAACCAAAACCTTCCGGACGATGCAATTATAACTAATGGCGCAGGCAATTTCAGTAATTGGGTTCACCGCTTTTACTGTTACAAAGAATACCCTTCTCAACTTGCTCCACAAAGTGGTTCGATGGGGTATGGTGTTCCGTCTGCAGTAGCAGCAAAAATTGCATTTCCAGATCGCTGCGTCGTTTCTTTCTCGGGCGACGGAGACTTTTTAATGTGCGGACAAGAGCTCGCCACTGCACGGCAATATGATTTACCGATTACTTTTATAGTTGTTAATAATGGGACCTACGGGACGATACGTATGCATCAGGAGCGTTTTTATCCTGGCCGGGTTAGCGGAACTGATTTAGTTAATCCAGACTTTGCTGCGTTAGCGCGCGCGTATGGATTACACGGCGAGTTAGTCCATAAAACTGGTGATTTCAGCCAAGCTTTCCAGAGATGTCAGGACTCTCGGTCTCCTGCGCTAATTGAAATCCAAATTCACCCGGATCAAATTTCCCCAAGAGCTACAATTACGGGATTGAGGCAATCTCAAAAAAGCTAGCTATGCTTGAGTATCCGATGAATATCTGGCTGACCCATGGTTCCTTCCACCCAGCCGTAGGTACCTAATTCTTTAAGCTCTTTTAGGCCGGTTTGAATATGGGATAACCCTGCTTTCGCAAACCCGCTACCAAAAGTTACCCTCTTAACACCCAGAGCCTCCAACTCTTGAATGTTCGGACTTTTCGCTCCTGCAAGCACATTTAAAGGACCATCAATTTCTTTGGCAAGTTTTGAAATTTTAGCTTTGTCTGATACTCCAATCACAAAAGCACAATCAGCTCCAGCCTCCAAATAGGCATTAGCACGTAAAATAGCGACCTCGGTCGGTTCTTCTTCCCCGGTCATGAAGGCGTCTGTTCGAGCATTAAGAACCATTTTTATACCGCTCTGATCTATTGCTGAGCGCGCCGCTTTTATGCGTTCGACAGAGAGGTTGTAATCGAATAGTGCCCTAGGACCATTTTTTTGACCATCTTCGATATTAATGCCCACCGCCCCTGCCTTAATGGTGGCCTCCACTGTTTCTGAGACATCTTCTGCATTCCGTCCGAAACCTGCCTCCATATCGGCACTTACCGGAATATCTAGAGCATGACTAATCCGAGCTACAGCAGCAACCATCTCTTGTCTTGATATATTTTCTCCATCGCAGTAACCAAGCGAAAATGCGCATCCGCCGCTCGTCGTGGCAACAGCTTCAAAACCAGCCTCAGCCATTAGACATGCGCTTACAACATCGAAAGCATTGGGGAGTACTAAAATGCCATCGCGCTGATGAAGATTTAGAAATTTTTCAGCCTTGGCGCCTTGGGTATTCATAATATTCTCCTAAATTGACCGTCATATTTTTAGCTCACCGTTTTGCTCTGATACTCCCTAACACGTCCAATTATTGTTTACAGAACGCGACACAACGCGAATTGAACGCCCATTCAATATCTACGAAATTCATTTTTACTCCGAATAAAATAACGCGAACACTAGGATCCACGATCAAGCTGCACTCAAAATCATTGCGGTATCCGGGAATTCTCCTCCATCAACCGAATTCAAAATCCCATGAATGATCCGTTCAGGATCATTGATGCCTCCAAACCTAATCAGTTCGCGCGCTTTTTCTATCATTTCATGGTCGTTTAGAGCTGATTCCGGATCTCCTCGACATTCGGGAGCCGCGCAAGAAAAAATATTTCCTTGTTCCGTTTCAACTTCTACCGAAGCCCCCCACGCGCTGGGATAGGCTTCCTCAAAATTAGCCCCCTGCTCGACGCTAACCCTGAGAGCCAGGTCAGCCGCATTTTTACGAACTAGATCATCAAAGGTAGAAAAATCAACACGCCCGTTTTGAAGTGCTGCCGCAACACAATGCTGCAAAGAAAATTTGGCTTCGTATGTTGTGTTAGCCACAGGCCTGTCACAGACATCGATCGCGGCCCCATAGGTTTTCACGGTGATGGACCGTATGGCTTCAGCCTCGACTTGACTAGACAAATTAATGGCCGCATCGATTGCAGGATGCGTGTGCCTGCAGGAAGGCCAGGGTTTAATTGACGTTAAATTAATTTGCCAAGGCGCTGTTGGAGCCCGAAGCACAGCATCTGGATCAGGGTCAGGACACATTGCCGCAAACAGCCCAGTGTTTCCTTCGAGAATTTCTGGAGGCCCGGTAAAACCCTGTTCTGCGAGTTCAGCTGACACAACACCGGCTTCTGCTGCACGTCCAGCGTGCAAATGTTTGCTCATGGCTCCAGTTCTCAAAAATTCCCAAACCCCGGCGGACTGAGTACCTGCATTACCCAGAGCATGCATCGTTTTTTCGTCATCTAAATTTAACAGGGTGGCCGAAGCCATCGCTGAGCCGAAGGGACCGCAGGTCGCAGTGTTATGCCAAATACGGTAGTGGCTTTTTCCAACCGCCAT
>CAJXEC010000078.1 GCA_913052165.1 uncultured Rhodospirillaceae bacterium
AAATAGCGGCATTTGCATGAGCGTCATGCCAGGCGCACGCATGTTAAGAATGGTTACAATTACATTGATTGAACCCATTATTGAAGAAATTCCCATCAAATGGACTGCGAAAATAAAGAAAGTTACGCTAGGCGGCGCATATTCCGTCGACAAAGGCGCGTAGAATGTCCAACCATAGTTTGGGGCACCGCCCTCCATAAAAAAAGTTGAAAGTAACATTCCGAAAGCAAAAGGCAATATCCAAAAGCTGTAATTGTTCATCCGTGGTAAAGCCATGTCGGGAGCGCCAATCATCATCGGGACCAACCAATTTGCTAATCCAACGAAGGCCGGCATAACAGCGCCGAAAACCATTATCAGCCCGTGCATGGTTGTAAGTTGGTTAAAAAGCTCAGGTTGTACTATCTGAAGGCCGGGCTGAAACAATTCGGCTCGAATCCCGAGAGCGCAAATACCGCCCACAAAAAACATGGCAAAGCTGAACCACAGGTATAAGGTCCCGATGTCTTTGTGGTTCGTCGTGTAAAGCCAGCGAGTTATGCCTTTTGCTGGACCATGATCATGGTGGTCGTCATGGTGTTCCTCAACTACCGCATTCATATTAGCTCTCCTACTGGCTTGCCATCATTACGTTGATTTCTTTTGGCTGAACTGAGTCCTGCATATTATTTCCCCATGCGTTTCTGGTATAGTTAACCACTGCTGCTATTTCAGCAGCGTTCAATTGCTGCCCGAAAGCCTGCATCGCTGTACCAGCCCTGCCATAAAGCAGTATATCTATATGGTCTGCAATCGGCCCAACGGGGATCCCCTGTCCTACAAGAGACGGGAACGCTGGAGGAATGCCTTGTCCATTCGTTTGGTGGCACGCCACACAATTTCGAGCGTAAACCTCTTCACCTTTTTCAATAAGTTCAGCGGTGGACCAAGATTTGCCCACTATTTCAAATACCTTCGCCGCCTCGTCTTGTTTTTCTAATACCCACTTATCGTAATCTTCTTGCTCCATAGCGTGGACCACGATAGGCATGAATCCGTGATCCTTGCCGCACAATTCTGCACATTGGCCCCTATATATTCCTGGTTCCTCGACAATTGCCCAACTTTCGTGAACAAATCCTGGAATGGCGTCTTTCTTCACAGCAAAATCAGGGACCCAAAATGAATGTATTACATCGTTAGAAGTAATTAAAAATCTTATTCGCTTATTGACCGGGACAACCAATGGATTATCAACATCCAAGAGATAATGTTCGCCCTTTCCAGCCCGATTCTGTATTTCGTCCTGAGGTGTTCTGAGTGCGCTCATGAACTGAATTTCTTTCGAGGGGTCATCGTTTAGATAAGTATATTGCCATTTCCACTGATAACCTCGTACCTCGACATCCAGATCTGGCTCACCTGGCTCATACATGTCTCTGAGTGTGCTCGTGGCGGGCACAGCCATGCCTATCAGAATCACTATCGGGATAATTGTCCAAGCGATTTCAAGTTTGGTGCTTTCATGAAAACTAGCGGGTTTAGCACCCAAGGATTTTCTATGTAGGATCATCGAAACAATCATTGCTCCAAAAACGATAACCCCGATAACGCAGCAGATATAAAAAATTAGCATGTGAAGGTCATAGACCTCCCTACTAATCTCTGTCACCCCTTTTCGCAAATTCCAGAAAGAAAAATCTGCTGAGACGGTGTGGCAAAAAAGTAGCGTTGGCAATAAGAAAAAGTGCCTAAGCTGCTTTAAATTATTCATTTGGGAAACTCCGTTTTTTTAAGAGCATAACGATGTTCTTTCTTTGTATCGCCGCCTTCGTTTTCAAACCTAACTTGATGTTTTTAGGGTCGAAGTATAACAGTGTAAAAGCCTGTATCTCAAATCTATCCTTGGCGGTAATGTCTGGCAAATTGCTGAACAACAAGGCGAAATACTGTCTAATCAATGTCCCGAAGTCTGACCGGGGTCCACTCTTGAACAACAATGTTAGCCTCGTGACTTTCTTTTTTTTCCGAAAATTCACATTCCACGCAATGCAGAGACTCCCCATTTTGCCCATAGTTGATATAGGTGGTGTCTTCCGCATTACAATTCTTGCACTTTGCACCAGCAATGAATCTTTTTTTCAAACGAGGCCTCGGACCAGTGACGGTTATTTGATTTAAAATCTGATACCCGATTGTTTTAACAAAGCATCGATGCTCGGTTCTCTGTCCATAAATTCGAAGAACAAATCTCCCGCATCCTCTGAGCCTCCTTTCTCTAGGATAGAATGCAGAAATTTCTTTCCTGTTTGCCGATTAAAAATACCACTCTCCTGGAATTTTGAAAATGCATCCGCGGACAGAACTTCTGACCATTTATAACTGTAATAGCCAGCAGCATAACCTCCGGCAAAGATGTGAGAAAAGCTGTTTTCAAACGAGTACTCCTCTGGCGGTTTTATAACCGAAATCTCATCTCTAACTTGATTTAGGATATTTTCTACCTGTCCTTCCTCTTTTGGATCAAATTCCATATGGATTCTCATGTCAAAAAGAGCAAACTCTAACTGCCGAACCAATGCCATAGCGGAATTAAAATTCTTCGCCGCTATAAGTTTTTGTAAAACATCCGCGGGCAAAGGTTCCTGGGTCTCATTATGACCAGAAATAAAAGACAAGGCCTCACTTTCCCAACAATAGTTCTCCATAAACTGAGAAGGAAGTTCCACGGCATCCCAACAAACTCCGTTGATTCCAGACACAGGGGCAACTTCTATCTTCGTTAACATATGATGCAATCCATGACCAAATTCATGGAACAGAGTGACTACTTCTTGATGACTAAGAAGCGCTGGGTTTGCTCCAATCGGACCAGAGAAGTTACAAGTCAAAAAAGCCACGGGTTCTTGTTTCTCGCCCTGTAAATTAGTCCTCTTTACTCTGCATTCTGCCATCCATGCGCCCCCTTTTTTATTTTCTCTCGCATAGAGATCTAAATAAAAGCTTGCTACTACTTTTCCTTTGCGCAAGATATCAAAAGTCGATACATCATCATGCCATGTCGCTAAGTTGTTACTCTCTTCGATGTCAATTTCAAAAAGCCGTCTCGCGACCTCAAACATTCCTTCTAACACTCTTGGCAGAGGAAAAAAAGGTCGAAGAATCTCATCAGATATTTCAAATAGATCTTGCTTCAGTTTCTCCGAATAGTATGCTTGATCCCATGGTTCTATCTTTTTTAGACCATGGATTGTTCTTGCATGGATCTCTACCAGTTTCATTTCCTCCGCGGCTTGAGGTTTTGCTTTTCCGCCAAGCTCTCGCAAGAAAGATAGGATTTCCTCTGGAGAACCAGCCATTTTCTTGGCAACTGAGAGCTCTGCGTAATTCTCGAATCCGAGTACCTTCGCTAAATCTTGGCGCTTTTTTAATAATTCAGAAATAATTTCTGTGTTGTCGTATTTCTCTCCGCCGGAACCAAATCTTGAAGCGCGCGTACCATATGCTAAGTAAAGCTCTTTTCGCAGCTCACGGTTATCGCAATGGGTCATGATAGCTAGATAAGTTGGTATTTCTAAGTTTACTAGGTAGCCTTCCAACTCCTTGTGAGAGGCGGCCTGACTCATAAGACTCAATGCATTTTTCGGTACCCCAGATAGTTCAGAAACATCAGTGATTACTTTCTGCCACTCTTGAGTGGAATCTAAAACGTTGTTGCTGAACTGAGTGCTTAAGGTCGAGAGGGAACTTTTCAGATCTAGTAATTTTTTTTTTTCAGATTCGGGCAAATTCACACCCGCTAAGTGAAAATCCTCTATAGCATTGGTGATAGCCTTTTGCTTTGCAATTGACAGATCAGAAAAGGTGCTAGAGTTCTTGACTTCCTCATAAGCGACTAGAAGTTCGGAGTCTTGATCCATCTCTGTCTGTAACTTGGTGATCTCCAATAAACCTTTAGCGTAAACTTCCCGGAGCGCCTCTTGGTTACAGACTGCTTGTAACTGAGATATAGGTGACCAAAATTTGTTGATATCATCCTCAATCTCCTCTCTAAGCGCGACTAGTGAATTGTACGTGAATGACTTTCCCTTCAGCGTGTCTCGGAGCGAAGACCGCGCTGAATCAATGAGATGGTTCAGTTTTGGTAAAATCTGATCCGTATCAATCTCGTTAAAATTGGGTAGATCCTTCCTATTCAATATTTTTTTCCCTGAGTGGCAACATTTCTAATTTGTTCAATCACTGACTTTGTATCCGGTTTTTTTCCAAACCAGAGCGCGAATGCCTCGGATGCCTGCTCAACAAGCATACCAAGACCGTCAAAAGCTTTCGCATCAGAGTACAGTTTGGTCCAGTTTTGGAAGGGTGTCGGTTTGTCACTGTATACCATGTCATAGCTAAGCTCTGCTTTTTTTAAAACTCTCTCTGGCAGAGACACCTCTCCAGCCTCTACTCCGATAGATGTACCGTTTATTACAAGGTCGTAGTCATCGCCCAGCTCTCCCAATCGGACAGACCTCACCCTTTCCGGGTAACGGGACGCCAGTGATTCCGCTTTTCCAGGTGTCCTGTTATAAATAGATACGGATAGAGGATTCTTGTCGATTAATCTTTTCAAAACACCGCTAACTGCTCCGCCAGCGCCAACGACCAAGATATTCTTTTTTTGCAATATGAAACCTAAGTTCGTCTCAAGATCTCTTACAAAGCCCACCCCGTCTGTATTCTCTCCTCTCATAAAACCATTTTCTTTGATAATAACCGTATTGACAGCTTTTGCTGCCTCTGCTTCCTCGGAGCATTCTCCTACTAGCTTCCATGCTTTATTTTTGCATGGCAGAGTAACGTTGAACCCATAACCTTGATTCTTAATAAACGCCGAAACAGTTTGCTCAAAACCGCCATCTGGCACTAAAACTCTCTCATAGGAAATAGACAAGTTAAACTCCTCGGCGAACATCTTGTGTATGATGGGAGATTGACTTTGCCATATAGGGTTGCCCATCACGGCAAGCTGATATGTGCTCATCGCAAGACTTCTCCAGTAAGAATATCTTTTATTTGGGTCGGTTTCCCTAGCTTACCCAGCTCCCCAGCGAGAACATAATCAATTTCTTGATCAAACACCTCTTCGATTTCATCAGCCGATTTTATTGGGGGCAAACCGGAAATGTTGGCAGAGGTCGAAACAAGTGGTCCTGTTAAAGCACAAAGAGTCTTGATCAAAGAATGGTCGCTGACTCTAAGCCCGAGTGTTTTATGTTTCCCCACAATCCATCTCGGAGCGGAACCGTTGTCTGGTACTAAAAAAGTGATAGGTCCCGGCCAATTTCTGTCCAATTCCTCGTGGTATTTTCTTTCTAGTCCCTCAAGGAAAGGATCAAATTGACTAATATCAGTCGCGACTAATAAAAGACCCTGATCAACAGACCTCTTTTTCAAACTTAAGATTTTATCGACGGCACTGCGAGAAAAAGGATCGCAACCGAGCCCCCAGACACCCTCAGTGGGATAGGCTATGACACCCTGTCTTTTAATCGTTTTCAGTGCGTAGTCTAAATCTGTTCTTTTTCCCATTTTTTTCCAGTGAGCCTCTCGCGCTATTTATTGATCTTTATTGACAAATCGTTTTCACGCATTGGAGATTTAGGCTTTAAAAAAGTTTATAATCTGCGCCTAATAAAATTCTCTCTCAGAGAGTTTAACTTTTCAGGGCTAGAAAATGCATCCTCTCGAAATACTAGAGTTTCCAGATCCTAGACTAAGAACCGTCGCTAGCCCAGTCAAAAATATCACCGACGAGGTTGCTAAATTTACCGAAAGACTCCTGTTCACTATGTATGATGCATCTGGCATCGGATTAGCTGCTACTCAAGTAAATTTCCATCAGCGCATAATTGCGATTGATATTTCCGAGACCAAAAACGAACCCCTGATTCTTATCAATCCAATAATCATCGAGGGTGCTGGAGAAATTGAAAGTAAGGAGGGTTGTTTATCGGTTCCAGGTTTCTATGAACCTGTAAAAAGGTTCAGTGAAATCAAGCTTGAGGCGATCAGCGTCAATGGGGAGAGTTTTTCTTTAGAAGCTTCGGAATTGCTTGGGATTTGTATCCAACATGAGATTGATCATTTAGATGGAAAGTTATTTGTAGATTATGTGTCAAAGACTAAAAGACAGCTCATAAGAAAAAAGCTGAAAAAAGCAAACGCCAGTCGTTCAGGTAGCAAGTGAGGATTGTCTTCGCGGGAACGCCTGAATTTGCAGCAAAACACCTAAAGGCCCTACTAAAAAGCCCCTACGAAGTTTTGGCTGTAATTACTCAGCCGGATAAAAGAGGAAAACGAGGACGAAGTTTAGTTGAGTCTCCAGTTAAAAAAATGGCGCGTGAGTCCGGGCTAACAACTTTGCAACCAATGAAGTTAACAAAAAAAGACCTTTCCCCATTCAATTTCGAACTATTAGTAGTGGTAGCATTTGGGCAAATATTAGATATTAATGTTTTGGAAACACCTGCGAAGGGATCTATCAACGTCCACGCATCATTGCTCCCCAGATGGAGAGGGGCTGCTCCAATACAAAGGTCAATTTTAGCAGGAGACAAAAATTCCGGGGTTACTATCATGCAAATGGACGATGGATTAGACACCGGCAATATATTAGCCTCGCAGTCCATCCGGTCCGCTGGGGAGAACTCGGATTCCCTGACCAAAAAATTGTGCTCTGTTGGACAAGAACTATTGCTTAAAACCTTGGGAGAGTTTGACCGCCTCCAAAAGAGCGCGATTCCTCAGAATGATGAGCACGCTACCTACGCACCGAAGATTTCAAAAGACGAGGCGAAAATAAATTGGCTTAGCAACTCGACCTTCATAGAAAGACAAGTTCGAGCGTTTTATCCGTCTCCCGTCGCGTATACTTTTATAGATGGGATAAGAGTGAAGATATTTTCAGCAGAAGAGTCAACAGAAAATTACGGTAATGCTGGGGAGATAATACAAGTTAGTAAAGACGGGGTTTTGGTAGGCACGAAAACGAAAGCGATAAGAATAAAAGAAGTACAGTTGGATCAAGGCAAGGGTAATATCCTAAAAGGTACCGACATCCAGAATGGATGGAGCCGTATCTTCTCTAGTGGAAAATTTTTCGAACATACATGAACGATTACTCGATTTCAGCTTTAGTGCTGCAAGATGTGGTTAAGGGGGGGAAATCTCTCGATAAATGCCTAGAGAAACAAACCCCAATCGTAAGTCAAATATGTTTTGGGAGTTTGCGCAACTATTTTCTATACTCAAAAATTATAGAAAAGCTCCTACGAAAACCTATCAACAAAAAACACTCTGATCTCTTCAATCTTCTCATAGCTGGGCTCTACAGTTTAGACAATTTAAAGAAGCCAGCCCATGCTTGCGTAAACGAATCTGTAGAGGCTGGCTCTTTTTTGGGAAAGTCTTGGGCTAAAAACCTAATCAATGCCGTGCTGCGAAATTATCTGAGAAAAAAAACCGTCCTCACAGAAGCTGCAAAGCAAGCCTCTTTAGAGGCGGAAACGAATCATCCAGAATGGCTTGTCTCCCTGATGAAAAAAGACTGGGAAAATTGGCGATACGTTGTCGATGCGAACAATAAGAAAGGTCCAATGACCCTAAGAATTAACCAACAGCGCATCACAAGATTAGATTACCAGAAAATGCTAGAAGCTACTCAAATACAATCCAAAAAGGGTTTGTTCTGCGAAGGGGCACTTACTCTCGACGAAGCGCGGAATGTTGATATGTTGCCCGGCTTTGCGGAAGGGCTTGTATCTGTGCAAGACGAAGGCGCGCAAATCGCAGTAAGTTTTATGAATCTATCTCCTGGTTTGAAAATTTTAGATGCGTGCGCTGCGCCGGGAGGAAAAACTTGTCATATCCTAGAAACCTACCCCGATTCAGACCTTGTTTCGGTAGACAAAAGTGGCGAGCGATTAAGACTATTACACAACAATCTAAAACGTCTTTCGTTAAACGCAAAGATTTTAAATTCTGACCTAGAGGATTTTGAGCCGAAGCAGAAATTTGACCGAATTTTATTAGACGCTCCATGCTCCGCAACTGGAGTCATAAGGCGACATCCAGATATAAAATTACTGCGCAAACCAGATGATATTGGTAAGCTAGCAATCCAGCAAGAAAAGCTTATCGAGCACTCCTTCAATCTGCTAGCTGAAGGCGGTGAGCTCCTTTACGTTACTTGCTCGGTCTTAAAAATGGAAAATGACTCGGTGGTAAAAAAGTTTATTAGCGAAAACTCGGATGCCGAGATAAAAAAAATTAATCTGTCGAACATATCAGGTAAATTAAAATTCTCTAGGACCGAATTAGGCGTTCAGCTTTTTCCCACACCTGAATATCACGATGGATTCTATTACTCTTCGATCTTACGGAAACCAAAATGAAAATAATTATATTAGGAGGAGGCCAGGTAGGGGCGAATCTAGCACAGAATCTTACCAAAGAAGCTTCAGACATAACGGTAGTGGACAAAGATTCAGAGAGACTAAGAGAACTTCAAGACAAACTAGATATACAAACAATAAAAGGCATGGCCTCTCATCCAGAGATCTTAAAACAAGCAGGAGCCGAAGAAGCCGACATGCTCATCGCGGTAACCTCTAGCGATGAAGTAAATATGGTTGCGTGCCAAGTGGCTCACACCGTTTTTGATATAGAAAAAAAGATAGCACGAATAAGATCATCGGCTTACATAGAAAAGGGGATTTTTAGAGATGAGGCGATGCCCGTTGATGTAATCGTGAATCCGGAAGAAATTGTCACTTTCGATATCTTAAGATTAATTGAAAATCCTGGGGCCCTTCAGGTAATGGAGTTTGCTAGTGGACAAGTTCAATTAGTTGGGATGAAGGCTTTTTATGGAGGGCCCCTTGTAAATCAAGAGCTCAGATATCTCAGGCAACATATGCCTAAGGTCGACACAAGGGTAGTAGCGATTTTTCGTGGAGACAGTCCGATTATTCCTCGCGGTGATACAGTGATCGAAGCCGACGATGAAGTGTTCTTTATCGCTGCAAAGAAAGATATAAAAAACGTTATGTCAGAAATGCGCAGAGCGGAAGCCCCAAACAAGAGAATAATCATTGCCGGGGGAGGAACCATAGGCAAAGGTTTGGCTAAAGGCGCCGAGATAAAATTCAGTGTAAAGATAATAGAACAAAAAAAACAGACTGCCTCAGAGCTTTCTGAGGAACTTGATTATGCGATCGTATTGGTAGGGGACGCATCAGATAGAAGTCTACTTATGGAAGAAAATATAAATGAAACAGATGTTTTCTGCGCGGTAACAAGTGATGATGAAACTAATATAATGTCAGCAATGCTAGCAAAAAGTCTCGGCGCAAGAAAAGTGATAGCCCTTATTAATAATCAAGCATACGCTGATCTGATTGAAGGAGGCAACATTGACGTAGTAATTAACCCCCATCAAGCAACTTTAGGCTCCATACTCACTCACATAAGGCATGGAGACGTTGTTCGCGATCACTCACTTAGAAGAGGAGCGGCCGAGGCTATCGAGGCTATCGCCCATGGAAACAAAAATAACTCAAAAGTTGTTGGTAGAAGAATTGAAGAAATTGATTTGCCTTCTGGGACTAACATGGGGGCTATTATAAGAGGTAATGAGGTGCTGATAGCACATGACGATATAGTGATATCACCGGATGATCATTTAATTTTATTCGTCGTAGAGAAAAAAAGAATAAGAGACGTGGAAAAACTCTTCGAAAATACATCCAGGCTGTTTTAGTTAAAAAATGCACTTCCAGATAACAGCCAAAATCGTAGGAATATTATTAGTCGTTTTTAGCGCAACTATGATCCCGCCAATCTTAGTGGCGTTAATATTTGGTGAACCTCATCTTGTCTTCCTTCGGGCTTTCGCAGTTACTCTCGTTTTCGGCGCTGCTCTTTGGATTTTTTTTTCGAGAAGCAAAGCAGATATGAGAACAAAAGAAGGTTTCTTAATAACCGTGTTCTTCTATATCGCTCTTGGCTCTTTTGGAGCAATCCCATTTATTGATGAAAAAGGGCTTGGGCTTAGCACAGCAGATGGATTGTTTGAATCTTTTTCGGGGCTTACCACTACTGGAGCCACCGTTATCCAGGGCTTAGATCAGCTGCCCAAGTCAATCTTATACTATAGGCAGCAGTTACAGTGGTTAGGTGGTATGGGGATTATCGTGCTCGCGGTGGCGATTTTACCCATGCTAGGAATTGGAGGGATGCAACTTTATCGAGCCGAGACTCCTGGACCCGTTAAAGACTCAAAACTTACACCTCGGATAAAAGAAACTGCTTTGGCGCTTTGGTCAATCTATCTGGGTCTCACGGCTGCCTGTGCAGTATCTTATTCCTTAGCTGGAATGACGGTGTTTGATTCAATCTGTCATAGTTTCTCAACAATAGCCATTGGGGGGTTCTCGACACACGACAGCTCCATAGGCTTTTACGAGTCACAGCTAATTGAGACTGTTTGTATAATTTTCATGCTTATAGCAAGCCTAAACTTTGCGCTTCATTTCTTTGCGTTAAAAGAAAAGACCCTTGGACACTACCTTCAGGACGACGAGGTGAAATTTTTCGTCTCTATAATCCTCATAAGTATTCTTTTAGTAACCTTTTTATTGTTAAGCGAGTCTGTTTATAAAACGGAGACTGCGCTTCGGATGAGCGCTTTCGAAGTAGTTTCAATTTTCACAACCACAGGCTACACAACTGTGGGGTTCTCTTCTTGGCCTTCAATAATTCCCATCTTTATTTTTTTCGGGGCCTTTACAGGTGCATGCGCTGGATCCACTGGTGGAGGCATGAAAGCGATACGAGTCCTGTTAATTTGGAAGCAAGGGCTCAGAGAAGTTCATCGCCTGATACATCCCCATGCCATGTTCCCAGTTAAGGTCAATCACCGGCAAGTGCCAAGTGAGGTAATGCAAGCAGTATGGGGATTTTTTTCGATTTATGTAGTCATATTCATCTTTATGTTGCTTGCTCTTATGTTAACTGGCCTTGATTTTTTGACCTCTTTTTCAGCAGTTGGTGCAACCATCAACAATTTAGGCCCCGGGCTCGGAGAAGTATCGAAGAACTACGCAAATATTTCCAATACTGCAAAAGTACTTCTTTGCTTTGCGATGGCTCTGGGTCGATTAGAAATATTCACATTACTGGTTCTCTTTTCACCAATGTTTTGGAAAAAATGAATCAAAAAAGAAAAAAGAAGTGGAATAATTACTATAAGACAGCCACAGCCGATCAATCCGTAGCCGCCGTCCTAGTCGAGAATACTCCTCTGCTGCCCAAACACGGCTTGGCTCTTGATCTTGCTTGCGGTCGAGGGATTAACAGTTTTTTTCTTGCGAGTCTCG
>CAJXEC010000079.1 GCA_913052165.1 uncultured Rhodospirillaceae bacterium
AAATATGTACAGCTTTCCAAAGAACCCTGCTAGCGGTGGAATCCCCGCCATTGAAAACATTAAAAGAGCTAAAGCAAGAGCAACCAATGGTTGATGTCTGGACAACCCCGCTAAATCGGAAATATTTTCGACCATTGCTGTCCCCTTCCTCATCGACAGAACGCAACAAAAAGTTCCAATATTCATCGCGAGGTAAATAGCCATATAAATCAGGATACCCCTTACACCCTCCTCTGAACCAGCAGCAAGACCTATCAGGGCATAACCAATATGACCAATTGAGCTATAGGCTAAAAGCCGTTTTATGTTTGTTTGCCAAATTGCGGCAACAGCGCCAAGGACCATTGATGCGACTGAAATAAGAATAATTACTTGCTGCCACTCTGCTATCATCGCCCCAAACGGTTCTGTCATAATTCTGATAAACAGCGCAACCGCGGCTATCTTCGGTGCTACGGCAAAAAATGCTGTAACAGGAGTAGGAGACCCTTCATAGACATCTGGCGTCCACATGTGAAACGGGACGGCGGATACTTTAAATGCCAGACCGGCAATTAAGAAAATCAACCCAACGATAACACCAATTGAGGGGGATCCTGAATTTACGAGCACCGCTTGAATTGAGTCAAAGGAAGTTGTACCCGAGAATCCATAAATTAATGAAGCTCCATATAACAGCATTCCTGAAGACAGCGCTCCCAGCACAAAGTACTTTAATCCTGCCTCTGAGGAGCGAACTGAATCTCGTCTAAAAGCTGCAAGAACGTAAAGAGAAAGGCTCTGTAATTCCAGCCCAATGTAAAGAGATATCAAGTCATTAGCTGACACCATCATAAACATGCCAAGAGTTGCGAAGAGTATCAGAACCGGATACTCACAACGCGCCATATTCTCCGTCTGGTTGTATGAAAGGGCCATTAAAACCGAGAGGCCTGAACCAATTAAAACCAGGCATTTCATGAAACGGGCGAACTCATCGGCGACGAATTGACCTCCAAACGGGGTGCTTCGCCCCTCACCCAGAAAAACTAAAGAGGCGGCAAACACAAATGCGACGACGGTCAACCAACTTACTGCTCTGTAAGCCGTATCGCCTCTGAAAACTCCGTACAAGAGCAGGAACATGCCTGCACAGGCCAAGAACAACTCCGGGATAACTGAAGCAATATTGGAGAGTTCCATAATCAAATCCTCCTTATTGCCCTAGTATTGAAACATTATCTAGAACCGTAAGTGCCGATTGATATTGGTTAATCAAGTTGGCCACCGACGCATCCATTATCTCAAGAAAAGGAGTTGGATAAATTCCCATCCATAGTGTCAGAAGGATCAGAGGAACAAATATTGCAATCTCTCTGATATTCATGTCAGGTATCGATTTGAGATCTTCACGAGCAAGCCTCCCAAAAACGACTCTTCTGTAGAGCCAAAGCATATAGGCGGCTCCCAAAACAACACCCAAGGATGCCAAAACCGCTACCGTTGTATTCACCTTGAATAGCCCAACAAGAACTAAGAATTCTCCGATAAACCCGCCAGTGCCTGGCAATCCAACGCTCGCGAGCATAAAAAGCATAAATGTGAAGGCATATACCGGCATTCGTTCCACCAGCCCACCATATCTGTCTATCAATCGTGTGTGCATTCGATCGTAAACCACCCCAACACAGAGGAAGAGAGCCGCAGAGACAATCCCATGGCTAAGCATTTGATATATCGCACCCTGTATTCCTTGAGTATTTAGCGCGTAAATTCCAAGTGTGACAAATCCCATATGCGCGACCGATGAGTACGCAATCAGTTTCTTCATATCGACTTGCGCGAGCGCTACGAGCGATGTGTAAATGACCGCGATCACGCTCAGTGAGAACATGAGAGGCGTAAAAAAGTCACTTGCTAATGGCATCATGGGCAACGAAAAGCGAAGAAACCCATACCCCCCCATTTTTAACAACACCCCTGCTAGTATCACCGACCCTGCCGTAGGAGCCTCCACGTGAGCATCAGGGAGCCAGGTATGCACTGGCCACATCGGTATCTTGACCGCAAAACTTGCAAAAAACGCGATCCAAAGCCAAAGCTGCAAATCTCGAGGCAGCGATGTTTTTAATAGTGTAGGAATATCCGTAACACCTGTTTGCAAATAAATAAAAATAATTGCAATCAGCATTAATACCGAACCGGTAAGGGTGTATAAAAAAAATTTAAAAGCGGCATATACTCTGCGCTGTCCGCCCCAAACACCAATAATTAAGAACATTGGTATTAAAACACCCTCGAAAAAAACATAAAATAATACCATGTCGAGGGCGCAGAACATGCCAATCATGAGAGTCTCAAGAACGAGAAAAGCGACCATATATTCTTTCACTCTCTCCCTAACCGCATCCCAACTCGCTAGCACACATATTGGGGTAAGAAGGGTAGAGAGCAGAACGAAGAGCACAGAAATTCCATCTACCCCCAGGTGATAAAAAATATTGAAACTTTCTATCCAGGAGTATTTTTCAACAAATTGGAATTTTGGAGTTCCTGTTTCAAAATTAAACCAAAGAAACAAAGATAAACCGAAGGTAAAAAGCGTAGTCCAGAGAGCCGCATTTCTCGCATTTCGTATTCCAGGATCATCTTGCCGCTGCAGAGCAATGAACAGCGCACCCACAAGTGGCAAAAATATAATTATCGACAGTATGGGCAAATCTGCGGGCATCACTTACTTCCAAGGCCAAAGAGGAAAAGAGAAACCAGCAGGGAGACCCCAACTAGCATTGCAAATGCGTAGTGAAAAATGAATCCAGTTTGAAACGCACTAACCCGACGAGCAATATAGCGAACAACGCCCGCTAAACCATCCGGACCGAGACCATCGATTAGGGCTCCATCGCCGTCTTTCCAAAGAGCACCACCTAAATATTTCGCTGGTCTGACAAATAAGCGATCATATAGCTCATCAAAATACCATTTGTTGAGTAAAAACCGATAAAGCCTTGCAAACCTCTCTGCTAAAACAGCTGGCACCTCAGGCCTAACCATATAAAACCAGTAGGCCAGCGCAATACCGATAATTCCCATAAGCACCGGGCCAATTTTAACCCAAATTGGAACATTTGGAGCGTCTCGCAACGCCGAATGGTTATCAAGGACGAATATGGCCTCTCCCCAAAATTTGTCCATTTTACTCCCGACGAAATAATCATAACCCACCCAACCAGCAAAAATTGCCCCCACAGCTAGAATCATGAGAGGAACAGTCATAATTTTTGGTGACTCATGAACATGGGCTAAAGTTTTTTCATCAGCCCTGCTCGGTCCATGGAAAGTCATTATTAAAACTCGCCAACTGTAAAAAGCCGTTAGCAACGCCGCTAGCATCCCCAGAATAAAAGCGTAGTTACCAACACTGGTTTGTGAGGCAAAGGCCGCCTCGAGTACAATGTCTTTAGAATAGAACCCTGAGAGGAGGGGCACACCAGCCAATGCGAGGGAGCCGATCCACATCATAAAATATGTGATTTTAATTTCACGCCAGATACCGCCCATTTTACGCATATCCTGTTCATCCGACATCGCATGAATAACGGAGCCCGCCCCGAGAAACAGAAGCGCTTTGAAGAATGCATGAGTAAACAGATGGAAAATGCCCGCAGCATAGGCAGAGACGCCACATGCAAAAAACATATACCCTAACTGAGAGCAAGTCGAATAGGCTATCACACGTTTAATATCGTTTTGACATAAACCAACTGTCGCTGCGAAAATAGCTGTAGAGGCCCCAACTACGGTAACAACTGCGAGTGCTGTCTCGGAATATTCGAACATCGGCGAGAGCCGCGCCACCATAAATACCCCGGCAGTAACCATCGTCGCTGCATGTATAAGAGCGGATACAGGCGTTGGCCCCTCCATCGCGTCAGGAAGCCACGTGTGGAGTCCCAGCTGGGCCGACTTGCCCATTGCTCCAATGAAAAGAAGAAGACATAAAACTGTGATCGCATGATATTGACCACCGAGAAATTCCATCGTGGCTCCCGCTTTGGCAGGAGTTGTATCAAAAACAGCCTCAAAAGAGACAGTACCGTAGAGGAGGAAGACGCCCATAATGCCAAGAGCAAATCCAAAGTCCCCTACTCTATTAACTAAAAATGCTTTTATCGCAGCGGCATTCGCCGAAGGTTTACGATACCAAAAGCCAATTAGCAGGTAAGAAGCGAGGCCAACCCCTTCCCATCCAAAAAACAACTGCAAGAAGTTATCAGATGTAACCAGCATGAGCATGAAAAAGGTGAAAAGGCTTAGATACGAAAAAAACCTTGGATTATGCGGGTCATGATCCATGTAACCGATTGAGTAATAATGAACTAGAGTTGAAACCCCTGTAACGACGATCAACATCACTGCAGTAAGGGTATCAAATCGAAGTGCCCAATCGATCTGAAATTCTCCTGACACCACCCAGGTGAACAGTTGAACGGTCTGCTTTTGCCCAAGAATAGCCACGTCGTAAAAGATGAAAGTAGCCAGAACAACCGAGAGGGTCATCGCGCCGCAGGTAACTAATTGAGCCCCACGCGCTCTCAATATTCGCCCGAAAAGACCGGCAACAGCTGCACCAATTAATGGCAAGAATATGCACAGTCCGTAAAACAAAGCTCTTAACCCTTCATAAGATTTATATCTTCTACGGCTATAGTTCCGCGATTTCTGAAATATACGACGATCACCGCGAGACCAATGGCGGCCTCAGCAGCGGCAACGGTGAGCACTAACATGGCAAAAATTTGACCTGCCATGTCCCCTAAAAACGCGGAGAACGCTACCAGGTTAATATTGACCGCGAGTAATATTAGTTCGACCGACATTAGAATGATAATGACGTTTTTTCGATTGAGAAAAATGCCAAAAATACCGAGGGTAAAGAGAACCGCTGCTAACGAGAGGTAATGTCCAATCCCAATTTCGAGCATCGTCATACCCCACTGCCGGTTTGAACATCGTGTAACTCTACCGAGTCCTCAGGCCGCCTTGAAACTTGCTCCGATATATTTTGTTTTTTGATACCCTCTCTCGTTCGCAAAGTCAGGACAATCGCACCAATCATTGCAACAAGCAGAACCAAACCAGCACCCTGGAAAATATATATATAGTTTGTGTAGAGGATTTCCCCAATCGCATGGGTATTCGTAAGCTGTTCCGTGGGAGGCGATGGGAACGCCCTCACATTCTCCATCTTTGGCAATAAAAGCCAACTTCCAGCCACCATGATCAATTCGATGAACAGTATTAGCCCTATTAATCCACCTATCGGTAGATACTGCATAAACCCTTCTCTTAACTGGGAAAACCCGATATCCAGCATCATCACTACGAATAAAAAAAGAACGGCGACTGCTCCTACATACACAACCACCAAAATCATCGCTATAAATTCCGCCCCTATAAGAACAAATAGCCCAGCGGCGTTGAAGAACGCGAGGATTAAAAATAAAACCGAGTGGACGGGATTACGAGCAGATATAACCATAACGGCAGAGGCTACGGTTACGGCAGCGAAACAATAAAAGGCGATGGCTGCAAGCATTACAGATCCTTATCTGCCACATAACTTAACAATATCATAACGTTTCTGTTCATCTGTAAGGCGCATCCGCATGTAATCGCGCTGCGATCTCTGTCTCCCACATATCACCATTTGCCAAGAGCTTATCCTTATTATACATGAGCTCTTCCCTCGTTTCGCGAGCAAATTCGTAATTGGGCCCTTCTACAATGGCATCTACCGGACAGGCTTCCTCACAAAAACCACAATAAATACATTTAACCATGTCTATATCGTAACGCGTGGTTCGCCGGCTCCCATCCGCTCTAGGCTCCGCTTCAATAGTGATTGCTTGAGGCGGACACACGGCCTCACAGAGTTTACAAGCAATGCAACGCTCTTCTCCATTCGGATAACGCCGCAACGCATGTTCCCCCCTGAACCGCGGACTAAGAGGCCCTTTCTCATAAGGATAGTTCAAGGTTACCTTAGGTTTGAACATGTACCGTAAGGTCATCGCTAAACCCTGGAGCAACTCTATAAGAAGAAGAGCTCTTCCGACGCCTTTAAAAAATCCCATCTCGTTCCTCCAGCTGATCTGTCACGATGGCAACCGCCCGCTCCATAACAAAAACCCTGCAGTTAAAACCACCCAAGCAAGTGAGAAAGGCAAAAACACTTTCCAACCCAAACGCATTAACTGGTCATAGCGGTACCGAGGGAAAGTTGCTCTCACCCACAGAAATACAAAAAGTAGAAAAGCTATTTTAAGTGCAAACCAAATTGGTCCAGGAACCCAGTTAAACGGAGCGATGTCGAAAGGCGGAAGCCATCCCCCCAAAAATAGGACGGCGGTCATTCCGCTCATCAGGATCATATTGGCGTATTCCCCGAGAAAAAATAACGCAAATGTCATCGAAGAATATTCAACATTATATCCTGAAACCAGTTCAGCCTCGGCCTCTGGAAGGTCGAAAGGCGCTCTATTTGTCTCCGCCAATGCGGAAACAAAAAAAATCACGAACATCGGTAAAAGTGGAATACAAAACCAAAGCCCTTGTTGCGCCTCAACAACGTCTGTCAAATTTAGCGACCCAACGCATAGCAAGACTGTAATTATAACAAATCCAATGGAGACTTCATAAGAAACCATTTGAGCAGCTGACCGAAGTGCGCCTAAGAAGGGGTAAATCGAGTTCGAGGCCCATCCCGCCATGATTATTCCGTAAACACCGAGAGAAGAGATGGCAAACAAATACAAAATACCAACATTAATATCAGCTAAAACCATACCCTTATCGAATGGTATGACTGCCCAGGCAACCAGAGCTAAGATGAATGTAATCATGGGTGCCGCGAGGAAAACTAGTGGGTTGGCCCCTGACGGAATAATTGTTTCCTTGAACAGAAGTTTCAACCCATCAGCCAGAGGTTGCAATAAACCAAAGGGGCCAACGACGTTTGGACCTCTCCTTAATTGCATCGCCGCAATTACTTTTCTCTCTGCAAGCGTGAGATATGCCACAGCCACCAGTAACGGTACAATAATTGCCATAATTTGGCCGACCATTATTATTGTCGGAAGAAAATATGTTTGCCAAAGGTCAGTCATCTGTCCCCGTCTTGCCATCTACACCGCAAATGTCTCGGGTGCACTCTGCCATGACTTCTGACGCACGACTAATTGTATCCGACATATAAAAGTTTCTGATCGATGAAGGGATATCTCCGTTGGCGAGACTTCCTTCTAAGCCCCAACTCCGCCATACCTCGGGCACGACTGTGTCCAGTCTCGCAAATATTGGGTTCAGTTCAATCATGCGAGCTCGTAAACCATCGACACTGTCGTAGGGTAACGGATGACCCAAGACCTCTGATAAAGCTCTAATAATCGTCCAATCCTCGCGCGCGTCGCCTGGAGGAAACACTGCTCTTGATGATCGTTGAACCCTGCCTTCTGTATTGACGTAGGTGGCACTTTTTTCAGTGTAAGCGGCGCCTGGCAAAATAACATCAGCCGCATGGGCACCGGCATCCCCGTGATGGCCCTGGTAAATGACAAAAGCGTTCGCTGTCCTAGCCATATCAATTTCATCGGCACCCAGCAAATATATGATTTCTGCATCGGCTATGATATCCAGCACAGAGGTTTTCGGGTTGTCGGGGACGAAACCGAGGTCTAACCCCCCCACCCGACCGGCAGCCGCGTGAAGTACATTAAAACCGTTCCAGTCACCATGAACCATACCGGTTCTTTGCACAATTTTACACGCCATTGATGCGATCACATCCCCATCAGGCCGCGATAAAGCGCCCTGACCCAAGATCAACATCGGCTTTTCCGCACTTTCTAGAACTTTACAGAAAGGATGGATGCCCAGCGAAATATCTTCAAGAACTTTAGATTCGGCACCCAAGTAATCAGCGGGGTAGGTCAAGTCACCGGGCGCTCCGATCGCACCCACCTTGAGACCTCTCTCAATCCACGCCTTGCGCAATCTTGTATTCAAAATTGGTGCCTCAATTCGAGGATTACTGCCAATTAAAAGACAAGCATCGGCCTCTTCAATTCTACTAATTGTGGTGTTGAAAATGTAATTGCCTCTGTTACCTGAATCTAGAAAAGCTCCATCCTGTCGACAATCAAATTGATTAGAACCAAGGGCTAGTAGTAAATCTTTTAAAGATGTAACGGACTCACAATCTACCAGGTCTCCTGCTATTCCCACTATTTTTTGAGGATCAACAGACGCGACTTTTTCTGAAATGAGATCGAAGGCACCCTTCCAATCCGCCTCCTTTAATTTCCCCTGCCTTCTTACGAAAGGGCGATCTAACCGCTGCCGTTTTAACCCATCACAAGCATATCGTGTTTTATCAGAAATCCACTCCTCATTGATTTCGTCATTTGTTAGAGGTAGCACTCTAAGCACCTCTCGACCTCGGGAGTCAATGCGGATATTGCTACCGAGAGCATCCATAACGTCAACACTTTCCGTCCTTGTTAACTCCCATGGTCTAGCATTAAACGCGTAGGGCCTCGACGTCAGTGCGCCCACCGGACAAAGGTCGATAATGTTTGCAGAAAGCTCTGAGGTTAATGACTTTTCGACGTACGTCGTGATTTCAACATTCTCACCGCGACCTGTCGCACCCAGCTCCTCTACTCCAGCCACCTCAGTAGCAAATCGAACACACCGGGTGCACTGAATACAACGCGTCATATTGGTTTTTACAAGAGGCCCCATAAATTTATCGGAGACCGCGCGCTTATTTTCGAGAAATCGAGATTTTCCCGCACCATATGCCATCGACTGGTCTTGCAAATCACACTCGCCGCCCTGGTCACAAATGGGGCAATCTAAGGGATGATTTATTAGCAAAAACTCCATAACCCCCTCGCGAGCCTTCTTAACCATCGGCGTATTTGTCTTGATGTTCATTCCATTCCCGACTGGGAGCGCACAACTTGCCGCAGGTTTTGGCGGACCCGGTGCTACCTCGACCAAGCACATTCTGCAATTGCCAGCTACAGAGAGCCTTTCATGATAACAAAATCTCGGGATCTCTTTTCCTGCCAATTCGCATGCTTGGAGAACGGTGATCCCATCAGGAACTTCTAGGTCTTCGCCGTCTATGTTTACTTTCGCCATTTATTATACTCTTTTAATCAGGCAGCTGCTGGTGTCACTTTATTCTTTGAGAGGATCCTCTCTTCGACCTCGTTTCTAAAATGTCTCATTAAACCCTGAATAGGCCACGCTGCCGCATCACCCAAAGCACAGATTGTGTGTCCTTCTATTTGCTTGGAAACTTCGAGAAGAGAGTCAATTTCATTTATTTCCGCATCCCCAGTAACCAGCCTCTCCATAACTCTCCACATCCAACCGGTACCCTCACGGCAAGGTGTGCACTGACCACAACTTTCATGCTTGTAAAACTTTGATAAGCGTGCGATCGCAGCTATTAAATCTGTGGATTTATCCATCACGATAACAGCGGCCGTTCCCAATCCAGACTGCTGTTCTCTAAGCGAGTCGTAATCCATCAAAACGTTATCACATATAGACTTTGGTAACATTGGCACTGAGGATCCGCCGGGGATAATGGCCTTGAGATTTTCCCAGCCCCCTTGAACGCCTCCAGCGTGTCTCTCTATCAGCTCTCTTAGGGGGATACTCATTTCTTCTTCTACGTTGCATGGATTATTAACGTGACCGGAAATACAAAATACTTTTGTGCCAGTATTGTTTTCGCGTCCAAACGCTGAAAACCAGCTCGCTCCACGACGCAGAATAGTGGGCACAACTGCGATCGTTTCAACGTTATTTACCGTAGTGGGACACCCATATAAGCCCATAGCTGCTGGAAAAGGCGGCTTCAAACGCGGCTGACCCTTTTTGCCCTCTAAACTTTCGATCAATGCCATCTCTTCGCCACAGATGTAGGCCCCGGCCCCCCTGTGCAAATAAACGTCAAAAACAAATCCGGAACCGCAGGCGTTTTTTCCAATCAATCCAGCTTCGTAAGCCTGGTCTATAGCAGCTTGCAGATGCTCGGCTTCACGATAAAACTCCCCTCGGATGTAGATGTAAGCAGCATTAGCCCCCATACCTGCACCGGCCAGAAGACACCCCTCCACTAACTTGTGAGGCTCATTCCGCATCATATCGCGGTCCTTACACGTCCCGGGCTCCCCTTCATCAGCGTTAACGACCAAATAATGCATTCTGCCTGTTGGTTCTTTGGGCATAAACGACCATTTTAGTCCAGTCGAAAACCCGGCTCCTCCGCGGCCCCTTAGACCTGAGGCTTTTATCTCTTCACAGATCCAATGACGCCCCTTAGAGATGAGGGCTTTTGTTCCATCCCAATCACCGCGTGCCTGTGCAGCGTCGAGTTCCCAACCCTGATTACCGTATAGATTTGTAAATATTCTATCTTGATCTTTTAGCATTGCTGCTCCTCAGCGTTAGATATTTCCAGTTAACACTGTGGGGCCCCCTTTTGGTTCAGACCCCGTTCGTCCGTTCTGCGGACCTGGCGCAGGTTTCTCGCCCTTTTTAAAACTATCTAGAACCTTTTTAGTCGACAATTCATCGAGGTCCTCATAGTAATCATCATCAATTTGGATCATTGGAGCATTGACACACGCTCCCAAGCATTCCACCTCAAGTACTGTAAACTTCCCATCAGAGGTGGTACCACCGGTTTCAACTCCAAGTTCCGTCTTTATCGTGTGTAGAACTTTTTCTGCCCCTCTCAGGGCACAGGGGGTGGTAGTGCAGACCTGCACAACATGCTCACCGACCGGCTGCAAATTGTACATGGTATAAAAAGTAGCGACTTCATAAACCCTGATCTTGGGCATACCCAGAATATCTGCAACGTGATCCATGGCGGCTCTGGGAAGCCATCCATCATTTTGCCGTTGCGCCAAGTCTAGAAGAGGCATTACTGCACTGGCTTGCCGTCCTTCAGGATAGCGCGCGATGATTTTGTTCGCTTCTGAAAGCATGTCTGTAGTGAACTCAAAACTATCTGGCTGAATTATATCGGTCATCGGTCAATTTCCCCGAACACAATATCCATTGAACCTACTATCGCTACTACGTCCGCTAACATGTGACCTTTACCCAAATAATCTGTCGCTTGTAAAAATGAAAAGCCAGGAGCTTTGATTTTGCACCTGTAAGGCTTGTTGCTTCCATCGGAGACCAAATAAACCCCAAATTCACCCTTTGGTGCTTCTACAGCTGTATAGGTTTC
>CAJXEC010000080.1 GCA_913052165.1 uncultured Rhodospirillaceae bacterium
GCTCTCGGTGGCTTGAAGGGGCCACTGATGAAAGTAGCCCAGATTCTGTCTACGATACCGGATATTTTGCCTGCTGAATATGTAGAAGAGTTATCGCAGTTACAATCCCAAGCACCTTCTATGGGCTGGCTTTTCGTACGCCGCAGAATGTCATCAGAATTGGGGACAGATTGGCAAAAGAAATTTTCAAGGTTTGATAAACAGGCTGCGGCAGCTGCCTCGTTGGGACAGGTGCACAAGGCCTTTGATGGAAAAAAAGATTTGGCGTGTAAGCTTCAATATCCCGATATGCAATCGGCTGTTGAAGCAGATTTGAAACAGTTGAGACTAATCTTTTCTATCTATCAACGCTACGATCGAGCAATTAACACCGATGAGATATACGCAGAAGTCTCGGCGCGATTAAGAGAGGAGTTAGATTATGTCCGCGAGGCAAAGCACATGGACCTCTACGGAAACATCCTCAGACCGATAAAGGCGGTACATGTACCTCGGAATTTGAAATCGCTCTCGACCTCGCGATTGCTGACCATGACTTGGTTGGAAGGAGCTCATCTTCTAGACGTAGCTGAGAAGGATCAATCATTTCGAAACAAAGTGGCGGAGAATATGTTTCGGGCATGGTATGTGCCGTTCTACCATTTCGGGGTAATACACGGGGACCCACACCTTGGGAATTACTCCGTTCGGGATAACGGTGATATTAACCTTCTGGATTTTGGGTGTGTCCGTGTTTTCAGCCCTGATTTCGTCGGGGGTGTTATAGATTTATATCGGGCAATAGAAAAAAATGACGAGGCATTAGCAGTCCATGCTTATGAAACTTGGGGTTTTAAAAACTTATCACGTGATCTTGTCGAGGTTTTAAATCTTTGGGCAGAATTTTTATATGCTCCGCTACTTGAAGATAAAGTAAGACCAATTCAAGAAGGTGAGACCAAGTTTTACGGTGCTGAGGTTGCGGCAAAGGTTCATCAAGAATTACAAAAGCTTGGGGGTGTTAAACCTCCAAGAGAATTCGTGTTAATGGATCGGGCAGCAATTGGTCTAGGCTCAGTGTTTACGCATCTCAATGCTGAAATAAATTGGCACCAAATGTTTCAGGGACTTATTGAAAAATTTGACTCAGTTGAACTAGGTGTTTCTCAGACCAATGCTTTGGCAAAGGTAAAGCTTCTTCCGACTGCTTAGGGTGAAATAATTCAGTTTGCAAACTCCACGGTTTCTGCTAGAAACCGCCGACTGGGGGCTCGTTTGAGTCGCTTAAATATGCTTGACAAGAAGGAGAGGCTGGCACAGTGCAGGTATTTGTACGCGACAATAATATTGATGGTGCCTTGAAAGCACTTAAGAAAAAAATGCAGCGAGAGGGAATTTGGCGGGAAATGAAGAGACAACGCTCCTACGAGAAGCCCTCTGAAAAACGCGTACGAAAAAAAGCCGAGGCAGTAAGACGAACTCGAAAATTAGATCGCAAACGTCAGCAAATCCAGGGGTTTTAGAGCTTACTCCAAAGTCTTGTAATATTTGAAACCGCGTCTGTTAGGTGGGACAATTGAAGATTAGTTAAAGTAAATGGCGGCATCAAATAAATGATATCTCCAAAAGGGCGTACCCAAACACCCTCACTTACAAAATATTCTCTTAGCTCAGATAGCTTGGAACCATCGCTGACTTGAACAACGCCAATGGCGCCTTTGCTCCGAACGTCTACTACGCCGGGTAAACTCCTGCAAACTTCCAACGATTGGCTGAAGTGATCCTCGATCTCTCTTGTTTGACTTCGCCAATCACCAGCCCTGAATAGATCTAGGCAAGCATTCGCCGCCGCGCATCCCAACGGGTTCGCCATGTAGGTCGGTCCATGCATAAAAGAATCAGAGATGTGATTGGACTGGAAAGCTTGCCAAATTTGGTCGTTTGCCGCCGTTGCCGCCATGCTGATAGAACCTCCGGTCATAGCCTTGCCGAGGCAAATGATGTCCGGTGCAATCTCTGCTTGTTCGCAAGCGAACATTGTGCCGGTTCGTCCAAATCCTGTAGCGATTTCGTCCGCAATAAATAGAACATCATTGGCCTTACAAGCAGCTTTAATAGAACGAAGCACTCCAGGTTTATGAAATTTCATTCCTCCCGCCGCTTGGACTAATGGCTCAAGAATAACGGCCGCGACGCTTCTTCTCTCTCTCTGAAGAAAGTTTGAAAAATTGTTTATTTCGTCTTGAGTCCTTGGGAGAGCGGTTAAAATTTGCTCCGGATAGAATCCTTTAAAGTGGGAATGCATACCCTCCTCAGGATCGCAAACAGACATAGCTCCCATCGTATCCCCGTGATACGCGTGTCGAAAACAAATAAATTTAATCCGTTCTGGCTGGCCATTGTTTCTCCAATACTGCGCAGCCATTTTCAATGCTATCTCGACAGCAACCGATCCTGAGTCACAAAAGAAAACGTGCTTCAAAGCAGAGTCGGTGCCTACTCCAGGGAGAACGTTTGCGAGCCTTTGACCCAACTCCAGGGCGGGTTCATGTGTTAGACCACCAAACATGACATGCGGCATCTTCTCAAGTTGCAGTTTAATCGCGTTTGTGATGTGGCTATGATTATAGCCGTGACAGGCCGTCCACCAACTTGCTATTCCATCAATCAGTCTGCGGCCATCATCGAGAAAAATTTCTGCGCCTTCTGTCCTCACGGCCTTTAGGGGCGGCGCCTCCGTCTGCATTTGCGTGTACGGACGCCATACATGATGGAGCCGATCGTCAATCTTTTTCATGATAGGTATTTGCTTGCATGGGGCGCAGACCTAATCTCTTGAATAGAGATCGATCGGCTGACACTTGAGGATTTTCTGTTGTAAGTAATGAGTCGCCGTAAAAAATAGAATTGGCGCCCGCATGGAAACAGAGGGCTTGGGTAGACTCATCCATATCATTTCGCCCGGCGGAGAGCCTAACAATTGAGCTAGGCATCATAATGCGAGCCGCGGCAATTGTTCGGACGAAGTCGAAAGGATCAAGTGTCGCCGCATTCTCCAGAGGTGTCCCGGGAGCTCGAACCAGCATGTTTATTGGAACACTTTTGGGATGTGACGGTAAGTTTGCCAAAGTCTTTAACATTGACGCTCGATCGCTGATCGACTCTCCCATTCCCACGATACCCCCTGAGCAAACGTTTATCCCGGCAGCACTGACATTTGAAAGGGTTTCGATTCGATCTTTGTAATTTCGCGTTGAGATTATCGTGCTGTAAAAATCTTCAGATGTGTCTATGTTATGATTGTAAAAATCAAGACCCGCGTTTTTTAGGCGGGCAGCTTGATTTGGCTTCAACATACCTAATGTTACGCATGTTTCCATGCCGACATTTCGTACTGCGGTTACCATGTCACATACAATATCAAGATCCTTGTCCGTTGGTTGCCTCCACGCGGCTCCCATGCAAAACCGAGTGGCTCCGGCATTTTTAGCCTCTAATGCAGCCCCCACAACTTGATCCGTCGAGAGAAGAGCCTCTTTTTCTAGACCTGTTTCATAATGGGCGCTCTGAGGGCAATAAGCGCAGTCTTCTGGACAAGATCCAGTCTTGATAGAGAGTAAGGTGCTAATTTGTATTTCATTAGAGTCAAAAAACCGCCGATGTAGGGTCTGCGCCTGATAAAGAAGGTCGTTGAAGGGTTCATAAAATAGCTTTTCGACGCTCTCCTGAGTCCAATCATGGCGGATAAGGCTTGCTTTCGTTGAATTAATGGCTGATTTTTCTTTTAAAATTTGCATTGTGCACTGTCCTGAAACTGATCCTATAGTAAACCCTTAAGAACGAACGGCAAGCATGGTTATTTCAGACTATTTAATCGGCACCAATGGATAAAAAAAGCTCGTTAGATTATTTCGCGGAGCAAAAATTAGCTTCAATCGAACAGCGTGGTTTGCGCCGTGTTTTGGACATAACTTCTCGCGGGCAGGCAGGGGCTGCAACCAGGAGAGAAAAAAGATTAATTTCATTTTGTTGCAATGATTATCTAGGTCTTTCTCAGGACCCAAAGGTCCGAAAAGCTGCAGCCGATGCAATTATGACGTTCGGTACTGGGGCTGGGGCGTCAAGGTTGGTTACCGGTAATCATCCCCTTTATGCTGCGCTTGAAAAGTCTTTGTCCGACATCAAGCGGTCTGACTCAGCTGTTGTATTTGGTAGCGGTTATTTGGCCAATCTTGGAGCAATTCCAGTATTTGCCGGTCCAGAAGATCTTTGTCTCTGTGACGTGCTTGCTCACGCCAGTATGCACGCGGGGCTTCGAGCATCAGGGTCAAAGGTTGAATATTTTCTTCATAATGATTTAGAAAATTGCCGCCAAAAGCTGTTGGAAAAGCGGGCCAGTTTTAAAAAATGTCTTATTTTGACTGAAGGTGTTTTTAGCATGGATGGAGATCGCGCGCCCCTTCGGGGCTTGTGTGATTTAGCAGAAGAATTTGAAGCTTGGCTATTTGTTGATGACGCACACGGGTTAGGTGTCCTAGGCGATGGAGCAGGCAGCGTGGCTGCTGCGGGCTTGCAAAAAAGAGCTCACTTGCAGATGGGCACATTATCTAAATCGGTAGGTTCTTACGGGGGTTTTTTGTCTGGATCATCCCCGGTTATAGACTTGTTGGTAAATCGCGCTCGGAGCCTTATTTATGAGACCGGCCTGCCACCGGCTGCGGTTGCAGCGTCAATTGCTGCCTTGGATATTATTAGAACCGACAAAGATCGTGTATCCAGGCCGCTGCGGCTTGCCCGCGATTTTGCAGAAGGTCTTGGTTTGCCTGAAGCCCAAAGCGCAATTGTCCCTCTCATACTTGGTTCTCCAGAGGCAGCTCTGCACGCGTCCTTCGAACTGCAAAAGGAGGGGTTTTTGGTAGCTGCTATCCGTCCGCCCACAGTGCCGGTCGGGACAGCCCGGCTTCGCTTTACTTTTTGTGCAAATCATCTTGATGAAGACGTATCTGGGTTAATTGAGGCAATTAGACGGCTGGACCTTGTAAAATGACTAAAGTTTTTATTACGGGGACAGGAACAGGGGTGGGTAAGACCTATGTAACTTGCAATCTGATCAATGTCCTGAGGGAAGCCGGTAAATCAGTGGTGGGTCTGAAACCTGTAATCAGCGGTTATTCTGAGGACGAAATTGAGCAGAGTGATACTGCATGCATTTTAACTGCATTGGGTCTGGGTCTCGAACCTCAGAATGTCGAAAGGGTGTCGCCTTGGCGATTTCAAGAGCCAATCTCGCCAGATATGGCGGCGGAGAGAGAAAATAGGGAAATCGATTTCTTGGAGTTGGTAAAGTGGACCTCTGAAACCAGCGATGACGCAGATTTTAAATTTGTCGAGGGCGTCGGTGGCATAATGGTTCCGCTCTCGCGAGCCTCCACAGTTCTTGACTGGGTAGTGGCGCTTGATTTCTCGGTTTTGCTTGTTGGTGGAAGTTATCTTGGTTCTCTGAGCCACACCCTTAGTTCGGTTGATGTGCTGCGCAGTCGGGGAGTCGAGGTCTTAGCTGTAATAATAAGTGAGTCAGACGAACAACCAGTCCCAATGCATGATACAGTAGAGACCCTCAAGAATTTCGTTGTTGATATCCCGGTCCTTAGTCTGCCTCGAGGCGACAATTTGGCGTTAATTTCATCTGAGCTAGGCTGGACTTAGAATTATTTGAGGCCAAGATTTATAAACTGGGGCATTCTGACCTAATAAAGCCTGATTGGACGCTCCTGCGCATTTCGATAAATTTGGATAGTATATCTGTCCGTATCTTAAGTTTATTTGTCTGTATCTGAAGAGAGTTAAAATTTCACATAAATTGAATCGGGCTTGTGTGAATCATGGTAAAAAGGCATTATAGTTTTGTGGAATTTTTTGACTGTGTCTTATTAAAACATGAAAATTGCTGTTACTAAGGAAATCAGGGCCGATGAGTCGAGGGTAGCAGCTTCCCCTGAGACTGTTAAAAAATATCGAGCTCTTGGTTTTGAAGTGTTGGTTGAAACAGGCGCGGGCGATGGTGCGTCAATTTCCGATGCTGCATTCGCAGAAGCGGGTGCTGAAATTGTTTCTGATGCTGCCTCTGCATTGGAAGACGCCGGGATACTACTAAAAGTCCAACGTCCGATGACTAAGGAAGAAGGAGGTGTCGACGAGACTTCGCTTATAAAACCGGGAACCATTCTTATTGCTAATATGCAAAGCCTGTCGAATCCAGAGCAGGCGAAGCAAATGGCTGACGCAAATATTACAGTCTTTGCCATGGAGCTTGTCCCCAGGATCTCAAGAGCGCAGTCGATGGATGTGCTCTCTTCTCAATCGAGTTTGGCTGGTTATAAGGCAGTCTTAGATGCCTGCAATGAGTATACCAGAGCGCTGCCAATGATGATGACGGCTGCGGGGACTATACCACCTGCTCGAATATTAGTTCTTGGTGCGGGTGTAGCGGGACTTCAAGCGATCGCGACCGCCAAGCGTTTGGGTGCCGTAGTCTCAGCATACGATGTCCGTCCCGCGGTTAAAGAGCAAGTTGAGAGCCTGGGAGCAAAATTTGTGGCCGTCGATGAAGTAGCCTCGGCAGACTCTGAAGCAGCTAGTGGATACGCCAAGGAAATGACCACAGAATATCAAGCAAGACAGGAGCAAGTTTTGGGAGAGGTCGTGGTCAAAAACGATATTGTCATATGCACTGCTTTGATACCCGGGCGCCCTGCTCCAGTTTTGGTGACCGACAAAATGGTTAAGGGTATGAAAAAAGGGTCTGTTATCGTTGATTTGGCTGTTGAGCAGGGGGGCAATTGCCCTTTGAGCGAGTTTGGGAAGGTTGTCGAGAAGGAGGGGGTTATTTTAGTTGGTCACGCAAACGTGCCTAGTCGTCTTGCGACTGATGCATCCGCTATGTATGCGAAAAATTTACTGAATTTTATTGAACCCATGATGGACCAGGAAAATGGTTCTCTCGCAATTGATTGGGAAGATGAAATAATAAAAGGCAGTCTAGTGTCTCGGGATGGTCAGCTTGTCAATCCGGCCTTGCGCGCGGATGAAAAACGACAAATAGGTGAGGCTCCTTCATGAATTCTGATAAGATAATAGAATCAGCGCATAAAGCCGCTGAGACGTCGTCAGACGGCACATTAATGCTTTTAGTTGCGGTCTTTATCCTCGCAATTTTTGTTGGTTACTACGTTGTATGGAATGTGACTCCCGCACTGCATTCTCCTCTGATGAGTGTTACCAATGCAATTTCTTCCGTAATCATTGTTGGGGCTTTAGTCGCAGCAGGTCCACTTGACCTGAACCTGTCAAAGATATTTGGTTTTGTTGCCGTTATCCTCGCCAGCATAAATATTTTTGGTGGGTTTCTCGTCTCTCAACGAATGTTGCAAATGTATAAGAAAAAAGGCTAGGAGGCTCCGTTGAACGAAGACCTTACAGCGTTAGCTTATCTCATTTCGGCAATCTGTTTTATACTTGCCCTGAGAGGTTTATCCTCGCCTGATACTGCACGCCGTGGAAACCTGATTGGTATCGCAGGGATGGTCATTGCGATTGGGACTACTTTGGCTTCTCCTGGTGTCTTGTCCTATACCTGGATCGCAATCGGGATTTTAATTGGTGGCGCGATCGGTACGATTATTGCCCTAAAAATCCAGATGACAGCCTTGCCCCAGCTGGTGGCTGCGTTCCATAGTCTAGTGGGTCTAGCAGCCGTTTTTGTGGCGTCGGCCGCGCTCTTTGCTCCCGATGCTTACGGGATCGGATCCGTGGGGGAAATAAAAACAGCAAGCCTCATTGAAATGTCTATTGGAACTGCTATCGGAGCAATAACCTTTACGGGCTCCATAGTAGCGTTTGCTAAACTGCAGGGGCTAGTTTCCGGGACACCTTTGGTTTTTTCAGGGCAACATACTTTGAATGCGTTGCTCGGCGTGAGCGCTGTTGGGCTGGTCTTTTGGTTCTCGACGACAGAGTCCTATGTAGCTTACTGGGCTCTTGTAGTTCTTGCTCTTGCCCTCGGGTTTTTGATTATTTTGCCAATTGGTGGAGCCGATATGCCGGTAGTGGTCTCAATGCTCAACTCTTACTCTGGCTGGGCAGCTTGTGGCATTGGGTTCACATTAGGTAACACGCTTTTAATTATTACTGGAGCTCTTGTCGGATCCTCTGGCGCAATACTGAGTTATATCATGTGTAAGGGCATGAATAGGTCGTTCCTCTCAGTGATACTTGGGGGCTTTGGAGGAGAAGAGAGCTCAACCACAGCTCACGTCGTAACAGACCAGAGTGTGCGCCGGGGTTCTGCCGAAGATGCTGCTTTCATCATGAAGAATGGAGGTAAAGTCATCATTGTTCCGGGCTACGGCATGGCTGTGGCTCAGGCTCAACACGCGGTTAGGGAGATGGCTGATGCTCTCAAAGCCGAGGGTGTTGATGTGAGCTATGCCATCCACCCTGTTGCCGGGAGGATGCCTGGCCACATGAATGTTCTGCTTGCCGAAGCTAACGTCCCCTATGATGAGGTATTTGAGCTTGAAGAAATCAATCACGAATTCACAACCGCGGATGTTGCCTATGTTATTGGTGCGAATGACGTGACCAATCCCGCTGCCAAAACTGACTCTTCAAGCCCCATTTTTGGTATGCCAATCTTGGATGTTGAGAAAGCCCGCACCGTTTTATTCGTAAAGCGATCAATGGGTGCTGGATATGCCGGGGTTGAGAATGAGCTATTCTTCCGAGACAATACGATGATGCTTTTTGGTGATGCTAAAAAAATGACCGAAGAAATTATACAATCGCTCGACTGATTTTTTAAAAAACCATTGATAGTCCCTGTTCGAATAGCTATTTAACGCATATGGCAATACTAAAAATCGCTCGTATGGGAGATCCGTCCCTCTCTCAGCCAGCCGAGCCGGTTGCAGATCCAACTGCATCTGAAATTAACCAACTGCTCGAAGATATGAATGAAACAATGGTTGATGCAAATGGCACTGGTTTGGCCGCCCCACAAGTCCATGTTCGCAAAAGGGTCCTTCTTTTTATGGCTGAACGCGGTAGTTCAGATCAAGAAGAGGTCAGTGAAACAGAGCATGCCCCACTCACTGCATTGATAAACCCGTCTTGGACAAAACTGTCAGATCAGATGTCGATTGGTTGGGAAGGTTGTCTATCCGTCCCCGGACTAACGGGTGCTGTGGCTCGCTATTGTCACATTCAATATCAAGGATATTCTCCTGTCGGAGAGTTGATAAAACGTGAGGCGTCAGGGTTTCATGCCCGTGTATTTCAGCATGAATTTGATCATTTGGATGGGATATTGTACCCGCAAAGAATGAAGAGTCTTGATCTTTTAGTCTTCACAGATGAAGCTCAGCGTCATGGTTTGCCTAATATAAATCAATAAAACATTCCAAGAAAATGTTCCTATGGCTAAAGATTCAATAGAAAAATTGCAGGCAAAACTAGTTTTAGCTTCACTTAGACACGTGGTTTTCGATGGATGGAACAGGGTTTCCCTTCAGCGGGCAGCCGCTGATTTATCGTGGCCTGGAGCGGAAGTCGACAGGCTATTCCCACGGGGTGGGCTGGATGCGGCCATTATTTTTTCGAAATTAGCTGATGAAGAAATGGTAGCCTGTACTTCTCGGGAGCTTTCCTCAGAAATGAGAATACGGGATCGGGTGAAAAGAACAGTGCAATGCAGGCTAGAATTTTTAGAGCCGCATCGAGAGGCAATTCGGAGACTTACTTCGTTTATGTTGGTGCCAGGAAATGGAAGACATTCGTTCAGCCTTTTGTACAGCACGGTAGATGCAATTTGGTTTGCAGTTGGCGATAAGTCCGCTGATTTTAGCTTTTATACAAAACGTGCATTGCTTGCAGGGGTAGTCGCCTCGACAAATATTTTTTGGTTAGAAGATCAATCAGAGGGGCGTCAACATACTTGGGAGTTCCTCGATCGAAGAATAAACGATGTATTGGGAATCCAAAAAATTCGTACGAAATCAGAACAAATTAGAGAAATGATGCCCAATCCTCTCTCCTGTTTTTCCCGCCTTAGGTCGGTGGCCTTATAAACGACATCGCTAATTCAATGTCTTGATTTCGCCAATCCGGAGAAAACGGAAGGAGCCGTGTGACGTGCCCCATTTTTCTTCCTGATCGTACAGTATTTTTTCCATAAACGTGGAGTTTATTTTCGTTATTAGCAATAACTTCATACCACCTCTCAGCGTCTTCCCCAATTAGATTTTGCATCAGAGCATTTGAGTGCCTTTGGGTTGAACCGAGAGGTAATCCGCACACCACCCTGACCAATTGTTCGAACTGCGAGGTTATACACGCATCAATCGTCCAATGACCTGAGTTGTGGGGACGAGGGGCAAGTTCGTTGACTATTATCCTCTTGTCTTTTGTAACAAACATTTCAACCGCAATAAGTCCCTCTAGTGAGAGAGCAGATGCTATTTTGACGGCAACTGCGGTTGCTGCCTCCGCGATTTGGTGCTCGACTCTTGCCGGCGCAATTGCCTTGTCGAGAATATGATTCCTATGAATGTTTTCAACAACGTCAAAACATTTAGTATTACCATCTGTATCTCTTGCGATGATTACTGATACCTCACATTGAAAATCTACGAAACCTTCTACGATTGCTGGAACAGATCCTGCGGCTAACCAAGCAGCATCAAGTTCTTCCTTGTTACAAATTTTCTCCTGACCTTTCCCGTCGTAACCGAACCTCGCTGTTTTGAAAATGGATTTGCGGCCGGTCTTTTGGATAATTTTTGAGGTATCGGTGAGATCGGTTATAGGCTCCCAAGTGGCCGTTTCAATTCCAATACTATTTAGAAATGTTTTTTCAAGAATTCTATCTTGTGCGATTTTAAGGATTTCAGGGCTAGGTCGAACTAACGCGTTGGCATCTAGATATGCGGCTATTTCCGCCGGCACATTTTCAAATTCAAAAGTTATTACATCGACGAGAGATATGAATTTCTCTTGGGCAGCTCTATCTTTATAGGGTGCTATAACAGAGTCTTTGCAAACATGCGTGGCAGGTTCTTCGGCAGACTCGCAAAAAGTTACTGCTTGGTATCCTAACTGTGCGCCTGCGAGAGCGATCATTCTCCCAAGCTGACCTCCTCCCATAATCCCAATGGTAGATCCAGGAGTTAGAGGTTCTCGAAGATCGTCAGCCACTAGGGACGTTCCGGGTCGAGGCCAACCGACTCGGATTGTACCGTTCG
>CAJXEC010000081.1 GCA_913052165.1 uncultured Rhodospirillaceae bacterium
ATTGAAAGGAAGAGAGATCTCGCTGATCGCCAAAAATTTGTCCGCGGAATTGACGGGCTTTCACATGAAGAAAAAGACGCTCTCATCGAACTCAATCAGATAAAATTTATTCAGTTGGGGGTTCATCCATTTGTGTCTCACGCCCTCAGAAGGGTCTTAGAAAGAGCTGGTATTCTAGAGCCGGATGGAAGGACAAGCTAAAAAAAACCAAAAAAATCAAAAATTATTGGTGTGCAAACTCTACCCCGAAATTACATTAACAGGATTTCCATCAATATAAGCCCTGATCGCCTCCGCATAACCTCGAAAGTAGGCTTCATAATTTGATGCTTCAACGTAACCAAGATGGGGGGTTACAATTATGTTTTTCAAATTTCGAAATGGATGTCTTTTTGGCAAGGGCTCGACTGAAAACACATCTATTCCTGCCCCTGCTATCACTTCGTCTTTCAGAGCTGAAACCAGAGCATCTTCATCGATAATTGGTCCTCGAGAAGTGTTAACGATATAGGCTGTTGGTTTCATTTGTGAGAGTTCAACCGCGCCGAAAATGCCGCGCGTGCGCTCACTTAAAATCAGGTGGATGGAAATAAAATCCGATTTAGCAAGCAGGTCCTCTTTACCCACTTTATCAATATCTAACTGTATACACTTTTCATCTTTTAAATTTTGGCTCCAACCAATCACATTCATTCCAAAAGCCTTGGCTATTGGGACCATGCTACTACCCAAATTCCCAACACCCGCAAGACCAAGGGTCTTTCCCTGAAGTCCAACTCCAATTGACTTTTGCCATCCACCACTCCGAACGCGGCGATCCTCCATTGGAATTTGTCGGGCTAGGCCTAGAATTAATCCCCAAGCTAAGTCCGCTGTGGGGTGCCCAACACTTGGTGTGCCGCAAACGGTGATGCCCAAGTCCAGAGCAGCATTGGAGTCGATGCCTCGATTGCGCATTCCACTTGTGATCAACAACTTCAGATTTGGAAGGAGCTCGAGTTGAGAACGAGGAAATGGTGTTCTTTCTCGCATCGCACAAATAATCTCAAAATCTTTTAATCTCTCTGCGATCTTCTGCTCATCGAAAAGATGATCATCAAAAACGACTAACTCAATGTCACTGTCGATTATCGCCCAATCAGATCTATCGCTGGCAACCCCCTGATAATCATCTAATATGGCTACGCGCACCTTCACTCCTCCATATGTTTTGGATATTATCAGCGCGCAAGGTCCTCGAGGCAATGGTTCCATATTTTATCAGAACTCTTACCAATTTATTCTCTGGTCTAGGTGTATTAATGCGTCGTATAGGGAGTTAATATTGATGAAATCAAAATATTTTTACTAGTTCTATGTCAGGCTCGATAAAGGTCCGTGGTGCACGGGAACACAATTTAAAAAATATTGACGTCGAAATACCTCGAGATTCACTGATCGTTTTTACAGGTGTCTCCGGATCAGGAAAATCTTCTTTAGCTTTTGATACAATTTATGCTGAGGGTCAGCGTAGATATGTAGAGTCTCTATCTGCATACGCCAGACAATTTTTGGAAATGATGCAAAAGCCTGACGTCGACTCTATTGAAGGGCTCTCTCCCGCAATCTCGATTGAACAGAAAACAACCTCTAGAAACCCACGTTCAACGGTCGGCACTGTCACTGAGATATACGATTACCTTCGATTATTGTTTGCGCGAACTGGAGTCCCATACTCTCCGGCAACAGGGCTTCCTATTGTTAGCCAAACGGTGTCGCAGATGGTTGACAGGATTATGGAGATGGAAGAAGGGACGCGACTTTATCTTATGGCCCCTATAGTGCGGGGTCGAAAAGGAGAATACCGTCGAGAACTCCTAGATCTTCAAAAACGTGGATTTCAGAGAGTAAAGATTGATGGCAAAATTTATGAAATTAATGAGGCACCAACACTAAAGAAAAATTTCAAGCATGACATAGATGTGGTTGTTGATCGGCTCGTCCTCAGAAAAGAGATTGATACGAGATTGGCTGACTCTCTTGAAACAGCACTCGAACTTGCTGATGGAATAGCCGTTACCGAAAACGCTGACACAAAAGAACGTCAAATTTTCTCTGCTAAGTTTGCCTGTCCTATTTCTGGTTTTACGATAGAGGAAATCGAACCAAGGCTATTTTCATTCAATAATCCATCAGGAGCCTGCCAAAAATGTGATGGGCTTGGAACCAGTCTTTTTATTGATCCCGACCTAGTAATCCCTGATCAAAATCTATCACTAGCGCTGGGTGCAGTAGCGCCTTGGTCTGATCGATCTTCACCTTATTACAAACAGACCCTGATTGCGATTGCAAAGCATTTTAATGTAAATTTTGAAACTCCCTTCAAAAACCTCCAACCGATAATCCAGAAAACCATACTCCAGGGCAGCGGGGAAGAAGAGATAGAGATAACATATAGTGACGGAGATAAAAATTACTCCATCAAGAGACCTTTTGAAGGCGTTATTCCGAATATGGAACGGCGACTGAAAGAAACCGACTCTTTATGGATTAGGGAGGATTTAGCAAAATATCAGAGTAAAGCTCCATGCGATGTATGCGGAGGTTTAAGGCTAAAACCAGAAGCATTGGCAGTGAAGCTTAATGAACTAAATATCAGCGAGGTAGCTGAGAAATCAATTTTAGAAGCTAGCAAATGGTTTGAAGACCTGCCTATTAGCCTGACTAATCAGCAAGGTGAGATAGCCGCAAGAATTCTTAAAGAGATAAATGATCGGCTTGGCTTTCTAATCGATGTAGGGCTGGAGTACCTCACCTTGTCCAGGGCATCGGGGACATTGTCCGGAGGCGAAAGTCAGAGAATTCGATTGGCCTCTCAAATAGGGTCCGGTTTAACAGGTGTTTTATATGTGCTTGATGAACCTTCTATTGGATTGCACCAAAGAGACAATGAGAGGTTACTAGAGACGCTAAAACGACTTAGAGATTTAGGAAATACGGTGGTGGTAGTTGAGCATGACGAAGATGCAATTCGAACGGCAGATTACCTTCTAGACCTTGGACCTGCGGCGGGCGTTCATGGGGGGCAAATTGTTGAACAAGGGAGCCCCTCTGAGGTTATCTCTAGGAACACTAGTCTCACTGCACAATACTTAACCGGTCGCCGTAAAATTCCCGTACCCGCAGAACGACGAAAAGGCAAACAAAACCAGTTCTTGTCTGTAGAAGGTGCGAGAGGGAATAATCTGAAAAGGATTTCTACTAAGATCCCTCTAGGAACTCTTACCTGTGTCACAGGTGTCTCAGGGAGTGGAAAGTCAACGTTGGTTATTGATACTCTATACCGAGCGGTAGCTCGAAGACTTAATGGGTCGCGTCTTACTCCAAGTCCTTTTAAAGAAATCAACGGCCTAGACCATCTTGATAAGGTGGTGGATATAGATCAATCCCCAATTGGGAGAACTCCACGATCTAATCCAGCCACCTATACTGGAGCGTTTACTCCAATTAGAGAGTGGTTTGCGGGTCTTCCGGAGTCTGGAGCTCGCGGATACAAGCCCGGCCGCTTTTCGTTCAACGTAAAAGGAGGGCGTTGTGAGGCTTGTCAGGGAGACGGCGTCATCAAAATAGAGATGCATTTTCTTCCGGACATATATGTTAAATGTGATGTGTGTGAGGGAAAAAGATATAATCGCGAAACTTTAGAGGTGGAGTTTCGGAACAAATCGATTGCAGATGTTCTTGCCATGACTGTTGATGATGGGGTGGAGTTTTTCAAGGCAATCCCATCAATCCGCGACAAATTAGCGATGCTTCAACGTGTGGGTCTTGGATATATTCGTATTGGACAAGCAGCAACGACCCTATCGGGAGGAGAGGCCCAGCGAGTAAAATTATCCAAAGAGCTCTCGAAACGATCAACGGGAAAAACCCTCTATATTCTTGATGAGCCCACCACAGGTCTTCATTTTGAAGACGTCAAAAAACTTTTGGAAGTCCTTCAAGCCTTAGTTGAGACAGGTAATACAGTCGTGGTGATCGAACATAATTTAGAGGTTATTAAAACCGCTGATTGGATTATTGACCTTGGACCAGAAGGTGGCACAAAAGGTGGCAAAATAGTTGCTACCGGCACGCCGGAAAAAATTGTTAAGGTTTTAAAAAGTCACACCGGCCAATATCTTCAGGCTGTCCTTGAACAAGAAAAGATGGCTAGGTAACCTTGTAATGACGGATCCGGTTCATATTGTTGGGGGTGGCCTGGCTGGTTGCGAAGCGGCTTGGCAATTAGTTTCAAATGGAGTGCCGGTTGTCTTATATGAGATGAGACCAACTGTATCAACGCCAGCTCACAAAACCGATAGCCTTGCAGAACTTGTATGCTCAAATTCATTTCGTTCAGATGACCCGGAAAGTAGCGCCATTGGTTTGCTCCACGAGGAGATGCGAAACCTGAATTCCCTGGTTATGAAATGTGCAGATCAAACTTGCGTTCCTGCAGGTGGCGCACTCGCGGTTGATAGAGATCAATTTTCTAAATCAGTCGGTCAAACCCTTTTTAATCACCCCCTTTTTCAAATTAAGAGGGAGGAAGTCAGTTCCTTAATCAGAGAAAATTGGAACCAATCTATAATCGCAACAGGTCCCCTCACCTCTCAGAGTTTAGCGACAGAGATTGCAACTTTAAGCGGCAGGGAGTCCCTGGCGTTTTTCGACGCAATCGCACCGATCATTCATAAAGACTCGATAGATTTTTCAGTAGCTTGGTTTCAATCCAGATACGACAAAGGAACCGGATCTGATTACATCAATTGTCCAATGACAGAGGACCAATATTACGCATTTATAAATGAACTTTTATTAGCGAAAAAAATAGAATTTAAAGATTGGGAGAGGAACACGCCGTATTTTGAGGGCTGTTTGCCCATCGAAGTTATGGCCTCCCGTGGCCCCAAAACACTTGCTTTCGGACCTATGAAACCTGTTGGATTAACAAATCTCAACAACCCACATATTAAGCCCTTTGCAATCGTGCAGCTCAGGCAGGACAACCTTTTAGGTACATTGTTTAACATGGTGGGCTTTCAAACAAAACTCAAGTATCAAGAGCAAACTCGTATTTTTAGAACGATCCCCGGACTAGAAAATGCTGAATTTGCTCGGTTGGGGGGAATACACAGAAATACTTTTATCAACTCACCAAAACTATTGGACAGAAGATTGCGATTTAAGAAAGAGCCGCGAGCTAGGTTTGCTGGTCAGATGACGGGCTGTGAAGGGTATATCGAAAGTGCGTCGGTGGGGTTGCTGGCGGGGTTATTTTGTTTGTCAGACATACAAAAAATTGACATACCAATCCCTCCTATTGAGACTTCCCTGGGATCTCTCCTCGCTCATATCACGGGGGATGCTACCGAAGACGATTATCAACCAATGAATGTAAATTTTGGTCTCTTTCCTCCACTTGATCAGCATTTTAAGAAAAAAGATAGAAAAAAGGCATATTCCGACAGAGCGAGGAAATATTTTTTTGATTGGAAAAGTAAACTGCCGACACCTACCCCTTTAAAAGCCTAGCCATGCGGCCCGACAAATACGGAGCTGCTTTGCGAAAATTCTGTGGTCTGACCGAACGTAGTTTTTGGCATTTGTTCGTCTTAAACTTGCTATATCAATTTTTATGATTGGCACCATGAGATTAAAGACTCTACTTTTTTGATTTCTAAAATCTGGTCGAAATCCTTCCAAAAAGTTTAAGGCGTGTGTCAAAATTTCTTCGGTCTTGATTATGGGATCATTATCCAACCGGGTCGAATTAGATATCCCCGTTTTATTTGAGTTTGTTGTCTTGAATTTGGAATTGTTGTTGGCCGCAATCTCGATCAAACCCCAGGAGGTGCCGATTTTTTTCGCCCAATTAATGTCATCTGAGCGACAACTGGTTATTTTTGCGCTTAATTCTGTCAATAGACCGTCGGTGGACTCTGTGTATTTCAGAATTTCTTTCATGCTGCGGTTGGGTGTTTCGGCAAATTCAATCTCGCGAGCATCAAGAAGCGAAATAAGGTCACTTAATTCTATCACTTTTTGTGCGAGCAGGGTTTGCAAGGCCTCAAGAATGTAATGACCTCCACCGTTATTTTCCTCGAGTTTTTCGAGGGATTCGCGCCACCACTGGAGCCGGATTCGACCTATCATTGGTTCGGTTACTGAATTTTTAATTCTAGAGAGTTCTGAATTAAAGGCAAAAATGCTCCAAAGCGAAGCTTGCACGGTTTTTGGTGCGAAAAGGCTGATAAAATATTTCTCTGGTTCGTCTTTTTTAAACTGAACACGACAGAATTCAATTGCGGCGCTATTTTCGATCACTTGCAGCCACGACTTTGAGGTTCAAAAAACATTTTTCGATGGACATTATAGAATAATCAAATTTAATTTTTAAGCGCTGTTTCATTTATTGCTTGCAAACACTAACAGAGACTCGAACTGCAATGAAAAATCAAGCAACCAAAACGAGCAAGGATGAAAACTTTCCGGTTGCAACTCTTCTAACCTCTCCCATCTATCGCCCTCACATTGAAACTTTTTACCGTTGCGTCAGGACGGCAGATGATATTGCTGATCATCCCGATCTGACACCTAAAGAAAAAATGGATGAATTAGAACTTTTTGAGGCTATTTTAAACGGCTCAACTAGAGATAAAACAGTTTTTTCCGAGGCGTATGAACATGTGGAGAGCGCTTGCGAAACAAATGATTCGATTGAACACGCCTTGCACTTACTTCAGGCATTTAAACTGGATGTGAAAAAGTCTCGTTATAGAAATTGGTCAGAGTTAGTAAATTACTGCAGATACTCTGCGGCACCTGTGGGCCACTATCTTCTTCAGCTGCACGGTGAGTCTGCTGATCTAAGACGTCATACGGATAAGCTCTGCATATCCCTTCAGATTATTAACCACCTCCAAGACTGCAAAAAAGATTTAATTGATCTGGATCGTGTTTACATTCCATTAGATTGGATAACCAAGGAGGGGGCAGATATTAAGAGCCTCGGAGGAAACCGGTTAACCCCCGAAATGAGAGAGGTCATATACCGGTTGCTAGAACGTAATCGAGAATTGGTCGCGGCTGCATATCCAGGGTTATTTTTTATAAAAAACTATAGATTAAGGCTCAATTCTCTAATCATTTTATTTATTGCAAAGTATTTAAATCATAATCTAAGGAAACAAGATCCAATTGCAAACAACGTTAAGCTCACATCAATCCAAAAAAGCATTGCGGTAATGGTCGGGCTTCTCAGAGGCAATCCCCTTTTTTAATGCCAAAAGTTCATATCATAGGAGCTGGGCTCGCGGGATTGTCATGTGCTACTGAGCTCTCTAACCTCGGTATAACAGCGACTATTTATGAGAGAGCCCCGCTTGCCGGTGGCAGGTGCAGGTCCTTTTATGATCGAAGCTTGGGTTGCGAGATTGATAATGGCAACCATCTTCTATTCAGCAGTAATCACTCAACGCTAAAGTACTTAAAGTTGATTGGTTCCTCTGAAAAGTTGGAAGAAATCTCTCCCGCTAGTTTCAAATTTATTGAACCTGCCACGGGAAAAAGATGGGTCATATCCCCTGGCCCGCGATATTTTCCTGCGGCAGCATTGTTTGCTAAAAATAGAGTTCCTGATACTAAAATAACTGATTACCTCGATTTATTGAAACTTTGGGGATCTTCAGATATCCATGCTGTTGGCGATCGAGTGAATTCATCGGGAATTTTGTATAAAAGGCTATGGCAACCTCTTTGCCAAGCAGTATTTAATACAAATGCCAACGATGCTTCTGCCACCCTCTTGTGGAAGTTTATTAGAATGAGTTTTCTAAGGGGTGAGCCTGCCTGTCGTCCTTGGGTGTTTACAGATACTTTATCGAAAGTCCTCGTTGACCCTGCTTTGAAGTTTCTAAAATCGAAAAACGTAGAGGTTAAGTTTAAAACCCCTATTCAAAAATTACAGGTTGAGGGACAACTTTTAACCAGTCTTAAGTTCGAGCGGAATGACTTACCTTTGAGGCTGGAGGATTTGGTAGTTTTAGCCGTTCCTCCGAAAATTGCTAAAAAACTACACTCAGAAATCAAGGTTCCTGGCAAATTTAACCCGATAGTAAATATTCATTTCAAGCTTAACAAAACGCCTTTTGAGAGGGAAAACTCGAGATTTATTGGTCTTATTGGCTCTAAGGCCCATTGGGTCTTTTTTAGAGAAGACGTGCTGTCAGTTACCGTTAGTGATGCGACTCAATTGAGCTTAATGGATAACAAAGAAATTGGAAAAGAAATTTGGGCTGAAATTCAGGAGATCTTTCAGTTAAAATACAAAGCGGTACCTCCTTTCAGGGTGATAAAAGAACGTGAGGCCACAATATCCCAAACACCCAGTGCCCTAGCCAATAGACCAGGTCTAATCACTAATATTCGAAATTTGTTTGTCATCGGAGACTGGACGCAAACGGGCCTGCCTGCGACCATCGAGGGAAGCATTCAATCAGGAAGGAAAGCCGCAGGATTGATCGCAGAAACTTACCGATAGCATCCCCATGGTCGTTTTGCTTTAATTGGGGTTACCAAGATTCATAGATCCTGGTAAACTATGGCACGTTAAACGACGAATAGGTCGCTACTATTTAGGGAGTATTTAATGGCGGGTATTTTAACTGATCTTAAGAACACAATTATAGCGGGCATCGTCCTTGTAATTGTCTCAGTCCTTATTCTTATGGGTGCATACGGAGAGGGATATTCAAACACCTATGAATGGTGGGCATTTTTCGTTCGTTGGCTGCATGTCCTCTCGGGTATAATGTGGATAGGAATTCTTTGGTATTTCAATTTTGTTCAGATACCAAACATGCCAAATATTCCAGATGAACAAAAACCAGCAATAAGTAAGGTTATTGCTCCAGCAGCACTGTTCTGGTTCCGGTGGGGAGCGGCTGCAACCATCGCGACCGGTCTTATTCTGGGATGGCTCAATGGTTACCTGGTTGAGGCGTACGCGCTCGGTTTTGCAGGCGGTGGTGCAAAGGCAACGGCCATTGGTATTGGCATGTGGCTTGGGACTATCATGGCCTTTAATGTCTGGTTCATCATTTGGCCAAATCAAAAAATTGCACTCGGAATAGTTCAGTCCGAAGACGGGGCGGCGCCAAAAGCGGCGAGGACTGCGATGCTATTTTCTCGAACAAATACAATGCTCTCAATTCCGATGCTTTTCACAATGGTTGCGGCTCAGAATATATACTAAAGTTTGCAACTGGGTATTACTCAACGGGGAAGCTGTTTGCTTCCCCGTTTTTATTGTATAGGCAGCAAAAGCGCCGACACATCTCGGCTTTCACTCTGAAGAACATTAAAAGTTCTGCAAGCCGCTCCCGTATTCATCAGTTCAACAATCAAACCAGCGTCTTTAAACGGGGCCAGCATTTCCTTTCTAAGCCATACTATCTTCTCCCCTGTGCCAATAATCAGAATAGATCCCGGCCGAGCTACCATAACTCTCCTTAAAATCAGTTCTGGGTTCTCAGACAGGATACTTTCCAAATTAGTAGAAGGGATTTCGTGTGTTTCTGTTTCACACACTAAAACAAGGGAATGGTATACTTTACCGCTTATGAGGAACTGTTGATCTCCATATCGTTCTATGATCTGCTTTCCATCGAGAACGGGTGGGGTAATATCTACCATCAGCAACTAAACTGAGAACTACGAAGTGGATACTTTGCCATCTTCATTGCTAAAAGCTGAGCGTCTGAGCCGCATCTGGATTAACAACGGCGTAGCCACCATCAATGACGAATAGGTCCCTATCAGAACGCCCCAAATCAGTGCAAAACTAAATCCTTTGAGGACCTCTCCGCCAAAAAAATAAAGGATAAAAAGCGCCAGCAAAGTTGTAATACTTGTTAATAAAGTTCTAGAGAGCGTATCGTTTAGGCTTAGGTTTAATAGCTCTATAAGTTCCATAACTTTGTATTTGCGAAGATTTTCCCGGACGCGATCATAAACAACAACTGTATCGTTGATTGAATAACCTGCAATCGTAAGTATCGCTGCAACCGTTGAGAGATTAAATTCCAAGCCAAGTATTGAGAAAACACCAATAGTTAGAAGAACATCGTGAACCAGAGCCACCACTGCCCCTACCCCAAATTGCCATTCAAAGCGGAACCAAATGTATAAAAGCATAGCTGCCAAAGCCAGAAGTACCGCAGTTATCCCAGCTTCAACTAACTCTCCAGAAACCTTCGGCCCAACAAACTCAATGCGGCGATAGTCGACGTCACTTCCAAGAGTACTTTTTACTTTTTCGACCGCTTTATTTTGCTCTTTGGCCCCACCCGGCTGTCTCTCAACTCTAATGAGAACATCTGTAGGTTTTCCAAATTCTTGAATTTCAATATTCCCAAGCTCCAATTTAGAGATTTGACCCCTAATTTGTCCAATATTAGCCGGTCCCGAGGTTCTCACCTCGATCAAGATTCCTCCCTGAAAATCAATCCCATAATTCAGGCCTTTAGTCATAAAAAGAACCGCAGAGGCCAAACACAAAACTAAAGAAAGCCCCATACCAATTTGTCGAAAACGGAGAAAATTAACTTTTGTTCCTACAGGGACCAGACTGACAAGGCGCATAATTTTAACCCTCGGTTATAAAGGTAAAGTTTTTGGACGTTTATGACGAAGCCAAGTAACCACCATCATTCTAGTTACCATTATTGCCGAGAACATTGAGGTACAAATGCCGATACCGAGCGTCACAGCGAAGCCTTTCACGGGCCCAGAACCAAACATGTACAACAGGAGTGCTGCAATAAAAGTTGTCAAATTTGCATCAATAATCGTAGAAAACGCCCTTTGATAACCACTATCAACAGCAGATATCGGCGTCCTCCCTGCCCTTACCTCTTCACGGATCCTCTCAAAAACTAACACGTTGGCATCAACTGCCATACCGATTGTTAAGACGATTCCGGCGATACCTGGGAGTGTGAGAGTGGCCTGTAACATCGATAATGCAGCCGCGATTAAAATGAGGTTCAAAATGAGCGCTACCACAGCCATCAGGCCAAAAAGCCCATAAGCTAATGCCATAAAAACAACCACAGCCACTAGTCCGAACATA
>CAJXEC010000082.1 GCA_913052165.1 uncultured Rhodospirillaceae bacterium
CTGATCCGTAGACTTCTGGATCTTGATCGCATAGCTGTGACCATCCCTCAATACAATGTCGGCATTTTCCACACCCATCATAGTGATGAACCATCACCCTATCGCCGACACGAATTTGTTCACTAGAGACATGAGAACCGATCTCTGCGATTATCCCGCAGGGTTCATGTCCTGCAATGAAGAAGTCTTTCCCATTATGAGGTCGGCGATATGCGTGAAGGTCAGTACCGCACATTCCGGACGCTCTGATTTCTATGATAACATCTTTAGGTCCTGGCGTGGGGTCAGGGAATTCTCTCAATTCAACTCTTCTATCACCTAAAAATGTAATTCCCCTCACGTCGCTATCTCCTTGCAGCTTTAGATAAATCTTGATGCTTAATTTAAATCTCTATTATTTAATTGGTATAGGCTTGAAGGAGGCCATAAATGATTTAACTTCGATGAGTCGGCAGGTCAGATATTTATTGCCGCTTTATATTCTCTGCCTTGCGGCGCTCTGATGCGATGATTTTTTTAAATTGATCAAATTCGATGGCTCCAGGAATAAGCTCGCTTCCAATGATAAAAGCAGGAGTTCCATTGATTCCAAGTTCTTCAGCGAGCTGATAATTTCTTGTGATTTCTTGTTCAATTTCTGGGTTTTGGATGTCTGTGTTCAGCCTTTCTAGGTCTAGTCCGAGCTTCGTGGCTGTTGCCTTTATTCTTTCCTCGTTGATTGGGCCCGGACGCATCAACTCATTATGAAATTCAATGTATTTTCCTTGCTTCTCCGCCGCAAGAGCAGATTTTGCTGCGATTTCGGAGCTTGGGCCTAAGATCGGGAATTCTTTGAAAACAAGCCGCACCCTCCTATCTGAGCGTATTAGGTCTTTTAAAGTCTTAACAACTCTTTTGCAGTAGCCGCAGTTATAGTCAAAAAACTCGACAATCGTAACGTCACCTTTGGGATTTCCTATGATTGGGCTTCCCGGGTTACTCAGCAGCTCCTCTTTCCGATTTTGCAATGCGACCGCTTGCTGTAACTTTTTTTGATTTTCTTCTTGAATTTGCAGGGAGTCGAGTGCTTTGCGGACGACAAGAGGGTTCTTCAATAGATAGTCATTAATGATGGTTTTAACGGATTCTTTTTGTTCGGTTGTCAGACCCTGGGCTTGAAGCGCTTGAGTGACCGAACCGAAAATCAAAAAGAAAATCAAAAAAAGTTTCTGCATTTAACTCAACATAGAGGATTTCTATAAAGATTTGTTTCAGAAACCCTGCGTAACATTTTTTATCTTTTTGTAAATAACAATTCTTCTCGGTCCCGAAATTGATCTAGGGCTTCGGGGTTCGCGAGAGCCTCAACATTTTCGACCACTCTTCCGTGTATCACGTCGCGAACAGCTAATTCGGTGATTTTACCAGATTTGGTGCGGGGTATATCAGAAACCTCTAATATAACCGACGGGGTGTGCCGGGGGGACGCGCCCTCTCTTATGCAATAGTGGATCTTTTTTCGAAGTTCCGGATCAAGAGTTATGTTATCTATTAGCCTCACAAATAGAATAATCCTGACGTCTCCATCTGGTGCTTCCTGTCCAACTGCAATGGCCTCTTTAACCTCAGAGAGCTGCTCGACCTGACGATAAATTTCTGCGGTACCAATGCGGACACCCCCAGGGTTAAGGGTTGCGTCCGACCTCCCATATATAATGAGTCCGCCTCGCTCTGTAAGTTCTGCCCAGTCTCCATGATGCCAAACCCCCGGAAACCTCTCGAAGTAGGCAGATTTAAAGCGGTTCCCTGTCTGATCGTTCCAAAAACCGAGAGGCATTGAGGGAAAATTGTTTCTGCAGACCAGTTCACCTTTGTGTCCTATGATCGGTTTTCCCTCGGACGAAAAAATAGCAACGTCCATACCAAGGCACTTTGCCTGGAGTTCTCCTCTGAATACCGGCCCGTTCGGATTTCCAGCGGCGAAACAACCCACAATATCTGTTCCGCCAGAAATAGAGGATACACAAACGTCACTTTTTATTTGCCTGTAAATGTAGTCAAAGCTCTCCGGGAGTAAAGGAGAGCCCGTGGAGAGTATCGTTCGCACACTCGAAAGATCGTGTGTGCTTCTTGGTGACAAGCTCGTTTTTTTCAATGCATCAATGAATTTAGCGGATGTCCCAAAATGCGTAACCCTAGCTTTATCAGCATAATCAAAAAGCGCATTGCCGTTGGGATAAAATGGAGCGCCGTCATAAAGCACCAGAGTTGCCTCCATTGCCAATGCGGAAACGAGCCAATTCCACATCATCCATCCGAGTGTTGTATAGTAGAATATCCGGTCACCAGGTTGAGTGTCAGTTTGTAACATGTGTTCTTTGATATGTTGGATAAGAGTTCCCCCCGCTCCATGGATTATGCACTTTGGTGTTCCTGTGGTTCCACTGGAAAAGAGTATGTAAAGGGGATGATTAAATGAGAAACTCTCAAAAGTAATTGGTTCGGGTTCAAAGGGTTTTAGGTATCCAGCCAAATTTGACTTGTGATAAATAGTGTTTTCAGGATCATATGGGACAATGATTGTCTTTTTGACTGAGCCTAACTCTGATGAAATCTTGGAGATTTTCTTACAGCAATCAAATTCATGACCATTATAAAAGTACCGATCAACTCCAATCAATAACTTTGGTTTAATTTGGCTAAAACGATCTAATATCCCCTTTATCCCGAAGTCCGGTGAACAGCTCGACCAGATTGCCCCCAAGCTGGTTGCCGCCAGCATGCAGGCTACTGATTCTGGTATGTTAGGTAGTAAAGCCGCAACTCTATCTCCCGGTTTGACCCCTGTTTTGATCATTGCCTGTCTTAGTCGGGATACAAGCTCGTATAGCTCTTGGTAGCTAAAATTTCTTTTTATACAAGTTTCGGAGCTAAAGATGATCGCTGGTTCATTGTCTCGACGTCTCAAAAGATTTTCAGCGAAATTAAGTTTTGCATCAGGAAAAAAAACCGCTCCTGGGAGTTTTTGAGCGTCACGTATTACAGTGTTCCCTGTGGTTTCAGAAATCACACCCCCAAAATCCCACAGGCTTTTCCAAAACTTCTCTGCTTCGTCGATCGACCACTGATGCAAGTCCTGATAGTCTTTACAACTAATTCCCCAGGTGTGGTCGACCAAATCTATAAACTCGGAGAGCCTCGTCTGAGCAATTCGTGCTCCTGATGGTTTCCAGATCGGATTTTCATTCATCAATTTCGTGGAAGATTTCCTGGCATATTTGACCAGCGATCGCCATTGTTCTCATCGATTAGCTGTGGGTTACTTGTGAAAACAATTAATTACACTGCCAACCATAATGGCCAAAGTGTTGATTCACAATAGTCCCCATTAATCTCAAACCCCTCTTAAATAGCTCTATTACCGGCTAAGTTCACCAATATTTGTGACTTGTTTACAACATCACCTGATACATCTATTACTTTGCGGTTACTCAATTTTATTGGTGGTAATTTGTATCAGACTAAAAATTATCGTCCCAGATATGCCCGTTCGACTCGCGGATATTGGCACCTCCAAAGATAACCTTTTTGCGGAATTTCGCGCTGATTTGGCATCATTCATTAAAGTCCAACCTACTAAGGTTTTTATACTTTGCTCCTACCCCATTTGAAATAGGTCAAGTTACTCGTCCAAGCGGACCGCGATTTAGGCTCCCATTTTAGTTTCGTGGTTTAAGCCCTGATGTGGCCCAGACGCTGGAGCACTTTTCCTGATCGACACTTCTTGAAATGTCGCTGCCGGGAACGAGTTGCAAGTCGACCTCTAACTTCTTCGCTGAGGCAATAGTGCTGAGACTATGCCAGATAAATGCAAAAAAGTTCTTTGTTCCATTTCTGCTAGGTACATTTGTCGTCATTCGAATGCTAATATCAGAAATTCTGTAAATCAGGTTAAAAAAACATAAAAGGGCTGACGGCAAGCGGTTAGAGGCGTAGCCTCAGATAGATGTTTGGACCCCTATTTTTTAATCAGTGGTTACAGCGGCAATCACCGGCTATGCGTGGGGCTTATTGGATGACCGTTAGCGCTTTCGGATACGCTGCCTCAATCGCTATCGTTCACCATGTGGTTCAAGAACTGCATTTTATGCAGGTCGTATTCCTTCGAAATGTTTTTGGGCTTGCATTTATGGCACCCTGGTTGATCCGCGTCGGTCTATCAGCTCTCAAAACCAATCGATTAAAAATGCATGTAGTCCGAGGAGCGACTTCGGCAATGAATGTATGGTTACTATTCGCAGCGCTATGGCTTGCTCCTGTGGCGGATACTGCAGCTATCACATTTATGATGCCCATAATCGCTTCTCTTTTTGCCGTCCTTTTTCTCAAAGAAAAGACCACCGCGTCGCGTTGGTTGGCAGTGTGCCTTGGATTTGCAGGTGCGCTGATCGTAATTCGCCCAGGAATGGCCGGCTTTAATTTTGGGCTCCTTCTTGCCCTCGGTTCAGCGATCTCGGGAGCTGCCGTGGCTATTCTTATTAAGACTCTAATACGATATGACTCGGCCGATACAATCGCATTCTACCTCTTTGTTTCGCACACAATATTTAGTCTAGGACCCGCGCTTTATTATTGGATTAATCCAACAATATTGCAGCTTGGGTGGGGTGTCGCACTTGGCTACCTCGGGACTCTAATCCAGCGGAATTTTAATAGAGCTATGGGGGTAGCAGACGCAACGGTTGTGCTTCCGTTCAACTTTACTCGATTAATATGGGCTGCATTATTTGGTTGGGTATTTTTTTCCGAATTTCCAGATCCTTGGACTTGGGTAGGAGGCAGCGTAATCTTTGCAGCTTCTATTTGGCTGACCCGTCTCGCAAGCGCAGGCTCAAATAAAACCTAATTTGATTTTGGTAATGTAACCGCGGCGACAAGTGCAGCTGCTAATCCCATCAGTGAAAAAATAAGCATGACTAATGCAATTGGTGTCCATGTCGAGTCCGCGATCAAACCACAGATTTGTTGGGAAATTCCAGCAAACATGAGTTGAGAAAAAGTCACGGCACCTGATGCTGAGCCTGCTAAAGCCGTATTCACATGCATGGCACCCGCTTGAGCGTAGGGTAAACATATACCTTGGGCGATGCCCAACATAAAACCTGGTATTACCAGCGCATAGATTGAGAGGCCACCAATAAATAAGACGGCTACCATCGTAAGGACAATGACGACGTTCAGCAGTGATCCTGCGATGGTCATGGTGCTGATCGAAACTCGATTTCCAATACGGCCGGATATGAAATTACCTGCCATAAATCCTGCGGGAAGAAAAAGAAACCAGAGACCAAACTCCTCGACTTGCATCTTTAGGCCTTCTGTAGCGAGGAATGCGGACGAGGTTGCCAGGGCGAAAAATGTGCCTGATAAAAATCCTGGAGTCAGCGCATAAGCCGTAAATCGCGGTATAGTGATCAATGTACGATATTCTACCCAGATAGTCTTAAAAACTCTGCTCTTACCCGTCACTTGGTTGGTGGGTGGATGTGTTTCTGGCAAATAGACCGCGACCATCAAAATAAGTATTAATCCGATAAGCGTTGCTAACATAAATATTGATCGCCAGCCGAGTGCGTCGATCATGAAGCCGCCGAGCGGGGGTGCTAAAGTAGGGCCCAGAACATAGGCCGCTGTGAGATTTGCGATTACGGGGGCAATTCTCTCCATGCCATATATATCTCGGGCTATTGCTCGAGCAAGAACGACCCCGCATCCCGCCCCTGCCGCTTGCATAATTCGTCCAGAAAGTAGGGTGTATATATCGGTTGCAAACCAGGAGAGCTCGGCGCCAATTGTATAAAGTGCGAGACCGGTCAGCAGAACTGGTTTTCTACCCCATTGGTCCGAGAGCCCTCCATATAGGATCGTGGCAAAAGCCATAACGATCATGACCCAAGAGATCGTCGCATAGGCCATATTGTCGCTGATTTCTAGGTCGCTTTTAATGACGGGTAGAGCCGGTATAAACATGTGCACAGCTAAAGGCGCGATGAGGGTGACAGTCACAAGGGCAGGGAAGATAAATTTCGGCTGTGAGGCAGATTCCATAATGGTCAGGTAACACGTTCTGTATTCAAGCAACAGGTGTTGAGATATCGCATTATGGGTTAATGTTTTCACCAGGGTAAAAAAAATATTTTGGAGGGCACTATGCCGAGTACAAAACTACCGTTGGAGCGATACAAAGTATTGGATCTTACGAGGGTGAGATCGGGGCCCACAGCGGTGAAGGTTTTGGCAGATTGGGGAGCGGATGTTGTCAAAGTAGAGATGCCACCAATCCCGGGCCAAGATGATGGATATACGGGGTCTCGCGGGTCAGCAGATTTTCAAAATCTTCACCGAAATAAGCGCTCAATGACGTTAAATCTTAAAGCCGTTGAGGGGAAAAATATTTTTTACCAAATGGTTAAAGAAGCGGACGTTGTAGTGGAAAATTATCGTCCAGATGTTAAAAATCGTCTTGAGATAGATTTCGAAACACTCAAAAGTATAAACCCTAAAATTATTCTTGCGAGTATTTCCGGTTTTGGGCAGACAGGGCCCTACTCAAAAAGGCCCGGTGTCGATCAGATAGCTCAGGGCATGGGTGGGTTTATGTCGGTAACTGGGTTGCCCGGGCAGGGTCCCGTTCGAGCTGGCACCGCAATAGCCGATTTAACCTGCGGTATGAACTGTGCGACAGCAATTCTTATTGCCCTACTGCAGAGAGAGGAAACTGGAGAAGGACAATGGGTCTGTACCTCGCTTCTCGAGTCACAAATTGCGCTTATGGATTTTCAATGTGCTCGGTATTTGATCGAGAATGATGTGCCCCCACAGGCTGGAAATAATCACCCCAAATCAACTCCAACAGGAGTATTTCCTACAGCCGATGGGCATATTAATATAGCAGCTGGCGGGCAACAAATGTGGACCCGGCTTTGTAAAGGGCTCGGCGCGAAGTCCCTTTACGAAGAGCCAAGGTACCAAACAGCCGCCGATCGATTAGAATATCGTGATGAACTGAACAAGGCGCTATCAGAATACACTGAGCAAAGATCATCCAGAGAGTGGGTGGATATTTTGAACGAAGTTGGAGTTCCATGCGGGCCGATTTATAAAATAGATGAGACTTTTTCTGACCCGCAAGTAGAACATCTTGGCATAACTTGGCCGATGCGAAGTAAAGATATGGGCGAATTCAACGTCGTTGGGCAACCCTTCAGCTTGTCCGGTTCTCGTCCGTCAGTGCGCCGACACACACCTGAGGCCGGTGAACATACGGATGAAGTATTAGCAGAATTTGGATATGAAAATGAGCAAATCCTCGAATTACGGGCAAAAGGAATTATTTAAAAACCTAAAATTATACTTGCTATTGTGGGTGATAGCCTGTTACGAGAAGAAAGACTTTTGTAAAAAGTCAGCTTTTCCCGTTCTTTAAGTCTGATTTTTGACTTTTTAGATAGGAAATCTGCTCTTTACTTTCGGTCTACGTTAGGGTAGTGACCCCAATACAACGCTTATATCGAAGAGGTTAATACATGCCTACAGGCACAGTTAAATGGTTCAACCCCACCAAGGGCTTTGGTTTTATCGCACCTGAAGATGGGTCCGAAGATGCATTTGTTCATATTTCCGCTGTCGAGCGGGCCGGGTTAGGTTCTCTCGCAGAGGGCCAGAAGGTAACCTTCGACCTGGAGCCAGGGCGGAACGGCCGAATGGCAGCTGCGAACATTCAGCTAGCCGACTAATCATTCTCGGTGCGTCCCCTCAAAAGGCCGTCCTGCGGGACGTCCGATAAAAGGCGGACGCATGGAACTACCTAAAGAAGCTGATAAAGAAGTCTGCCAGCAGTTAGAACAGCTGGCAGAAGCTGGTGCCGTTCTGGAAAACGGTGGTCACGGCGACAAAGTGCTCGGGCATTTATCACTCAGAGATCCCAGAGGACGCGGGTTTTGGATGAAGAGGTCTGGCATTAGCCTGGCTGAGTTGCAAGGTCCTCAGGATTTTATTTTGCTTGATTTTGAGGGCAAAAAAAAAGCTGGGAAAGGGAAACGTCACGCTGAGTGGCCCATTCACGGGGAAATTTTTCTCGCCCGCTCCGACGTTAATGTCGTTGGCCATACACATCCCTACAATGCTGGTGTGATCTCAACCACAGAGGAGCCGGTCGAGGCCTTAACTAAGGCCGGTGCATTCTTTTCCTCTGGTCTGCCGCGCTACAGGAAAACCTCAAACCTAATCATTCATAAAAACATGGGCACTGGGCTAGCTTCAGCGTTAGGACATGCAAAGGCGGTTTTGATGCGGAATCACGGTATCACTTACGTAGGTTCTGATGTAGCAGAGTGTGTCGTCGTCGGCTTGTTGTGTGAATACGCCTGCAGAGACCAGTTGCGCGCTGCGATGTCTAAGTTGACTTTTAAGATCAGCGCGACTGCTGCTTCTTCATTCCGAAGTCACCGTAATTTGTTTGTTGAAGAGGTTTGGGAATCCCTTCGTCGGAGAGTTACGAAAGCGACCGGCGCCGAACCAAAAGAAGGGTCGGGTAATTACTTAGACCGATTTATAGAAGCCAACAGAATTCTCAGTAATGAGGGCGTTGAGTTTCTTAATTTTGACCTGGTGGCATTTAAAGACCCGAGCAGGAGGATAATTTGCGGTTTACCAGAGCTTTCATTGGGGGAGATATCAGGGAGTGATGACTTAATTGTTTTGGAGAATGCGCCGAATTTTTATCCCGGAGTGAATTATCTTAAAAAAGTTTTCTCAATACTCCCAAAAACCGAAGCCGCTATTTTTTGTTGTGCCCCTTCCGTCGCTCTTTTTTCCTCCGCCGCTGAACCACTTTGCCCCACGGGAGATGAGGGGAGGCATTTTGAAGGCCTTTCCGTGAAAATTTTGCCCGATCAAGCGATAGAAAATATTCCGCCGGATACCAGGGTAGTGTTCCTCCCAAACGAAGGAGCCATAATTTTAGCGAACTCGATTGAGGTGGCGTGTCTTCGAGCAATATTCCTTGAGAGGGCATGCAGCATACAAATTGACGCTGCGGCCACCGGTTTAGCTTGGGGCTGGTTGCCAGATTCGGAACAAGGAGTAGTTGGGATGACCCTTGAGGGTCAAGGGCAGATTGAAAATTTCTGGAGTTTTTATAAAAGAAAGCTTGATCGGAAAGATGCCGGTCAACCGCTTCCTGGAGAATAGAGTTAGGCTGGTCTTATTTGTAAGGCAGGCGAGCGGAGAATAACACTATGTGTTGAGCAAACTGGGGTGAAAAAGATCGCTGGTTGGGAGCCGGGAATTAATCAGGCCTTGTTCGTAGGAGTAACTAATGAAACGTTCTAAATTTGCTGCGTTGTCGGAAAATCCGATCGGCCATAGGTCCGTTCCCAGTCGCGTAGTTTGCTCACCCATTGCCATATGGCCCCAAGCCAATTGAGACCAGGCGGGGTCCTCTCGGTACCGGTCTGCTATTTTTTTAGCTTGTTGAAACATATCAAAGAGTTTTTGGGGTAATTTTGGATCCAGCGCTACGGCTTTGTTTTGAATAACTACAATGTGCATAATTGGAAAATGGCCATGTTTCCTGTAATAATTGACGCAGGCAGCCCTAGGATCCTTAAATATTCTGCGGACCGTTTTTTCGTCGAAGGTAGAGGGTACTCTCGAGAGGAACAGGGCGTCAATCAGTCCTTCTGAGAGCATCTCGCCTAAATCTGTATCATTGGGAACATATTCGATTTTCCACCCTTGAGGTGTATCAAAGGAGATTGTTTCTCCAGAACGCACGACCCAATTAATTGATTGGAGGTCTACTCCATACTCATTGGCAGTATCTCCTTTAGCGAGGACCGCCAATGTGGTTTGAAAGCTTTGGAGTCCTACCCTCTTTCCGGATAGTTGCGAGGGGTTCCAGAGCCCCGTTTTATCGTGGACGTAGATTTGTGTCTGACTAAAAAGGCGGCGGGGAAATACCGGTATCCCGGAGAACTGAAGTCCACGCTCTTTAGCCATCACAAAGGAAGATAAGGATACTTCAGCAGCATCAAATTCGAGCTCTCTCAGCATTCTCTTATGCCTATGAGCTCCATCTCTTAACGCCGTGGTTTCGCCAACCTGAAGGACAGTAAGATCCAGTCCGTTTGGAACTTGAATAGTTCTATCAAAGAAGGGAAAATGTCGATCATACCTATCGATAGCGAGTGTTATTACGCTGCTCATAATAGTATCATTTCACATTAAGATTTTCTTTTCCAATGTGTTTTTTGGGCCAGATAAATGCTTTCCGCGCAAGATTAAAACACCATTGGCCGTCTCTTCTCATGTTCTCCATGGAAGTTATCGGCATTACAAGATCTGTGATCCACGCAATTTTCGTCCCAATCAAAAATAAATTGGTTAAAGCATTTTGGAGGTTATTTCTTCCCTAAGGGCATTGAAATTAGCACCCCCATTGCGCTAGAAACGCGAATCTTTTTTGTTTCCCAAAGGAGTTCGAAGTGGCCGCTTACCGATATATTTATACAATGCAGGGGCTTTCCAAAATTTACCCTGGCGGACGTGAGGTTGTTAAAGATGTTACGCTTGCTTTTTTGCCGGGGGCAAAAATCGGAGTGCTTGGGGTGAATGGCGCCGGCAAGTCTACTCTGATGAAAATCATGGCGGGGTTGGATAATGAATTTAGTGGAGAAGCCTGGTCGGCGGAGGGTGCAACCGTTGGTTATCTGCCTCAGGAACCAGAGCTAGACGCCACGAAGAGTGTGAAAGACAACGTCCTTTCGGGAATGGGGGATGTGACAGAGCTTCTGGTAAGGTTTGAGGAAATTAGTTTGAAGTTTGCAGAGCCTATGGATGACGATGAGATGAATGCGTTGATCGAGGAACAAGGAAAGCTTCAAGAGAAAATTGATGCCGTTGATGGTTGGGCAATTGAGCATAAAATTGATGTAGCGATGGATGCTTTGCGCTGTCCAGCCAGTGACGCGGACGTTGGAAAACTGTCGGGGGGCGAGCGGCGCCGG
>CAJXEC010000083.1 GCA_913052165.1 uncultured Rhodospirillaceae bacterium
ATAACATAAAAATCTCTTAATGGAAAAAAAAGCCAAAATTATCGCTACTCTTGGTCCGGCTATTTACAGCGAAACAAAACTCAAACAGTTAGTGAGTCTTGGCGTAGATGCGTTCAGAGTAAATTTTAGCCACGATACAAATGGAATTCAAAAAATTGTCTCGAGAATTAGAAAAATTGAAAAATCTACGAGAAAAAAATTATCTTTAATAGCTGATTTACAAGGTGTCAAACTTCGATTGGGGAAAATAAAAAATGACAATCAAAAAATTAAATTTAATCAAAAATTTATTTTTGATAATAATAAATTATTAGGTGACAATACAAGAATAAATTTTCCTTATCCTAAAATTTTAAAAAAATTAAAAAAAGGAAACAAAATTTTAATCGATGATGGAAAATTTACTTTTGTAGTTATAAGTAAAAAAGGGTTGGCGGTCAAAACTATATGTAAAAGCCAAAACTGTTTTATAAAAAATAATAAGAGTGTTCATATTCCAAATTTTTATATAGCTTTTAATAAAATCTGAGGAACTTCAAGGGCTATTGAATATTGAAAAAGCCATCGATGCAGTTCGTGAGGGCTTCAGAGATTATCAGCTCGCGCCTCATTACTCCTCACCCAGAGTGAGAATGCAGCATGAGGATCGTCGTCTTACAATCCACCCTGGTGGCTGCGTAAACCTTGGAACAGCTGGCGTTTTTATTCACAAAGAGCGCTTTAGTTTTCATAATGACTCCCAACAATACACCAATGCAGGGAAGAGGGTTTATGTTGCTTATGACAGCGAAACAGCAAAATTGCAGTCAATCATCGTCGGATCTTTGCCCTTATTCCCTTTTGATAATGCGGAAAATCATTTTGCAACCGAGACCGCAATCACTAGCGCGGTAGGAACAGATCTAATTGCAAGAAATGACTGTAAGATATTGACTTTATTAGGTACTGGAAGACAAGCGCGTCGGCATCTTATCGCGCTAAGTGCGATCAGAAATCTAGAAAAAGCTAAGATTTACTCAAGGTCTCGAGAAAATAGAGAACAGTTTTTGGAAACGATGCAGAGCTATACAGATATCGAGCTCACACTTTGTGAAACTCCAGAGCAGGCCGTGCAAGGCTCTGATCTGATCTGTTGTGCGACTGGGAGTAATTCTCCTGCCCTACTCGGGAAGTGGCTCGAACCCGGTCAGCATATCACTTCAATCGTTAACTCTAATAAAGGCGTTAAAGAGCAAGCGGGTCTATCGAGACCCCGAAGAGAAATAGATGATCTCGTTGTACAAAAAGCAGACATCATTGCCGTAAATATCACTGAGCAATCACAGATTGATGAGCATGGGGATCTCTTTGAACCTGTTCAGAGAGGAATAATTAACTGGCAGGATCTTACTGAAATTGGAGAAATTATTGCGGGAAGTAAACAAGGCCGATCTTCGTCAGAACAAATCACTTTGTACAAACAAAATTCCGATCAAGGCGTTGGATTTATGGCGTTGGCCAAACTCGCTTATGAAGTCGCTATCGAAAATAAAATAGGAGTAGAAATTTAGATTAATCAGGTGGTTTGGATGGTAGCCTCAACTTTAATCTCAACAAGAGTGCCGAGAGTTAAATCCACCCCCACTGCAGCCCTCGCAGGAAGGTGAGCGGGATCAATCCAGCTTATCCAAACCTCATTCATTTCATCTTTTAAATCCATGTCAGCGAGATATATAACAGCGGATAAAATTTTGGTTTTATCGGATCCCGCCTTTTTCAACACCTTATCAATCTTTTTAAGAATTTGTTCGGTCTGCCCCGCCATCGATAGCGTTTTATCGTCGGCGACTACTCCGGACAAATAGACGACACCGTTGTGAATAACAGCACGACTACTCCAACTGCCTGGCTTGATATATTCAACCATTTCGTCCTCTTTTAAGACAGAAAATCGGTTAACTCGGATGCGGTCCTATTGGGATCTTCAAGATGGACTGCGTGCCCACATCCATCGATAAGAACCAACTGACTGTCAGAAAATCCTTCCTCGTAAGCCTTAGCGTGCTCGATCGGAACGAAAGTATTCTTTTCCCCAGTAATAATTTTAGCTGGAGGCGAAAAACGATAAAGTCTCTCCCTCAGCTTATCATGGTAGAAATAAGGCGGTTTAAACCCAATACGGGCAGAAAAGCGAAAAACTTGATAACGCATCAGACCCTCTTTGATCTCGGTTGTCTGATCAGCCAAAACACTATTCGCAAGGTTGGATGAGCCATCTGCAAACATCATATCTCGTGCCTCAACGACGGTTCCATCCAATGGCTGAATGGCCATAAATAAATCGCCCGTTAAAGAACCCGGAACCTTCAGTCCACTGGGGCTTATCAAGCCTATTTTTTGGATTTTTTCTGGATGCCGTACTGCCATTTCAGCAGCCAACCAGCCTCCAATGCAATTTCCGACAAGAAGATATTTATCCAGATCAAAAGCGTCGAGCACCTCCAAAGTATGAAAAACCAGATCATCAATTGACTCCAGAGCCTGATCCTCGGCGGTACCTGCACATCCCGGATGAGCGGGCGCTATTACCCGAAAATTAGTTGATAGTTTCTCCAGGAAGTTTGTCGGGCGTTCGAGTAGTCCATGCGTATCAGCTATTCCGTGGAGATAAACCAACGGAGTTCCATTGCCTGCTTCATAAAATTGAACCTTATTTCCACGGACTTGAATGTCCTTCATCGACATCAGACAGCTTCTTCTAATTCGAGATCCCTCAATACCGGGAATTCTTGATCAAATAAGTTCCCCGAGTCCCTCCGCAGGGCTGGCGCCACCTCTTCAGCAAATAACCGCATGGACTTCCGCGCCAATTTATCCTCCATGTTTCCAAAGTGGAATTGGATCAGCAGGTTTCCGACTTGCGCTTGCTCTACGAAGCCCCATAGTTTTTCCCTCACAGTTTCCGGGCTTCCAACGATTATGGAGTTTCGAGCTTCAAGTTCGTCCCAACTGTCTGCATCTCCAAGCATCTTTCCACTTGAACGAGGTGCATTAAGGAATGCTTCCCAAGATCTCAGCGATTGAGATGGCACACCTGGACCGAAAGTCATCGACTTACCTCTCTGACGCAAATGACCTTTGAGACAATTTCTGAGGAAATACCAAACAGGTTTCTCCGCTTCAGCTTTTGCCTGCTCATCACTCTCAGAAACATAGACTGACAGTAACACCCCCATATTAAAAGGCGTGTATGTCTTGTTATGTTTTTCCATTACCTGAGCAAACTCAAGCGCAGCAGCTTTGGTTCCATCACCATGGGATCTAGACGATAAGAAATAGCAATATCCGCGTTTTGCAACTTCCTCCATGGATTCAATGCTTCGGGAACCCGGCACCCAAACCTGCGGATGCGGGGTTTGAAGCGGTTTTGGCCATATATTTACATAACGAAGAGGATAACATGGACCTTCATGGTGAAACGGACCCTCATCAGTCCAGGATCTCACAACGAGGTCAATTGCTTCCCACAACCTTCGACGCCCATGCGGTGACGGAACATTGTAGTTAAATGACTCTGGTCCTCCACCAACAGCAAACCCCGCAATGAGCCGACCATTACTCATGTTATCGAGCATCGCGAATTCTTCTGCCACTCTTAATGGATTCAAGTACAATGGAGGTAGATCTGCCAGAACAACTATTTTTGCTTTTTCAGTTTTTTGGGTCAGCGCAGAAGCGATCAAATTCGGCGATGCCATCAAACCATAGATATTCTGATGATGTTCATTGAGAACCAATCCGTCAAAGCCCAATTCATCACCGTAAGCGAGTTGGTCTATGTATGTCTGATAGAGCCCCCTGCTCTTTTTTCGATCCCAGAGTTTGTTTGGAACCGTAACCCAACCTGAAGTATGATTTTCATCAAAATCCTCTGGCAAATGCGGATAGGCCATAAAATGCCAACAAAACAATCTGACCGGGTGCATCGCGCTCCTCCCTATTGTAGAAATCGGTGCAATTTTACGGTAGCACGGTAAAAGGAATGCACAAGATCGCAGAAAATTGATTTAAACGCATTCTTACCTTGGTTGAGGAGATAATTAGCAGAAACATCGGCAGCGGGTACTGGCGCTTCCAAAGCCGTGCCATTATCTTGGAGCGAGAAAATTTTGACTTGAGAGGGCTCTAACAGCATGTCCCAACCCATCGTCTCAACCGGCTGGCTCGGTGAACACATTTCAGATGATAATCTGAAGGTTGTCGATGCATCTTGGTACCTGCCGATGCACCAGCGAAGCGGTGCCGATGAGTACAAAAAGGAGCATATTCCTGGGGCAATTTTTTGGGATATTGACGAGATAGCCGATCTCTCCAGCGGGCTTCCGCATACGATGCCCAACGCCGAGGCTTTTAAGTCTCACATGGAGAAATTGGGCTTAGGTAGCGAACATTTTATTATTATCTATGATGGAATGGGGTTATTCTCGGCGGCACGTCCCTGGTGGATGCTAAAGAGCTTTGGCCATGAAAAGTGTGCTGTGCTTGACGGTGGATTTCCAAAATGGAAAGCAGAAAATAGACCATTATCGAACGAAGCAGTTGCAGTTGAGCCCGCTCTATTTAAACCAAAATTAAACTCCAAGATGTTTTGGGAAAGAAAGGACATTTTTAAAAATATCGCCGAGGAAAAAGGGTTGGTAATCGACGCGAGAAGCGCTCGACGTTTCCGTGGAGAGGAACCTGAACCTCGTCCCAACTGTCGAAGTGGTCATATCCCGGACAGTAAAAGCTTACCTTTTGATAAGATTTTAAACCCGGAAGATCAGACATTGCTTGATAAAAAACAGCTAAAAGCCGTATTTGATCAAGTTTTGATTGATCCCGATAAGCCTGTTATCACCAGCTGCGGGTCTGGGGTAACTGCGTGCATACTGGCCTTGGGTCTAGAAATAACTGGTAAAAAAAATATAGCCGTCTATGACGGTTCTTGGTCTGAATGGGGAAGCACCGAAAGTATGCCGATTGAAATCGGGTAATAAAATAATTGAGATAATGCATATTAATAATTGATAAATATGGAAAAATTATGAAAGAAGATACCTTAATTACGACAGCGGGGCGAGATCCCAAAAACAACTATGGATTCGTTAATCCGCCCGTATACCACGCCTCTACAATCCTTTCCTCAACAGTTGCAGAACATAAAGAAAAGCGAACAAGGCGTTGGGAGATTGGAAACTACACCTACGGCCGCCAAGGGACACCGACACATGATGCATTCGAGATGGCGGTTTCTTCACTCCTTGGAGGAGATCGATCGGTTGCCATGGGATCGGGGCTTGCCGCAATTAATGCGGCAATGCTGGCCTTTCTAGAGTCAGGAGACCATGTGCTCATGGTTGACTCTGTCTACGGGCCGGCGAGAAACTTTTGCAATAATTTTTTAGCGCGGTTTGGTGTTGAAACAACCTATTACTCTCCATCAATTGGAGCAGAGATAGGCGGCTTAATCAGAGACAATACCAAGATTGTTTATACAGAATCACCCGGATCGCTCACGTTTGAAGTGCAAGATATCCGTGCGATAGCTGATGTTGCACACGAAAATAATTGCGTAGTCATAATGGATGACACATGGTCAAGCGGTGTCTTCTTCAAACCCTTCGAACATGGCGTGGACGTCTCAGCTATTGCTGCCACTAAATATATCGTGGGTCATTCCGATGTCATGATGGGTGTAATAACGACCACCAATGAACATTGGCAGCGTGTCCGACAATCGGCCTCTTCTCTTGGTGCTAACTCTGGGCCGGATGATGTTTTTCTGGCCACGCGGGGGCTAAGGACTATTGGTTTACGGATGCGGCAACACAATGAAAACGGCCTTAAAATAGCAAAATGGCTCCAGGATCGACCTGAGGTCGAGACGGTTATGCACCCAGGCCTTCCGAGTCATCCCACTCATGATCTATGGAAACGAGACTTCTCTGGAGCCTGCGGTTTATTCGGTGTTGAATTGAAAAATAACTTTTCTGAAGAAGCAATCGCCGTGATGCTTGACGACCTCAAGTATTTTGGGATGGGAGCGAGTTGGGGTGGGTTTGAAAGCCTTATTCTCCACACCAATCCCGCTGCCATTAGAGTTGCAACCAAAGATCAATGGGAAAACGCTGGCCCGACACTGCGAATCCATGCGGGCCTGGAAGATACCGAAGATTTAATCGCAGATCTAGATGAAGGATTCGCGCGCCTCAATGCGCACAAGTGATGTAATGAGCGAAATAATCCCGAAAAATATAATATCAGAAGCTCTGTCGCTGATAAAATTTAACTCTGACGGTTTAGTGCCTGCCATAGCGCAACAACACGATACCGGAGAAAATCTGATGCTGGCTTGGATGAACAAGGAGTCCGTTGCGGAAACATTGACCTCCGGACAGGTCTGCTACTGGTCTCGATCACGAGGAAAACTCTGGCGGAAGGGGGAGACATCAGGGCAGATACAAAAGCTCACCGAGTTACGTATTGATTGTGATGGTGACACGATACTCCTCCTCGTGGACCAAGAAGGGGTTGCTTGTCATACCGGCCGAAAGAACTGCTTTTTCACAGCTGTTCGGAGTGATGGTTTGAAGTCAATCGGGGATGTGTTGGTGAATCCAGACACGCTTTATCCGAAATGAGTGCAGAAACTCCTATTCAGGTATCGCTTTTAACCGGGTTTCTCGGTAGCGGGAAAACCACATTACTAAACGCTTTATTGCGTCACGAGTCGATGGCAGAAACTGCTGTATTGATAAATGAGTTTGGCGACATTGGAATTGATCATTCATTAGTGGAAACTGTCGACCCAGATATGATCGAACTGACCACTGGCTGTCTATGCTGCACCGTGCAGGGAGATTTAACGCGAGCATTGCGAGAGATTTTTATAAAAAGAGTAAAAAAAGAAATCAAACCCTTTAAACGGGTCTTGGTGGAAAGCACAGGACTTGCCGATCCCGCCCCTGTCATCCAAACACTTGTTAATGATCCAGTCATCGTGCACCGCTATAGCCTTGATGGGATTATAGCCACAGTTGATGCCTTACATGCACCAGGACAATTGACACGGCACGAAGAGTGTAAACGACAGGCAGCCGTGGCGGATCGATTGGTCATCACCAAAACTGACATGGCCACTACTGATCAAGTATCTCTCTGTAAAGAGGTGTTACGTAATTTAAACCCCGCGGCGCCCACTTTTGAGGTGGTATCTGGCGATATACATCCCGACAAACTATTTGACTGCGGCCTTTTTAACCCGTCAAAGAAAACCTATGATGTGCAAAATTGGCTTAAGGCTGAATCATATCATGATAATCATGATCACGATCACCATCACGATCATAAAAGCCACGACAAAAACCGTCATGATGAGAACATCAATGCCTGGTGTTTAGAATATAACGAACCAATCCCGTGGCCAGTTTTTATAGCCTGGATCACCACAATTATAGACAATCACGGGGAGAGAGTATTGCGCTTGAAGGGTATCGTTAACATTGAAGGCGAAGATCAACCACTTGCAATCCATGGCGTGCAACACATTTTTCATCCCCCAGCTAAACTTCCAAGCTGGCCGAAGGGCGAAAAAAAGACAAAAATGGTATTCATCGTGGATCGCCTCTCAAAGGCTGAGATAGAGGGCCACCTTGAAAAACTTAGAGAGAACGCGAAAAAATTTAAGTGACCAACTATCCGATTTGAATTAGGATTAGGTCAAAAAGCTAATGATAACTAAGCTTTTCAGAATATTTATTTTGATTTCAGCTGGAACACTCCTCTTGGAGGGCCTGATCAAACCTCAGGCAAAGGCCATAGACAAACTTGTATTTTCCGCATCTAGTCTGGCCCCCCATATAAATAAGATCATTGTTAACTACAACAAGAGAAACAATGAAAACGTAGAAGTCTCGTTTGCCTCATCAGGTTCTTTGGCACGTCAAATAGATCTCGGCGCCCCAGCAAGCGTTTTTATCTCCGCAAACCGAAGGTGGATTGATTGGTTAATCAAAAAAAAGCGGGTTCAAGAAAACTCTGTAAGTGAATACATCTCGAACCGTCTGGTGTTGGCCCGCCACGATTCTGCAAGACATATCTCAGGTAAAAGCCCCAAAGATATTTTTTCGTCTTTGAACCCAAAAGATCGAATTGGGATAGGGGATCCTGGACATGTACCGCTCGGCCAATATACCACATTAAGCCTTACAAAAGTTGGATTGTGGGATTATTATCGCGACCGTTTTACGCCAATGCCAAGTGCTCTGGCGACTACAAGGCTGCTTGATCTAGCGGCGGTTCCGATGGCGATGATTTATAAGTCTGACGCCTTGAAACGTAAAAACATTAAAATTATCTATCAATTTTCGGAGAAAGAAAAAGGCCGCGCGAGGTACTGGATTGCGATCACAAAATCTGACAGGACGCCGCATGGACAGGCGCTAATTGATTACCTCTATTCCAAAGATGTGATGAAAAGCTGGCAGGAAAATGGTTTCATGCTATCACTCGACCCCTGATGCTCTCGCCCGAAGAACTAAACGTTTTACTCTTGAGTCTAAAAGTTTCCTTTTGGGCCACAGCTTGCAGCCTACCCATTGGTATGGGAGCAGCGTGGATCTTAGCACGATATGATTTTCCTGGAAAAATCCTAGTTGATGGGCTTGTTCATCTTCCGCTTGTTCTTCCACCCGTTGTTGTGGGCTACCTTTTGCTAGTGACTTTAAACCCAAATGGTTCAATAGGCAGGATGCTCTCGCAGGTTGGCATCGAAATCGGCTTCACATGGATAGGCGCCTCTGTTGCGGCGGCAATAATGGCCTTTCCTTTAATGGTTAGGGCCATGAGACTAGCCTTTGAGATGATTGATCAGAGGCTTGAATTAGCAGCACGAACACTCGGTGCAAGTCCATTAAGGATGCTTCTCTATATCTCGTTTCCCCTGGCAATGCCTGGAATAGTCACAGGTACCATCCTTGCTTTTGCTAGGTGCCTTGGTGAGTTTGGTGCAACAATAACATTTGTTTCCAATATACCCGGCGAAACCCGCACGTTACCTCTGGCCGTTTATACCTTAACGCAGACTCCCGAGGGTGAGGCTGCAGCATTTAGATTGGTTATTATTTCGGTATTAATTGCACTCATTGCACTCGCCATTTCGGAGGTCATTACTCGACAAGCCAAAGCGAGGCTTGGAGATCAAAAATGATCTCACTTTCGCTGAGGAAACAATTAAAAAATTCTCTGCTGAATATTAGCTTCAGCTCTGAGGAAACCGGTATTACAGCGCTATACGGGCGTTCGGGAGCAGGAAAAACCTCGCTTGCAAATATGATTTCAGGACTCTTAAAACCAGATGAAGGTTTTATAAGAATTGAAAACCAACTTATTTTTTGTTCTCAAAAAGCTATTGATTTGAAACCTGAAAATCGGGGTATCGGATATGTTTTTCAGGAGGCTCGCCTATTCCCGCACATGACCGTCAAGGATAACCTATTATTTGGCACCCGCTTTAAAAGGCTGGAATCGCGACCTCTGTCTATTACGGAGGTTGTCGAAGTTTTGGGTTTGACAAACCTTCTTGATCGAAGACCCGACAGTCTTTCTGGTGGCGAAGCACAGAGGATACAATTGGGCAGAGCAATCCTCTCCCATCCAAAAATTTTGGTAATGGATGAACCTTTGTCATCTCTTGACCAAACAAGAAAACAAGAAATTTTGCCCCTGATAGAGAGGCTTCGGGATGAATTCAATATACCGATCTTGTATATTACGCACTCAATGGAGGAGATTATTCGGCTAGCGGACCGTCTGCTCATTATCGAGGATGGCTCGATCGCAGCTGATGGAACCGTCGAAGAGCTTACTGGTCGGTTAGATCTGAGGCCCCTCACGGGACGATATGAGGCTGGATCTGTAATCAATTCCGAAGTTCTAGAGCACGATCGCCACTACGGATTAACAAAACTAAAATTTGTTGGTGGAATCCTTCATGTACCCCTTATAGATGTTGAGAAGAAGACACAATTAAGAATTAGGATTAGGGCGCGTGACGTTTCCCTATCATCTACCCTCCCAGAAAAGACCAGCGAATTGAATGTTTTTAGAGGTAAAGTGATTGAGATAGCTCAACCAACACAACAGAATGCAGCGCACGCGGATACACTCATAGATATTGGAGTTCCTATTTGGGTAAGAGTGACACGGCTATCAATTGAGCGTCTCTCGCTCCGACCCGGAATCGAGATCTACGCCTCAATAAAAGGGACCTCGGTTGATCGACAAAGCCTCGCAGCTCGCAAAGGCATCAAAGCCCTGTAATCAAATAATCTTATCTCTGTTGTGAGGCTTATCTAAATTTATATCCTTAGGTCCACGCGGAATATTCCCAGAGGTGTAACCGTTTTTCATACTTCTGATATACTCCCTTTTGATCCCATAAAGTTGGCACTGTTACGGTCCGATAGTATTCAGACACGGCCGACTGCTAACTTGATAACCTTTAGTGCCATCGTCTACAGGATCGAGCCAACTCTTAACGTTCCGCCTATGACTTTAAGACAAGTCGGAGCTAAAAAAAGATGATATCGGTCGGTCTTCACTTAAACATTTAACGTCCATCTACTGTAATCCTATCTCGAAAAATGGACTCCGGTCTTACAAATACACCATTTTCGGAACTACAAAGTTCCATCATCAGCAACCCACTCGCCCTCTACCAAATTTCGCGTTGCGCTTTAAGATATCTAACAAAACCATTGAAAAATAGTTATAATTTGAAAAGTCAATTACATTATTTTTATTTAATTTCTTATTTTCTAATTTCTTTTTTATATTTTCTTTGGTTTTATTTTTTTTTAAAATTAAACCAAAATTTGCTGAAGGATCAGCAAATGAAATAATTGAATCGTAACTAATTATTAAGTTTGATTTAATATCATTGAAAGAAAGTGTAATT
>CAJXEC010000084.1 GCA_913052165.1 uncultured Rhodospirillaceae bacterium
CAAAAGGCAAATGAAATTTTAGCCAAGAACTCTGGACCGATCGCAGATCAGTTGGGTGCAGCGTTGATAAAGGGACCGAGTGCCATCCATATGAAAAGCGCTGCGGTCGAGGAAACGCGCCAGGAAAACGCGTACAAGCAAGCTAGAACTGGCGCCGATTCTTGGGGTGGTGCCTTTACTAGGCGAATTAACAGTTTTGTCTCAAGTGTGGCGAGTGTTGCTCGATCAGTTTTGCCAGAGAGATTTAGTCATGGAATAACTCAATACGCTCAGGAGCGCAGGGAAGCGACCAGAATAGGGGGGAGTATCGAAAGTGAACTGAGAAGTTATCAAGCCGAAAATCAAGATGCTTTTGCGGCTGAGGACACCGCAACCAATGCCAGGATGGTTGCTACTGGGGCTGGCGTTACTTCTAGCGTGGCGATAGCCGCAAGCGGTGCAACGGGCGGTGCGGCTTTGGGTATAGCCGCCGCGGGAGCCGCAGTAAAAGCTACTGCGCTTGGCGCTGCAGCAAAAAAAAGCTCGGAGGCGAGCGATCATTTTGAGAGAACAGTGGATTCGAATGCCACTGGCCGAGACCTTTTCCACAGTAACGTTAGTATTGAGCGCTCGGCAGGAAACAGGGCGCAGGCACACAAAGATATGACAGACGCGGGAAAAGCTTTAATTGCTCCTGTTGATCAGGTTAAAAGTGGAGTAAGTTCAAAAATCGGTAGAGCCATCGATTACTTCCGTGGCACGAGCACTGATAAGCAGAAGATTAAACAATCTAATGCAGAGTCGGCCCGCAACTTGGCGATCGCGGCGAGATTACGAGGAACATCTGAAAATGCCTCAGAGTCCAGTTCTCTGCCAGAGGTGTCATCCTCATCTGCTTCCAACCCGGCGAAATCAGTCCCAACTCCTCGCCCAGAGGTGGGAGCCTTAAAGAAAAATGTGGGCTTCAACTATCAGTTAGAATCAGCGCTAAGAAGGGGGCCTTCGGAAGCAGTCACAAGGAGCCAGAGACAAGAATCTCAACAGAAGAGATGATTGTATATTTGGATTATTCCCAAGCGACGAGTTTAAGGAGCGAGAGATGCCTGTTGGAGAAGATGACCGTTTGACGAACCGAAACATGAATGCGTCGGGCAGAGGTGCTAATGTGAATTTAACAAAAGCTGGGATCCATAGGGCTTTGGCCGATAACCAGCAGAGCGCAATGCGCGAGGCAATTTCTCATAATCGAAAGCTCACGCCAAGCTCATCTCGTATTTCACCCTCGGGAGAGAATGATGGCAAAGGCCTTCCTAGCGGTCGAAAAAATGTGTTTAAAAGTCTTGTGGGTGTGGTTATGGAGCGGAATAGAGAATATAAAGCTCTTCAGCGCCACGTTGCGGATTCTGATGTATCCACTGAAAGGGGAAAGGCTGTATTTTGGGGCACAGATGATCGGGATAAAGATATAGGAGCCAAAACCACTGCGGCCGCCTATGCGAAAGCCAACGACAAAAAGACCTTAGAGCAAACTCCTGGAGGAAGGGGGCTTGATAACTATGGAGGCGGTTGGAATTATCAAGCTGAAAGATTTAAGTACAGGGCTAAGGAAAGCCAAGAAACTGAACCGACCTCAAAACTCTGGGAGGACATCTCAGAACGTTTTGCGCAGCAGTCATCTGGGGACGTTGATAAAGTTTTTGGGGTTTCAAAAGACAATCCTTGGCTCGCGAATCCAAAATATAAGGAGACAGCGATATGGGAAAAGCGTGAAAGATCAATGATTGAAGCTCAGGGGCAAAAGATAAATAATTTTTACCAAGGGAGCCCTCAACTAACGCCGCATCAAAAGAGACAGGATTCTGCGCAAAATTCTTGGAAGGACACTGGCGGATTTAAAGGTCTGCCCGCGGCGCCTTCAACTTTGCGTGATACTAAGCCAAAGGAACCGAATAGCTAGTAATCTATTGCGCCATTATCGAGATCAGGGATCTAGGTGAAAATCGGGCGAGTCTATCGACCTTCTCCCCTCGTTGCGTCTAATAGCTATTCCAGTATGCAGCTGACGCCGCTCATCCGCATTCAGGTTATAGCTCAGAAGCGTTTGATAGCGAGTTTGGAGTGGTTCAGTTAATGGCTTCTCGTATTGTCGTTTGCGCAGGAAAAAATCAGTCATATTCGATTTAATTGAAGGACGAGAGGATATGGACTCCGGATGAACTTTACCTAGCTGGAGGTCGGGCCTTCCTCCAGTATGAATCCCGACCAGTTGGATAGAGTTCCTACCCTGATTTTTTAATTTGTTTTTCAAGTTAAACTCGAATTGCCCTTGCACCGATGTACCTTACGCCTAATTACTTCCTTTTTTCAAGGTAGTATTAAAAATTTTAGAAATCTAAATGTTCGGAGATGGGTTTGTCTCCGCCGATTTGGAGGGAACTTCGGCACAATAAAAACCATCATCATCAGTGTCACCTGCAGAAACACATTCTGGTAAATATACTACCTCTAATCTTTCTGAAAGCCGTTCCTGCAGGGAATTGCGCAGAAGTTCAGCCTGATCCCTGTTTTCGAGTTGGCCGTATAGAACGATAACTCTTGCAGCACCAGTTGCAGTCTGAAATCTTGCACCGTAAGCGGGCTCAGCTGCTGGTAGCTCTTCTATAAGTTTTTTTGCAGCAGCCTCAGGCAACGGAAGCCCAACTCTGAGCGAAAAATCCGCGGCCAGCCCAGGGATTTGGAAAAGATCGATTTCGCGCAAATATGTCGGGTTCTCATCCAACCTTGATTGAATATCTTGGAGTTCCTCGTCTTTATGGATTTTCGGTGACACGCCTTCTTCGAAATTTTCTTCTTCTGTTGTTTTTTCAATTAAATCTTCAACCACATCTTTTGGCCTAGCTTTTAAAAGAGAGAGGTCAAGGTTTTTGAAGAGCGGAATTCGATCAGGCGGGATAAAAACGGCTATTCCGTAGCCGGTTGAGAGAATGGCTAAGCCTGCTATTATCTTCTTCAAGCTAGAATTTCACATAAGTGGGGTATTCAAAATAGCATATCTTTACGTTTTGTCCGAGTCCCCGTTTAAAAAATAGAAGAGGGCGTATTACCAAAAGGGAAGTATATCTTAGAAATCAGATGGCTGTAATTTTTCAAACCTATTCAGTAGCAGAAGCACACCTTAAAGTTCACGTTACGAAAAATTCTGGACTTGCGGATCTTTTTGTATATTCGGTTTCAAGTGTTGGAAGAGCTACCGGAGACTCTATTTGGTATATGACTGAGAGTCGGGCTCGTGCAACAAGTCGCATTTATTTATCTGCACTAGCTGAAGCCGCATTAGTCGTCTTTTTTGTCGATGCCCCCGCCAAGGCTGGGTGGAGAAAGGCAAGAAAACTTGGTCGTGCCTTGTGATGAATAAAAATGATTAGGCGGTAAGCCGATTTCCTATTCGGGCTCTGCGTCTTTCGAAGCTGTCTCTCATTCTGTTTAGTCTCTGTGCGTTTATAGGGTAACGCCAAACGAATGCTACTGCGCCAACATACATAAGCGCTTGAGGGACGACGTACATTAGAGATAGGATTTGAAGTTCTCTTGCGCCATTTCCTCCCTGTGGATCAAAACCCAAATACTGCAGTAACGGTAAACAGATACCTAAAGCAACTGCTCCTATCATTTTTTGTCCTAACGACCAAATAGCGATGTAGGCTCCTGCTACGTTCTCGCCTGCACGCTGCGATGCTATCTCAATCACGTCAGCTTTCATTGACATCGAGATCGCAGTGAAATAACTGCCCGAGGCACCAACACAAGCCAGGACAAAAACAAGAAGCCATGTATCGCCATTGCCGATTAGGAGAAATAAAGGGATCACCAAAGTAAAGAGAATTCCTCCAATAATGTACGTTTCTTTTTTTCCTATCCGTTCCGAAAGTTTTACCCAAAGGGGTAAAGTTAGGAGCTGCAAAAAGTAATGTCCCAGTAGGATTGCTGCTACATTTTCTTTCTCTCCTACCACGTGGACCGCAAACAGCATAAATAAAGCCGAGCCCCAAGCGGCACCCATATACTTGAGCATAAAAGCAATCCAAACAAGTTTGAAAGAGCCATTTTTCCAAACGGCCTTAAAATTTGTAGTAAGTGAAGCAGTTGAGCTGCCGTAGCTGTTCTTTTCTGGTACGAGAAATAAACAAATTGCGACGGTGGAGGGCAGTGCTATCAAAGCAAGAGAGCCGATAATCGTAAGCCCCTCTTTTGGTAGCCCACCGAAACCTGTAATCTCATTGGCCATAGCTGGCAGAGCAAGTACCGTGACATTGCCTGCATACGCAAAGACTTGTCTCCAGCCAGTTATTCGCGTTCTCTCATCGTAGTTTCCTGAGAGTTCAGCTCCCCATGCGTAGTAGGGGATATTAATCATAGTCCAGCCTAACCAAAGGAGCATAGACCAGACAAGAAGGTAAGAGTTCGTGACTTCCTCTTTCGGGTTAAATAACAGAAAAGCAGCGGTCATCATTACGACGGCTCCTACGGCCATCCAGGGTTTTCGTCTACCGAATCTGCTTTTCGTGCGATCACTCAAGAAACCGATCAGTGGATCGGTAATTACGTCACTTATCCTAGCAAGCATAAGAATAAGCCCGATATGGGCTAATTCCAGGCCAAAATCGGCTGAATAAACATAGGGTATGTAAAGCGTTATCGGGATCGAACTCAAATAGATCGCGTATTCCGGTATACCAAAAGCGACTAATTTGGAACGAGGGATCTTTTCTTCGGACAGGCTCATAAATTATTTTTCTTTTTTAATTTTATTTTCTACTGCGAGCCTTTCCATGGCAACCGGTGCACGAAAGTTTGAGCTTCGACCATGCTCTCAAATTTTTTTAAAACCTGGTTTCTCTTTGTTAACTTGAAATTTTGCCAACTGAACGATTTTGGATTTTCTGTCTTTAGCATTTAAAACGCCTTTCGCCGTGGCGATCCAAGTGTTTGTATTTAATTCATGCAAAAAGTAACCTCGTTTCTCTCCGTTATAAAATTTAATCTGCTTATTGTTTTTTAGATTCACTTGAACCGGTTTTGATAAGGGTTCAGGCCAGTTTGCAGATACCGATGAACTCACAAATTCAATTAGTTCAGTTTTTCTATTTAAGAAGGTATCCTCGCTCGCATCTATCGCCCAAAAAGAATGCATGTCCCCGCTGAGAACCAAAGGGTGTCCGGGGCCTCTTTCAATCGCGTTGAGAATTTCTTGCCTATTTTCTGGATAGGCGTCCCAAGCACCGATGTACCTTAATTCCTTTTTTTCATTTTCAAGGCGGAACGGTAAGAATGGTCCGGGTGAGGCAATCACATTCCACGAGGCAAGATTGCTCTTTAAATTGTCAACTAGCCAGTCGGTCTGCGCTCGTCCCAACATCGTGCGATTTTTTTCAAAAATATCATCGCATTTGTGCCTGAAGTTTCCGAATCCCAAGCTGGATTGCGGGTTCTGGTCACAGATCTCCCTTATCGATCTAAATTGACGACAGTCAAGAAGCTTGATTTCTGCTAGCCTTCCGATTTTGATGTTTCGATGCAGGCTAAATTCGTTGGCTCCGAGAAAAGGATATCCGCGAACTGGCATGTGCTCATACCACGCTTGATAAGCGGCCGCTCGTTTTACAGTAGTTTCCGTTGAGTTATCTTCGACTGCATCATGATTATCAATCATTGTGAAAAATGGGACCTTCGCGTGCGCATTTTGAAGATGCTCATCGGTTTTGTAGAGAGCGTGCCGTAATCGAAACTCTGCTAAAGATTGTGGTGGGTCTTCGGTCTCGTGTCTCCGGAAAGTCTCTCCAAAAGATGTGTCGTAGATATAATCGCCCAAATGCAGGATAAAGTCAGGTTCGTCTTCGAGCATATACTCGTATGCAACAAAATAACCATGCGTGTAATTTTGGCAAGAAGTAGTAACGAACTTGATCTTAGAGGAGTTGTTAATCTCTAATGGCAGAGTTTTTGTTTTGCCTATCCGAGAGAAATGCCCGCCGCATTGGAATCGGTACCAATAAACATGGTTTGATTCTAGACCAGATAGATCTATGTGCACTGAGTGAGCAAGTTTCGGAGACGCTGACACCCAACCACTCCGGATTATTTTTTTCATCTGAGGATCGAGAGAAAGTTCCCAGAAAACCGGTAGATCCGCAAAACCCGCGCCTCCTCCATTTTCCATTGGGTTCGGCGCTACTCGGGTCCAAAGAACAAATCCGTCTGGCGTGCAATCGCCGGACGCAACGCCCAGACTAAAAGGGGATCTTTTAAATTTAGGTACAGGGCTCCCGACCGATCTGGCTGGCAAAGCTGCTGCTAGGAGAGACGATAAGATAAAGTTTCTGCGCTTCATAAGAGTTTTGGAAATTACGACTGTTCAGAGAATATAACGGCTTGAAGCAGGCGAAAAGTTAATTCAACGGTTTTCTGGAGTTTGAAAGAAAAATATAGAACCCCTTCTAAAATAATACCGTAGAATGTACCAAAAAAATGGTACTGATAATGAACAACATACTCGACAAGCTATTCGAAAGAAACAAGTTAAACCGAAGATTGCACTGGACCACGATTGCCTCTGAAAAAACTTTGCTCGCTGTTATTGGCTGTTTAACCGTGCTTGCAAGCATCGACTATGTTTGGGACATGTTTCTAGCGATGGAGATTACGTTGCCGGATCTGTTTATGCTTTTTATCTATGCCGAGATTATCGGAATGATAGGAGCCTTCTACTCAACCAACCGAATTCCCGTCACGCTTCCGATCATCATTGCCATGACCGCCCTTTGTCGATTGATAGTAATGCAGAGCAAGGATATGGAACCGACGATTCTTTTAGCAGAGGCCGGGGCAGTTCTTATCCTATCGGTGGCAGCTTATCTTATGAGTTTGAAAGAGAAACTTAGTTTGAAGAAGCTCGAAGAAAACGAGTCCTAAATAATCTTAAGAAAGAGAATTATACGTATTCAAAACTGAGCGCAGCGGGGGTCAGATGGAGGAGGGGACATTCGATTTAAAGAAATTCCAGATCCAATCAGGTATAGAGATTGATATTACGCTGAAATATACCTTGGTAGGAGAGATCAATGAGAACAAAGATAATTGCATCCTCGTGCTTACATCCTATTCCGCAACACACGAAGACGCCCTAGACCTTATCCCAGACCGAGAAACTTTCGACACCTCTACCTTTTGTTTTATCGTTATAAATATGATCGGGAATTCGGCCTCGTCTTCCCCTAGCAATACCTTAAATCCTTTTGATGGTCCGAGATTTCCGCTCGTTACAGTCCATGATAACGTTCGCGCGCAACACCAACTGATCACTGAAGAGTTAGGTATTACAAAGCTGAGATTGGTAATGGGCTTTAGCATGGGAGGGTTGCAAACTTTTGAATGGGCCTGCCAACATTCCAATATGATAGATGCTATCTTGCCAATCTGTGGAGCGGCGAAAGTCTCGAAGCACAACTGGCTTTTCTTAGAAGGCGCGAAAGCAGCGCTTCGAGCAGACCAGAAATTTGAGGGCGGCGATTACACAGAAAATCCTGAAATCGGTATGGATGCCTTTGCGAAAGTCTACGCCGCGTGGGTTTTTTCCCAGGATTTTTTTAGAGAAGAACTTTATAGAAATATGGGAATGGAGTCAGTGGAGGAAGTTGTTTCTTTTATGAAGGGCTACTTTGGTCGGAGAGAACCCAATGACCTTATCGCTATGATTGAAACCTGGCAGTCTGCAGACATTGCTTATAATAATCTCCACAAAGGCGACTTTGAGGGGGCCTTAAGAAGCATCAGTTGCAAGGCTATCGTGATGCCGAGTAGAACAGACCTCTACTTTCGGGTAGAGGATAGCGAAAACGAAGTAAAACATATGCCAAATGCTGAATTAAGAGTGATAGATTCAAAATTTGGACACGTTGCGGGCAGTGGAATGGATCCGGTCGGTAAGCGAGGAATTGGCTTGGCCATCAAAGATCTTTTAAGCTAGGTGATTCTTTATTGACTGTGCAAGGAAAAAAAATTCAGGTATGGGGCGTTGGAACTGCGAGAACTATGCGTGTCCACTGGATGTTGCACGAGCTTAAACTGCCATATGAGACAATCTCTATTAAGGCTAGATCTGGAGAGACCCAGAGCATCACTTATCTCGATATTAATCCGAAAGGAAAGATACCTACGTTGGTCCATGAAAAATTTGTGTTGTCGGAGGGTTTCGCAATATTAAGGTATTTGAGCAACCTTGTTGGTCATCCGAAGAAAGACTCCTTTCAGCTTTCGTTGGAAGGACAAGCAATTTATGACGAGTGGGCTTCATTTATCTTGATGGAACTCGATGCGACATCACTCTACGTAATTCGAAGACATAGAGATCTTGAGGAAATATATGGCCGTTCTTCAGAGGCGGTAAACTCAGCTGAAAAGTATTTTGAAAGAATGTTGGTTACAAGATGCAGAGAAGTTGACTTTACTGATTATGTTTGGGGGGATCGATTTTCTGAAATTGATATTTTATTTACCACCGTCTTGGACTGGGCTCATTTCGCTGGTATAAAGCTGGAAGATAAATTCGTGCGCTACGCTCGGCGCATGCATTCGAGACCCGCTTACCAGCGTGCTTATGATGTTAATTATACCTGATTTAAGCATTACATATATCTGAGATCCGATTGATTAAACCTGTCGACTTCGGTTTGGTTGTTGGAACTTTTAAGCTTATGCTAGGAATAAGAAAAACTTTCGGTATTTAGATATCTTTCGTCATTTTTTAGATCAGCAAGTACTTGCTAACGGTGAATCCTCCGACGGTCATATCGGTGTTTTTATTTCGAGAATCTCATGGGGACTTTTCCCGCCCGAAACTGAAAAAAAAATGTATTGGTGGGGATTCCCTAGCATTGGACTAGGTGCCGTCAACGAATTTCTCAGTATGTTCCTGCTTTATTACTATAATCAGATACTTGGATTATCCGCTGCTTTAGTAGGCTTTGCATTGTTCATCTCGGTGGTTTTCGATGCTGTTTCAGATCCGGTGATCGCGTACTGGTCCGACCGTCATCAGGGTGAGTATGGTAGGCGGATACCGTTCATGTTCGCCGCTATAGTCCCGATGAGTTTGAGTCTTTTTGCCCTCTTCGTGCTCAACCTCGGTAATGCAGATTGGATTTTGTTTGCCCAACTGACCGTGTTAATCGTTGTTTTTCGAGTTTCTCAAACGCTTTTTTTTGTGCCACGAATGGCTTTAGGTGTCGAACTATATAAGGACTACACCGAGAGAAACCGATTAATAAGTGCAGGACAGGTTTTTGCGCTAACAGGAATCTCAATTTGTATGGCTCCCATTCTTCTCCTGATGCCTGATTGGGATCAGGCACATCTTTACCCTTGGGCTGCTTTGTGGGTTGCGTTTTTATTGGGTTGGTCCGCTTTTATGGGCACGTCAAAACTTAGTGCCGTTGAAAAAAATTCGTTTCAATCAAATCTGATTGGAAAAGCCGCGAGATTTTCTTGGGAGCAATTAAGACGCGAGGTAGTTGCTCTGTTTTTGAATAAGAACTGGATGACACTACTTTTTGCTTTTTTATTTTTCAGCTTGAATGGCGGTATTCAGGGGGGCGATGCAATCTACTTTAATAACCACCTTTTCAAATTTTCTCCCTCCGATCTTTTTTGGAGTGGTCCCCTTATGGTCGGCGGCGCACTGGTTGGTGCGCTTTTGGTGTCAAAAATATCAAAAGTACGAGATAAGAGAAGACTAGTGATAATTTCGGGGAGCATGAGTTTCGTAATCGCTCCGTTGCTCGTTGGTTTATTGGCTGCTGAGCAACACTTTGGATATGACTTCCTGCCAGAGGCAGGGGGTGGAGCCCTCAGCCCGCTTTGGTGGCTTTGGGCACTTCATGGCTTTTTAAATGGCGGGGTTTGGGTTTTCTTTTTCATTATAGTGCAGTCAATGTTTGCAGATGTGGTTGAGGAACACCAATCAAAGACTAACTCCAGATCCGACGGGCTTGTTCTTGTTGGGAGCAATCTCGTTACCAAATTAGTCGGGAGTGTGGGTGTGCTTCTATCGGGAGTGATTATAAAATGGGCGGGATTTGATGATGCTAGCAGTCTCGAATTAAAAGAGGTGGCCGTTTATAACTTAGCCGAAGTAAAGGTAGCAGTTTCTCTTCTTTTAGTTCCCCTGGGCCTGCTCTGTCTGACAAGATATACCTTGTCTGCGGAACAGCATTTAAGAAACTTGCGTAATCTAGGTTACGAAAAAGAGATCTGAATACAGCAAGGTCTCATGTTGTACTAATTTTTTATTAATATTGAGGAGAGAAAAAAATGACAGTCACGGCAGTAACAAGTTGGGAAGGAACACCCGAAGCCATTGAAAACCTAGTTCTTGGATCAAAGGCCTCGGCACCGGTTCATAAGGAGATGGGTGCGAAAAATCCCCGCTTATGGAGAGCAGTGGCGGGCGGCGGAATGGAATCCGCGTTTTATTCGTTGGAGTTTGAGAGTCATGCCGCTTACGGTGCCTTCAACGATGCGATGATAGGTTCCGAGTGGTGGAATGAGCAAATCATCAAGGCTGCCGGATCAGCTTACCCAGCCTTGAAGAACCTCGGGACAACGGTTTATTACGACGCTATTGAAATCGGATAAGAGAGTGAGCCCCTTTAGGGGGCTCTATTTAGTCCATTTTGTCGAATTGTTCCTCTATCGTTGCGAAGTTTCTGCTGGAGCACGTAGCTGCGCGATTCCAAATTTTCATACCTTTGTCACCCGCACCT
>CAJXEC010000085.1 GCA_913052165.1 uncultured Rhodospirillaceae bacterium
CTCAAAGTAAACTTCGATCAATTAATTTGCTCTAACCCAAACGCTTGTGTCGTGAAACGGAGCTCCACCAGTGGGTTGCGACGCCTCAGCGCTGGTCAGTAAATTAATACCTATATTTTCGATGAAAGCGTCATTGGGCCAGACACTTTCCACTACAATCGTGCCTGTCCTGGTTTCTGGAGAAACCTCGGCATGGATCGCAATACTACCCTTTTCATTTCCGACACGGATGATATCCCCGTTGCTCATACTAAGTTTATCCGCATCAGATGGGTTAATTTGTGCTGTCGGCCGTTTCTGTAATTTCTTTGAAGTTGGTGTTTCCGAAAAAGTAGAATTGAGGAAATGTCTAGATGGGCCTGTTATTAGTCGAAAAGGTCGGTCGACAGTGGCTTTGTCCATTAAGTTTGAAAAATCCGGGAGGTCTGGTAGCGGCGTTCGCGTGTTGTTTGTTGATGTCCATCCTGCGTGAAAGTGAAATTTTCGATCAGCCTGAGGGAAACCATTCAGGAAGTGGGCTTCCTGGAAATTGGAACCAGTGTCAAAAAGACGATTTCTCTCAAGGGTTGCCAAATCTGGATATCGAGAGTTTCTGAGGGTTTGATCTAAAATCTCCCGTTCATCCAACCTAAACCCAAGATGGTCTGCGCCAAGTTTTTTTGCAAGCCCGCATATCAGATCATGGTTGCTTCTACATTGGCCCATTGGCTCAATTATCTTAGGACCAAATTGAAGGTAGGTATGGCCGTAGGATGTATATAAGTCATTGTGTTCAAGAAATGTTGTTGCGGGGAAAATGATATCAGCTAGCTTTGCCGTATCTGTAAAAAATTGTTCATGGACGGCAGTAAACAAATCATCTCTTAATAACCCAAGACGAACTCGGCCGGATTCGGGTGCGACTACCGCTGGATTGCTGCTTTGAATAAGCAGCGCAGTTACGGGAGGACCACCATTTAAAACCTCCGTATCGCTATCGAGGATAGGCCCAATTTGAGACATATCCAGCACACGGGCATCGGATGATGGGCCAGTGATCAGACCGGTATCTATTTTGAATTGGCCGCCGGTCCCAGCGTAAATACCTCCACCTCGGTGTTGCCAGGCGCCACTGACGGCCGCTATGGAAAAAACCGAATGCAGTGTTGATGCGCCATTTCGAGAGCGTGACAATCCGTAACCAACTCGAATTATAGAACGTTTTGTTCTCCCATAGTTGGCAGCAAGTTCTTCTATTTCCTCCTCGCTAACGCCTGTTATACGAGAGGCCCATTGAGGAGAGCGCGTTTTGAGATGTGCCTCGAGACCCTTCGGGTCATCTGTATATTTTTCTAAATAATCCCGATCAGCCCATCCGTCTCTGAATAATACATGCATTATCGCACAAGCGAGAGCCGAGTCTGTTCCCGGCATTGGCGCCAAGTGGATATCAGCCACTTTCGCCGTTGCCGAGCAATAAGGGTCGATTACAACTAGTTTTGCACCACGCAGTTTCCTTGCCCGGTTAATATGTTTCATCAAATTTATTTGGGTATAAACTGGGTTCGAACCCCATATAATTATGAAATCCGACTTCTCGAATTCCATTGGGTTAATTGAGAGCCGGTCACCAACACCTGCGGTGGCCGCAACACTCATTACCCAGGAGCAAATAGTATTTTTTTGTTGGGAAAATCCCATTGTAGATCGTAGCCGTTGTATGCCATCGCGTTGCAGAAGACCCATTGTGCCGGCGTAATTGTAAAGCCAAATAGTCTCTGGCCCGTGTTTCCTTACTGCTGCCTTGAACGAGTTTGCTGTTATATCAAGGGCGTCTTCCCATTCAATGACCTCAAAGTCGGACAAAGAGGCTGTTGGCGACTTGCTGGTTTTTCGTCTGAGTGGTTTTGTTAATCGGTCCCGGTGATACACCCGGTTTTCATATCGGGCCACTTTGGAACAAATTACGCCAGCAGTGTATGGATTTTGGTGAGATCCGTAGATTCTTCCAACACGATTATTTTTAGAAATTTCTATATCTAATGTGCAGGCGCTGGCGCAATCATGCGGGCACACAGAATGGGCTAAGCTGCGTTTCATTTCTCACCTTCAGTAATTTTTATTGTGCAACCTATCAAATAAAAATCTTTCTGGATCGCGGAATTTTCAGATTTTACTACAGTGTCCTGTCAAGCAATTTGGAAATTAGCAATACATGTGCTTTCAGGGTAAAGCATAAGTGATCCATGAGAGAAACAACTAAGTAGTTAAAGAAAAACACTAGGAGCTTAAAATGAAACATTTAGTCGTTTTTCTTGCGTTACTTGCATTTCCACTTTCAACCAATGCTTTGGCCGGTAATTGTAGTGGAGATCACATACATACTGAAGATACAAAGAAAGATGAAAAAGTAGGGGCGTAGTTTACGCCCCTAAGTTCGAGGTGGCCAGCGCCTCTTTTTCCGCGCTAATTGAATTGAAATATCCAGTAGGTAAGCAGCGCAGACTCCAAAATAAGTTAGCGCTTGTCCTAAGTGCTAGGGCCTAAATCTTTTTTCGGGTGATTTGGGGGTTTGCCACTTCGAAAGGACATACGATTTTGGACCTTACCTGCCTAGTGAGGCGTGCTACCCGCAGCAGTGAGTGTGAAGCCGTAACTTTTGCAGATTGTCGTCAGAAAAAGTTAAACTACTGGGGAGCGTGAGACATTTAGCTAGCGTCAACCGATGGCTTTAGAGGGTGAATAAAAAAAATCGTGTAAAACCGTATAAATTTGGAACGTCGATTTAGCATCTTTATCGATCTACATACGCTATGCATTGATGGGAGTTGGGCCACTATTAAAGACATGTTAACATATATGGTGGGCTCGAATATTTGAGTGGGTCATTATCAGCAATACGGGCTGAAAAACGTTGATTGAGTTTCACGATTTCATCTGAAACAACAGTGTTGCTACCAGGATTTCTTTACGCAATACCAGATATTTTCAGTTGGTATTTTACCGCAGGAGTTTAAAAGAGCAAAGGGCGGGTAGGTCAAATTTCTCGAAAAGAGTGCTGCATGCTAGCAGGATTTTTAAGTCTGCGCAGGCCTTATCAAATCTTTGTAGCGTGTATTGAAGCAGTCTATAAATTTTGTTTTGTAACTAAGGTAACATTGGTCTCAAAACAAGGGCTGTGCGCAAATCTCAGGTTTTTTTCACTTGGCTCTTTCTCTTATTGACACCCATTTGATGTTAAAATTTTCATTCTGTGCGTATGAGATTATGCCTCAAAGCTCTGTGATGAGACACAATTGCCTGGGATTTGCGCTTCGATAGGATCCCCCAAAGTGCATTGATATCACGCACAGGACTTTCCCGGCGAAATTATTATCACCTACTGTAAACTGGCGTAATCAAAGTCGCTTTCCTGACATATTTTGATTTACACTGTCCGTTGATGGAAAAAATCGTTTATGCTCGAGACCAATTACACGGATTTCCGAAATAAGAACGGTTGTGGGAGGTTAAGAGACTATGACGGACCAGAGTCTTAGGGGTTTTTTAGAGTTAGTAAAAAAGAAATCGCCAGAAAACTATGTCGTTATTTCCGATCCCGTGAAAAGGGAACTAGACATTACATCCTCTGTGTTTGAGCTGGAGAAAAATGGCCGGAGCCCAATTCTGTTTTTTGAAAATGTCTCAGGCTTTGAATTACCGGTGGTGACGAACGTATCCGGAAATCGACATCTATTAGCATTGGCGATGGGAACCGAGCCTGACCAGTTACCGATGTCCTATCGAGAGAGATGTCAGAGTTACATACCTGCAGAGATCGTTGAGGAGGCGCCTTGGCAGGAGATTGTTATTGAGGGAGATGGTCTTGATTTAAATTATTTGCCAATTCCTCTGCACTTTGAGGTTGACGCGGCTCCCTACATCACTGCTGGGCAGATAACCGCGCGTGATCCAGAAACGGGCATTGATACGATTGGATTTCACCGACTTATGCTCAAGGGTAAGAATCGACTTGGGTTATCACTGCATTCCCGGCGTCGGATGTTTGAATTTCATAGGAGAGCGGAATCGCGCGGGGAACCTTTGGCCGCGGCAATAACGATTGGAATTCACCCCATTCATTACATGGGGTCGATGGCCTATCACTATCCGCCAAACGTAAGAAAATACGACATTATTGGTGCCCTCTTCCGTGAACCCTATCGCTTGGCAAAAACCAAAACCGAGGGATTAGAAGTTCCAGAAGGTGCAGAGATAGTAATTGAAGGAGAGATATTACCGAATACCCATGAGCCGGAGGGTCCGTTTGGAGAGTTCACAGGGTACGCGTCATATCGCTCTACTGAAAATGTATTTCTCGCAAAAAGAATTCAAATGCGGAAACAGGCAATCTTTCACAGCGTGGCATCGGGAACTGCTGCCGATCATATTCTAGTTTCATCCATTAGTCGTGAAGCTGAAATCCTGAATTCCCTCAGACGAAACCTGCCAAATGTATCGGCGGTGCATGTTCCTTTATGCACGGTTGGAGCTCTTATGGCAATTGTTCAAATGAAAAAGACCGCTGAAGGGCAGCCGAAGCAGGCGATTATGGCGGCCCTGGGAACCGAATTTTACGTTAAAATTGTGGTAGTAGTAGATGAAGATGTGGATTTATTTAATCTGTCAGATGTAATGTGGGCGGTCAGCACACGAACTCGTGCTGAAAAAGATATTATGTTTCTTCATGGAGCGATGGGGGCAATTCTAGACCCTACTTCAGACCCTGAAGATCACACTCTTACTAAAGTCGGGATAGATGCGACCAAACCGACGGGGAGAGATTTTGCTCAACGCTTAGAGATTTCTGAGGAACAACGAGCACGGGCAAGAAAAATTTTAGAAGACGCGGGGATTTAGCCAAAGTTTCAACAGGCTCAGGGCGCGGCCGCATAGACTTGAACTATATATTACACCCATCCAAAAGATTTTTTCCGCGATCCATCAAGGTAGAAATCCCCGGCTCAAGGCATGCCGAAGTTGATGCATGAGATGCTAGAAGATTTCTTTATCTTTATTTCTGGAATATTGATTATGCTAACATTAGTAAGCTGAGAGTGGATAACAGGATCGGGTCCTCGGAGGTTCATCTCAAGAAATTAAAACGAAAGTCATATCAAAGGCCTCGGATAGTTCGCTGCCAATATATTACTACCCATGTATCGCTAAAAAATTAGTTAATGAACAAATACTACAATACATGTTGGTCATTCTAACCAAGTGACTATTGCAACACTCTCTACTTACGTGCGACATCGCATTCAAGATAGGTAGAGGAGTGTTGGGTCCACGAGGTCAAGGAAATTTTAGTTGAGCATCTCCTTAATTGGCGAGTGGGAACCTCAGATTTAAGCTGGACTTGCATCAGTAAATGACAGGGCAGAAGCGCTGTAATACCTGAAGTCCTTATAGAAAAGCGGAACACGGAATAATTTACTTGCAAGTTGTGGCGAATTGAAAATGAAAAGGTAAGGCACGATCCTAGGCTAAAGGTACTCGTTGGAGTTGGAGCATGTTTTTTTATGTTACCCAGAAATAGTCTCCAATTCGAATACTATCGAAGTGACCCAGTGCGATATTTGGATCGAATCGTGAGAGGTGATTGTAAATAGTGCGCATGATTTAGTACTTAATTCTAAACGGTTACAGCAATAAACTTCGAATGTTTCGAGATAAAGAGATATATCCTTTTTTGAGTATTGTGGTCCCATTTGGGATGGGTTTTTACCTCTCTTATTTATATCGGAGCATAAATTTAGTTATCGAGCCACAACTGAGAGCAGAATTCGGCTTATCAGCGTCAGCTTTGGGGTTTATCACGGGGTTGTATTTCGTTTCCTTCGCTCTAGCTCAATTGCCTCTGGGGGTTGCAGTAGACAGATATGGGCCCAGAAAGGTTCAGATCGTCCTTACCGCGATTGCGGTCGGCGGGGGTTTGCTGTTTGCGTCATCAACATCGGTGTTGTGGCTCGCTGTGAGCAGATTAATCATAGGTCTTGGAGTTGCAGGAGGAATTACACCTCTAATAACTGCAAACGCTCTCTGGTTTAGCCAGAAAGAGCAACCGCTAGTAAATAGTATCGGCCTTTGTTTTGGCGGACTCGGTGCCCTTTCGGCAACTACTCCTGTCCAGATACTGCTCGAGCACTATTCGTGGCGGGAGATATTCTTTCTGATTTCCGGGCTTTCCATCTTATTGCTCGTGGTTTTGTGCGCATTTGTACCGGAGAGACAAACAGAACCTGTAAAAGCCAAAACAACATGGTTTATGCAAATACTATGGGTGTACAAAAAGAAACAATTTTGGCAGATCGGCGCTCTTCCCATTACTGGTTTTGCGGCTTATACGGCCTACCAATGTCTTTGGGCAGGACCTTTCCTTCGGGAGGTGAACTATTTCGGGGACATGGAGACAGCAGAGATTTTGATGTGGCTACAAGTGGGAATGCTTTTTGGGACTCTGGGAAGTGGTATTCTCGCTAACTATTTTTCTTCAAGCGGCCCAGCCCTTAAAACTTTTGTTTTTTGGAGCATAAGTTTGTTTATTCTTGCGCAGTTAGTAATTGTCGCTTTTCCCAAATTTTATCCTTATTTCTTTTGGTGTTTGTATGGATACCTGGGCTCTTTCCTTTTTCTTTGTTACTCCATCTTTACCCAGGCTTTTGGAGCTTTGAATACGGGAAAAGTGGTGGCGTGTTGCAATATATTGATGTTTTTAGGAGTTTTCGGGCTTCAATGGGCGATCGGTTGGTTTATTGACCCAATGTCTAATATATATTTTGATCTTGATAAATCGTGGCTACACCAATTGGGTTTATTATTAACAATAATTCCCCAATTTTTTGCGTTACTACTTTTTTCCGGTTTAAATATATCCAAGAAATGAACAAAAAATAGTCATATTTTATAAGCCCACCCGAAAAATGTGCATTAATGGCCCGGGTTTTCTAGGTTACGTAAAAACCTTAACTTTATTTTAAAGGTTTTGAATTTCGATTATGCCAACATGAAAGATTGAAGGGATATTCATGGCATCAGCACTTGGAAAGTCTATCGTCAGAAATGAAGACGAGAGGTACCTCAGAGGTCGCGGAGAGTTTGTAGCTGATATAAAACGATTTGGAATGCAGCATGTAGCATTTGTTCGAAGCAATATAGCCCATGGGCTTATCAAGAATATTGTTATTCCTCAAAAATTCAAATCTGCTGTGTTCACATCCGAGGATCTAAAATCAGTCAGACCAATTCGAGCAGACTCTCAACTTCCTGGATTTCAATCATCACAGCAATTTTCTATTGCCCGAGATAAGGTTCGTTTCGTGGGGGAAATACTTGCGGTTTGCGTTGCGCCATCACGTGCGGAAGCAGAGGATATTGCGGCCACTATCTCCGCAGAAATTGATGAGTTGCCAGCGATATTCGATATGCAATTGGCAAAAGAAAAGGACACGTTAAAAATTCATGCAGATTGGGAAAATAATGTTTTTCTCGAGACTTTCTTCGAGTCTGAAACGAACATCGATACTTTAATAGAGTCTGCGGCGGTCTCAGCCAAAAGTATCCTACGAACATCCAGACAATCTATGGCACCCATAGAGCTAAGGAATATTGTTGCCGAATTTGATAATCGCAAAAATTTACTTACACTGAATTCTTCGACACAAATGCCGCATGTTATTAAGACCGGACTTGCTGAGTGTCTTAATCTAAAAGAAGGGGACGTAAGGGTGGTAGCCCCTGATATCGGAGGCGGTTTCGGGTATAAGGGGGTCCTTCTTCCAGAAGAAATAATTGTAGCATGGCTCTGTATGCACATAGGAAAACCTGTTTCTTGGGTCGAAGATAGAAGGGAAAGTTTAGTAGCTAGCACAAATTGTCGAGAGCATCATTATGAGATCACAGGATACGCAGACGAGAAAGGCAAGTTGCTTGCAATAGAATGTGAGGCGACCGTCGATGCAGGCGCTTATTCGATCTATCCATTCTCGGCATGTTTAGAAGCTGCACAAATTGCGAGTATCCTCCCGGGTCCCTATGACTTTCCAGGGTTTAAGTGCCGGACTTGGAGTTCAGCGACCAATAAACCCCCGATCCTTCCTTACCGAGGTGTAGCAAGAACAGGGGTCTGTTTCGCGTTGGAAACACTTCTAGATAAACTTGCAGGAAAATTGGCTTTACCACCGCATGAGTTACGGATGCGTAACTTGCCATCTGCGGATCAAATGCCTTTTATAAACGTGACAAACAAGGTTTTTGACTCCGGAGACTATAAAAAGTGCCTTGAAAAACTAGTAGAAGTTTCAGATCTCCGACAAATAAAGCAACTGAAACAAAAGGCGTCGAGAAATAAAAGAATTGGTTTCGGCTTAAGTATTTTTTGTGAACAGGCTGCACACGGAACTTCCATTTATTCGGGTTGGGGAATTCCTATGGTGCCAGGTTATGAACAGGCTTTCGCCCGGGTGAGTCCAGATGGAAGTTTAGACCTCAAAGTAGGGGTTCAATCTCACGGACAAAGTCTGGAAACAACCTTGGCGCAGATTGCGAACGAAATCCTGGGTATTAAAGTTTCAGATGTAAGGGTCATCCACGGAGATACGGCGGAGACGCCGTATTCTACAGGCACATGGGGTTCTCGTTGTGCTGTAATGGCGGGGGGAGCAGTAGCGTCTGCCTGCGATGTGCTTTTGGCTCGACTCAAATCCATTGGTGGTCACCTACTGCAAGAGAACCCCGAAAATTTGAGAGTCAATGACGGTAAGCTATCTGGATCATCGGGATCAATATCAATCGCTGATATTGCACGAGTGTGGTATAAAAAGCCTCAGGATTTGCCCGCTGCGGTTAACACCGGTGGGCTCGAGGTTACTGAAGGGTACCGACCTCCTACCGATAATGGAACTTTTTCCTATGCAGCACATGGTTGCGTAGTTGAAGTCGACTTAGAGACTGGCGAAACAAAAATATTGAAGTATTCAATAGTGGAAGATGGAGGAAATATTTTAAATCCGATGGTGGCAGATGGCCAAGTGATTGGCGGAAGTGTTCAAGGAATTGGAACCGCATTATTTGAAGAAATGATGTATGATTCCAGTGCCCAACCATTGTCCACTTCGTTTGGTGAATACCTTATTCCCACGGCTGCTGAGGTTCCAAATTTTGACATACATCACATATGCACGCCGTCCCCATTGAGTAGGTTTGGCCAAAAAGGGATTGGTGAAGGAGGCGCAATAGGACCACCAGCTGCACTGGGAAATGCAATAAACGACGCACTAAAAGAGCTTGATGCTGAAATTACTGAGATTCCAGTGAGTCCTCAAAGGATCTTAAAAATCATTAGGAACAAGTCGCTGAAAAGAGCCGCTGATAGCGATTTATAAACTATTAGTGACCGGGACTGATAAAAAAGGACGACAGAAAGTACGACGGGTTTTACGACAAGTATGCATATTTCGTTCTATTTTGCACAACTTTGGCGAAAATCAGCATTACCCCAAACACAAAAAAAACAAAAGCTTTTTGGGGCTTTGAATGGTGCCGCCGCACAGATTTGAACTGTGGACCTCACCCTTACCAAGGGTGCGCTCTACCCCTGAGCTACGGCGGCATATTCTTGAGGAGCGGACAATGCCACTTCAAAACCCAACTGGCAATATGCTATCTTGCCCGAGATTTATACAAAAAGAAAAGGGTGGAGTCCCAAATGCCAAGAAGTTTAACTTCAAAGGAAAAACCAACTGTCTCTCAATCAAAGGTAAAAATGGATCGCCGGGCCGCTTCTCTGAGAGAGAACCTTCGAAAGCGCAAACTACAGGAGCGCGCGCGTCAGAAGTCTAGTTAGAGCTGCGTGCCAGAAAAGGCATTCCCTACTTTGAACTCAGTGACGGCTTAGGTGAGAATTAAGCCTGGTACGAAATTAATGGTTTAAAATGGACAAAATAAGAATTAAGGGGGGTAAAAACCTCAGAGGCGAAATTAAAATTGGGGGAGCTAAAAACGCAGCTTTGCCTTTGATGTCTGCTTCCCTCTTAACTGATAAAGAACTCATCATTTCTAATTTGCCGCGTCTCGATGATATAGCCACAATGTCTAACCTACTTAGACACCATGGCGTTATCATTGATCAAGCGCTGCAGGGACAAAAGATCGAGTCTGACACTTTTTCGCTGAGTTTTTCCGCTTCAAAAGTCACCGATACGACAGCGCCCTATGATTTGGTGCGCCGAATGAGAGCTTCGGTACTTGTGCTAGGGCCCTTGGTCGCTCGTGAGGGGGTGGCAAGAGTCTCCGTGCCGGGGGGATGCGCTATTGGGAGTAGACCAATAGATCTTCATTTGGCGGGGTTAGAGGCATTAGGGGCAGAAATTGTTATGAAGTCCGGTTACGTTGAAGCGCGCGCGCCTGGTGGCCTCACCGGCGGCCGTGTCGTGTTTCCGAATATTTCCGTCGGAGCGACAGAGAATATTTTAATGGCTGCTGCTTTAGCCAAGGGTCAAACAGAGATTTTTAATGCGGCCCGAGAGCCAGAGATTGAGGATCTAGCGCTTTGTCTAATAGAAATGGGTGCCGATATTTCAGGAATAGGAAGTGAAAAGCTTACTGTGAATGGTCGGGATATCCTGGATGGCGCCCATTATACTGTGTTACCAGATAGGATAGAGGCGG
>CAJXEC010000086.1 GCA_913052165.1 uncultured Rhodospirillaceae bacterium
TTTACAGCTTCGATGACGGCCTCAATATGGCCTTTGATCCGAACATTCTTCCAAACCTCAGCGACAGAACCTTCCGAGTTTATCAGAAATGTTGACCGAACGATCCCCATATATGATCGTCCGTAATTTTGTTTTTGCTGCCATACACCGTAGTTTTCACATATTTTGCCGTCTGCATCTGAGATCAAAGGGAAATTGAGTTGATTCTTTTTACTAAAATTTATGTGACGTTTTAGACTATCTCTAGAAACTCCAATAATCGATGTGTTAAGGCCGTCAAAGGTTTCCAGATGATCCCTAAAGCCACTAGCTTCGCTAGTGCAGCCGGGGGTCCCGTCTTTCGGATAAAAATATAATATCAAGTTTCGTCCACGATAATGCTTGAGCGCGCTGTTTCCCCCGCCGTCATTTGGGGCTGAAAAGTCTGGTGCCAAATCTCCTACCTCAACCATTTTCACTAATCCAATTTGTACTTGCCATTTGAAAAAGTCACTCTGATATTAAAACCTCCCTCGTTTACCTCCCAAGCTTGAATACGATACCTCCTAAAGCCAGCTTTATGAAAGGGGTCAGCATCAGCGATCCGTTTTGCTTCTGTTCGATTTTTAGCGCGAATCACAATCATCCCCGGACCTTGGGGTTTTCCTTTCCCGTCTACGAAGGGTCCTGCCGCAAATAGAATTCCTTTTCTCTCAATCTCTAGCTGATAGGCAATATGTTTATGAAATATTTTTTTTCGATCACCAGTTTTCTCGGTGGGTTCAGAAAAAATGATATAAAGTCGCTTGTGGAGCATTTTTGCGTGCAGATCTTGAACATTGTTAGCATTGACAACCATTTTCTTGGATCCTTCCTACATGAGTATTTTGTTCGGTAATATTTTGAGCGGCAGCTTTAAACCTTCCTTATAAAACTCCAACTTTTTGGTGTCGCATTTATAGATTCCGGCCACGAATTTTTTCAACCGGGTCTTCAATAAGTTCGATAAAAATTGCGTGGCAAGCTCTCTGTAGGTTCAAGACCTTTTTTTTGAGGGATCCAAAATCTTGGCTTCCGCATGTTTTGTTAAGGAGTGCTCGTATTGGCCTTGAAAATCGATGTTCGTCACAATTATCTCCGACGGTCAGCCGTAAAATGCCTTGAAGTTGGGTCCAAAGTGCTAGCGCTTCGAGCAATTTCTCACTGTGAGAATGGTTAAGAAGTGACGAATCAGATAATCGAATAATTGCCTCCGCTGTGTTAGTAGCAAGGACTTCCGTATTCGAGTGAGCATATTTTAACTGAAGATATTGAGTAATAAATTCGATATCTATAAGACCCCCTCGGGCGTGTTTTACATCCCATAAGCCGGCGGGCTTTTTATTTCGTTCTATCCGAGATCTCATCTCTGCAACGTCTAAAAGTAGTTTTCGATGGTCCCGCTTTTGGGTGAGGAGCCGTTTTATGTTTTGTTCTATTGTCTTTAAAAAATGTTTCTCGGCTGTAATTACGCGTGCTCTTGTCAATACCATATGTTCCCAGGTCCAAGCCATCGAGCGGTAATAATCAATGAATGAGCGCATAGAGGATACTATCGGTCCAGCGTTCCCCGACGGTCTTAATCGGAGATCGACTTGGTAAAGCGTACCTTGACCAGTCGGAGCAGTCATCGCGCTTATAAACTTCTGCGCCAACCGAGTGAAGTAAGGTAGTTGAGAAACAGGTTCAATCCCATCGGAAAATTCTTCGACATTATCTGGATATATGAAGAGTAGGTCGAGATCAGAACTAATTGTGAGTTCATTTCCTCCAAGTTTTCCCAAGGCGATAACTGCGATGTCTCGATATTTGAACGCGCCGTGGCGTTTTACGTGGTTTTCCGCGACCCGCTTATAAACACCTCTTAATGCGCTATCCGCAATGTTAGTTAAATGCTTCGAGGCATCTGAAGGTAAGACAATCCCTTTAAGCATTAATATGCCAATTTGGAATAGTCTGTCATTGACATGTCGTCGGGTTATATCGAGTACATCCTCAAAATCTCTCGCGAAGCTCAAGCTGTTTTCAAATTCTATTGTTACCGACTGCTCATCCGGAGGCAGTTGAAAAAAGTCTGGTGCCAGAACGTGGTCTAAAAGTATCGGATATTTTTTGAGTCTACCTGCAAGAAACGGAGCTCCCCCCATAACCTCGGATAAGAGCTCCAACAAAGCCGGGTTTGCGTTGATCATTGATAATATTTGGATACCGGCCGGCAAAACTCGGAGGAAATCATCAAAAATTAAGAGGGCAGAATCTGGCTCTATGGAGTTTGAAAAAGCGTCCAGAATGGTAGGAATTAGCTCTGTCAGAAGTTCCCTTGCACGGGTACTCCTAAAGGCCCTATAGCGGCCGTAATGCCAGTTTTTTATTATCCCACAAATTTTCTCGGGTTCCTTAAAACCCATAGTGGATAAAGTCTGCAGCGTGTCGGGGTGGCTTTCAGCTCCCGTGAAAACCAGGGAACCATTCTCGGCTAAGTCTGAAGTTTTATTGAAAAGTTTTGAGTAATGCGCGTCAACTAATTCCAAGACATGTCCCAACTCATCAGAGAAGCTCTTGAGGGATTTGTACCCGGAAAAATTTGCTAATTTAAGAAGCTTAATTTCGTCAAAAGGAATTTCATGTGTTTGTTGGTCATTGGTCATTTGAAGGCGGTGTTCGGTTTTGCGAAGTTTCGCATATGCCATAATTAGATCTTCTGCGACATGACTTGAAATGTGGCCTGAGGTCACCAACGCCTGAAGAGACGCACAAGTCGATCTAGATCGTAAGGATGGGTCGCGACCTCCCCAGATCAGTTGCTGGGTTTGGGCAAAAAATTCAATTTCACGTATTCCGCCCCGACCTAGTTTTATGTTATGGCCTGGTATTTTTCGCTGGTTGTTACCCTGAGTTGAGTTGATTTGACGTTTTATAGATTGAATATCTTTTATCGCGGCAAAGTCTAAATTTCGGCGCCAAATAAATGGCTTTAGGCTGTCGATAAAATCGCGGCCCGCCTCAAGGTCTCCTGCCACCGGACGAGCTTTAATCAACGCTGCTCGCTCCCAATTTTGTCCGGCACTTTCGTAGTAAGTTTCCGCAGCAAGGGTTGATAATGCGGGGGGAGTAGAACCGGGATCTGGCCTTAGCCTTAAATCAACTCGGAACACGTAACCATCCGAGGTGCGCTCTTCAAGGATTGTGACTAACTTCCGGGTCAACTGACCGAAAAATTCTTGTTTACTTTTACGTCCAATATAATTTTTAGAGTCGCTATCGAAGAGAAGGATTAAATCAATATCGCTTGAGAAATTAAGTTCTTTAGCGCCTAGTTTGCCCATTCCAAGGCAAATGAACCCACATTGCGATTCAGGGTCGTTGGTATTTTGAAGTATAAACTCCCCGACCTTATGAGCTTTTAGAAGTAAATATTTTATCGCGACTGAGAGCGCAGAGTCTGCAAAATCTGATAAAGTCTGCGTTATCTTTGTTAATTCCCAAGCCGCATGGCAATCGGCAACTGCGCAGGTCAAAGCAACCTTCTTGCGCAGAACGCGTAACGATTGCTTTATTGAGTTTTCTGACGCTGTATATGGATCTATTCTGGACAAGTCCGATTTAATCGATGCTAGCGCTTTTTCCGGCCCAGATGAATATAGAGTTCTTGAGAAGCAAGGCTCGGCAACTAGAATGTTGGCAAGAAAAGGACTATGACCCAGGACAAGATAAATCTCTTCTAACGAATCTTTATCTGAACAAAAGCGATCCCAATAATTCCGCAATTCGGAATCTTCAGAAAATCTAATATTTTCAAGTAATTTTTCTACGAAACGGTCAGCGGCTGCTGTGTTTGGACTAACGGGTTTACCAAATTTTTGTTTTGATAAATTGTTTGAAATTAATTGCAATCAAGTCCCTCTCTGGGCTAGGTAATTTGAACACCTTGGTCGACGGACTTTTTCTGGTCAACCCTATAGGTTCCGGATAAAGGTTCCTGGAAACACGCCATTAAGGAACATAAAATTAAGATTTTATACATAACTACTATCGTATTGTTGGCAGTTGCTGGGGCTTTAGCCTGGAGGTTAACGCTTGCGCCTATTTATATTAATTTTTTAAATCAACAGATTGAGTCCGCGTTGGATGACCTGGGTCTTGATTTAAAGTTCAAAATTTCTCAGACATCAATCCTGTGGAGAAACGTGGATAGCGTACCTGAAGTCAGGATCTATGGTATTTCCGCGGTTGATAATGGAGGCCGGACCCTAGGGGTAATTGAAGAGACCTCGATCGGAGTAAGTTTCTCAGGACTAATGAGCGGAACACTCGCGCCTCGCACTTTAGATATTCTTGGTCCTTCATTGCGAATGCTAAGAGATAAAGGTGGAGCATTTCAACTCGAATTGGGCAACAAAGCTCTCAGCCCAGCTGATGCCTCATCAGCTTTTCAAAGATTAATAACGGCATTGGAGGTCAAGAAAAAGCAGAACGGCCCGCTGAGTTATCTACGCAGACTCAGTTTGGTTAATGCTGATTTAATAGTCGACGATTTCAATTCGACCCGGTTAATGGAAGCCCGAGACACTGATGTAATTCTTCTGATCGGAGATGATAGTCCACAGGCGACTTTTTCGAGCGAAATTCTAATAGATAAAAACAAGACAGACCTTGAAGGCAGGATCCTGATTGATCGGCCCTCTAATGAGATTTCCATGACCGCGACAATATCCGGTTTCCCTCTCAAGCAAGCACTTCGGCTCAGAGGCCTTGAACGTCATGTCGATAAATCGACCTTAAATGTGAACGGATCAGTGACAGCAAAACTCTCTATTGACGGCACACCACTCAGTGCGAGGTTTACTCTTAGAAGCGGCCGAGGAGAAATCATTAACAGTAAAATTTGGCCAAACCCAATCTCACTGAAATCTGTTTATATTGACGGGAACACTAACTTTGAAAATAATGACGTCTCTATAGAGAAATTTAAGATCGATTTGGGCCCCTCGGTCCTTAGTGGCACAGCAGAAACAAACATCATTGATGGCTCAAGTTCAAGTTTAATATATGCTAATGTTACAAATTTTGATAAGGAGTCGGCCTTGCGACTCTGGCCAGCTGGGCACTTGAACGACACGAGAGACTGGATCTCGGAAAAAGTTGTTGAAGGTCGGATTCCTATCGCAAGCATATCTTTTCAGGCTATCTGGAATTCAAAAACAGAGCATCTAGAATTTAGTGAATTGGAGGCAGAAGGTCGGATTGAACAAGCATCAATCCGATTTGGGGCAAGTAACCAAACAATTTCACAAATTCACGGAAATCTCAAAATAGGGTCAGATCGGATTTTGTTTGGCTTGGAACGAGGTACTATAAAGACACTCTCTGTAAAGCAGGGTTCATTGGTCGTTAACGATTTATCTGAAAAACAGAAAATTGCAGAATTAAATTTGAACTTAGAAGGTTTGATAAGCGAACAAGCATCAATCTTTAGTGACGTCTTGTCTATCGATCCGAGGCAGATAGGGTTTGACGTAATTTCCACCAGAGGCACAGCAAAGACTCACTTTTTGGTTAAGATGCCTTTAGGTGTTGAGATAAAACCAGGGCAACTCGATTTTCAGCTGAATTCGATTACCGACAAGGCATCTTTGCGCGAATTTTTCGATGGTAAAACGCTGAGCGATGGACGGTTTAGGGTACAAATCGATCCAAATGGAATAGAGCTCGATGGCAGCGGGGTGTTTGCTAGCACACCCATTAAACTGAGATGGAGCGAAAGTTGGAGCGCCGATCATCCTTATTCGAGAAGGGCGGAGATTCAGGGGGTGTTTTCCCAATCAGACTGGGAACAGTTTCGGCTTGCTCAGCACCTCTCTGGACGTTTGGAAGGTCCACTCGGGTTGGATATCGCACTGTTAAAGACTGAAGTTAATGCTCCTTTGGAGGTTTTTGCTAAAGTTCAGATGCAAGCATGCAAACTTAGTATTGCAGAACTTGGCTGGCTAAAGAAACCAGGAGAAGTGGCGCTTGGGTGGATGACCGCTCAACGAGAAAATAATGGCAGATTGAGGATTAAGAACTTTAGCATGGCATCGCAGGGATTAAAGCTCTCTGCAGCTGCCGATTTTAGCTCGGAAGGAAAACTCCGTGGCGCCCATGTCGATCGGCTCGTCTTCGGTCAGACCGACATGAGCCTAAGGCTGGTCTCTGATCCGAATGGTAATCAAGGAAGTCTATCTATAGTTGGGCGTTCGTTTGATTTATCTAATTTGTGGTCATCTGATTTTTTATCTAAAAGCATAGAAACCTCTGATCCGATAAAAATAAATATAAATGTAGATAAAATAATATTGAGTCCGGAATTACAGTTTCAAAAGGTTCGTGGTGTTTTGTCTCGAAACCAACAGGGCCGCAGATCTGTCGATGTAAGTTCGGTTCTTTCAACCGGAAGTAAAGTCTCTTTTGATTTTCGGGAGCGGCAGAGCACCCAATATCTTCGGATTATGTCAGAGAATGCTGGCCACTTTGCACGAGACTTTGGGATCTCTAACTCCCTTAGAGGGGGAGCTTTGCAAATTCTAGCCAAGAGACCGAGTGCCGCGCAAAAAGAAGGTTGGTCTGGCATTGCAAAAATCAGCGATTTTTCTCTTGTCAAAGCGCCTTTGTTGACCAGATTGCTCACGTTGTCGTCGCTTACCGGTATATTAAATACCTTAGGAGGTCAGGGTATCGCCTTTGCAAGATCATTTGTCGAATTCGATTGGAGGAAGAGAAAAATCATTTTTAAGAACGCTCGGGCAGTCGGGTCTGATTTAGGGATAACAGGAGAAGGAAGTTATAATCGGAAAAATCGTCTTATAGATTTTCGGGGGACGATTATCCCCGCATACACCATAAATAGCGCTCTTGGAAACATCCCTTTGCTTGGAAATCTGCTGGCTGGGACAAAGGGTGAGGGCATGTTTGCGGCGACCTACCGCGTTTTAGGGGATTACGCTGATCCCGGAGTAAGGGTAAATCCGCTCTCCGCATTAGCGCCAGGTTTACTTCGAAATCTGGTCGAAATTTTGAGCAATCCGATTGTAGATAGCGAGGATCCTATTGTGGGAGAGGTGCCAAGCTCACCATAGAATAAGGTGGTTACTCTGCCCGGATCAACACGTGCCTTTTTTTGCCCGCGGATAACTTGGCGGCGCCATCGAGGGTTAAGTCGCTATTTTTAATCAGTTGCGTCTCATCGGAAACGATAACATCATTTAATTTGGCTCCCCCTCCTCGGATCAGCCTTCTGGCCTCACCATTCGTGGAGGCCAGGTTAGCGGTCACAAATGCGGCGTAAGCCGGTACACCCTCCTTCAAACGGGCGAACGGTACAAAGACGGTTGCAAGGTTAGAACTTGTTGTGCGTTTCTCAAACGTGGCAATCGATGTTACCTCGGCTTCTTCAGCAGCTTTTGCCCCGTGGCAGAGCTTCGTCGCTTGGTATGCTAGTATTTTTTTCGCTTGATTTATTTCAATGTCCTTTTTTTCTTCTAAAACTTCAATCTCTGCGAGGGGCAAATCTGTAAACAAACGCAGAAAACGGCCAACATCTTGATCGTCGGTGTTACGCCAAAATTGATAATAATCGTATGGAGATAAGCGAGACGAGTTAAGCCAGATAGCACCCTTTGCAGTTTTTCCCATCTTACCTCCTGATGCTGTGGTTATAAGGGGCGCCGTTAAGCCAAAAAGAGATGCTGATTGAGTTTTTCGAGCTAGTTCTATTCCGCTTACGATGTTGCCCCATTGGTCAGATCCTCCCATTTGTATTAAGCACCTCTCTCTCCTGAAAAGCTCAAGGAAGTCATAGGCTTGCAAAATCACATAGTTGAATTCTAAAAAGCTAAGGGGTTGTTCTCTCTCAAGCCTTAATTTCACGGAGTCAAAACTCAACATTCGATTGACTGAAAAGTGGCGTCCGTAATTTCTAAGAAAAGAAATGTAGGAAAGATTGGATAGCCAATCATCGTTATTGATAATTTTTGCGTCAGTTGGTCCGTCCCCAAAAGTCAGAAAATTCTCGAAAGTCTTTTGGATGGAAAACATGTTTTCGGCTATCTTATCCTCAGATAAAATTTGACGAGTTTCATCCTTGCCTGATGGGTCGCCGACTTTTGTTGTCCCGCCGCCTAACAAGACAATCGGCTTATGACCCGATTTTTGGAATAACCGTAATAGCATTATCGGGACAAGACTTCCGACATGCAAAGAGTCCGCAGTACAGTCGAAGCCAATGTAAGCAGCACTAGGCCGGTTTTCATCTAGCTCGACATCAAGCAGTCTGTCATCCGTACATTGATGCACGTAGCCTCTTTGGTAAGCGGTCGTCATGAATTCAGATTTGAAGTTCATCATCTTATTTTAGCTTGCCTTCTACAAATTTACTGTTTGATGCGTCCCACGTGTCGTTTACCATGTCTAAATGATGATTGGCGAGCCCTCTAATACACGTGAACGACGTTTGAAACCGGTATTGGCGATTGGATTAATGAGTGGGACGTCAGTAGATGGAGTTGATTTGGCACTCATAAGAACAGACGGCCAATCATTTATCGAGACGGAGGGCTTTCACACTGAGAGTTATGACCATGGTCTGCGGCAAAAAATTTTTGATGTTTTGGGACGGGCAGGTAGTGCTCTCGAAGCCGAAATTCTGGTCACGAAGGCCCATGCGATTGCTATTCAGAGGTTTCTTGAAGAGATAGAAATAAAGAATACTTATGACCAGCCAATAGACGTTATTGGCTTTCATGGACATACAACTTTGCATAGACCTGCTGACGGAAAAACAACTCAAATTGGGGATGGACAGTATTTGGCAAATCTTACAGGTATCAATGTCGTCTGTAATTTTCGCACAAATGACGTAGCGCATGGTGGAGAGGGGGCACCTATAACTCCAATTTTTCATTCTGCGATTGCTCGAGGGTTAGAAAAGCCTCTTGCTGTATTAAATATTGGCGGGGTCGCGAACGTTACGTGGATAGGTGAAGGCAAAAATAATTTTATGGCATTCGATACCGGTCCAGGGGGAGGACAATTGGATGAGTGGACCGAGTTTTTAACAGGAAAACGTTTTGATCGGGATGGAGAACTAGCACGATCGGGCAAAGTGGATCAGGATATTCTTACAGCTCTGCTTCTGAACTCTTTTTTTGATCGCTATCCACCAAAATCTCTAGATCGGATTGAGTTTTCAATTGATCCAGTCAGAAAATTAGATGCTGCAGATGGGGCAGCAACCCTTCTTGAATTTACGTGTGCGGCAATATCTCGAGCAGAGGAATATTTCCCGGCACCGATAAAGTCATGGCTAGTGACAGGAGGAGGGCGCAAGAATAAATTTCTTCTTGAGAGGTTGAGAACTATTACACAGAAGCCCGTTTTGTTGGCTGAGGAAGTGGGGTGGAATGGCGATGGTGTTGAGGCGGAAGCAATTGCCTATCTTGCAGTTCGCAGTCTACTGGGATTACCCTATACTTTTCCGGAAACAACCGGCGTAGATAAACCGCGGTCCGGTGGTGTTTTTTTTAGACCAGATAAGAAATAATGAGAAATAATAATCTTTCACAATTGGTTAAGTTTTTCTTTTGCAATTTGCTTGCATTGCGTATCTAGATATTTCGATACAAGTTGGACAAGCTCAGATTCCTTTTGATGAAAAAAATGATTGGCACCTTTTACTACTTTGTAAGCGATTTTTATTCTTTTTTGAGCCGACAACTTTTTGTTGAGCCCGCTCGTTGTCTCCTCAGGAACCATAGCGTCGTCTGCGCCGTGCACCAGTAATCCAGATGATGGGCAGGGTGCTAGGAAACTAAAATCATATTTGTTTGTTGGAGGTGCAATTGAAATAAAACTATCAATCTCAGGCCTTCTCATAAGAAGTTGCATGCATATCCAGGCACCGAACGAAAATCCGGCAACCCAGCACTGCTTGGCATCTGGGTTTGCCGCCTGCAACCAATCCATTGCCGTGGCAGCGTCGCTAAGCTCACCAACGCCCTCATCGTACTCGCCCTGAGACCGGCCTACCCCTCTAAAATTAAAGCGTAAAGTAGCGAAGTCGCGCTTGGAGAAGATGTTGAATAAATCGTACACAATGCGATTATTCATAGTTCCACCTTGTTGAGGGTGCGGATGAAGTATTAGGGCAATGGGGGCGTTTGGTTCTTTAGGGGGGTGATAACGACCCTCTATACGTCCCTCTGGTCCTGTTATAATCACTTCTGGCATTTTCTTTTGACTCTTTATCTGTGTCCCGGATCTGGCGGTAAAGAACACAAAACTTTTCGTGTTCCAAGTAAAAAGATTACACTCTTTGGGCGAATATACTGATATGCACTCAGGAAATACAAGTACACTATTGAAAGAGCCCTCTAATAATTTTGTCCAACGGTTAAGTGATGCTATGCCACAGTGGAATATAAATTCGGGAGTCACCCACATGCCTAATTACTATTTTGATTTTAATGCCACCGGCCCTGTGCGTCCTGAAGTGATAGATGCAATGAATCGGGCAATGGTCGATCCGGGGAACGCCTCTTCTGTTCATTCTTTTGGAAGAGGGGCTCGAGCACTTGTCGATGATGCTCGTGTGAACGTTGCCAAGCTTATAGGCGCT
>CAJXEC010000087.1 GCA_913052165.1 uncultured Rhodospirillaceae bacterium
GAGATCCTCGAGTATTGTCAAAAGATGGCTGAAAAATTTGGATTCTACGATCGGTGTTTGTTTCATACAAGCGTGGAGAAAACCGAATGGAACGAAAACGAAAAAGTCTGGACAGTACACACTGACAGAGGCGATAGGATGCGAGCTAAATTCGTAATTTTGGCGAATGGTATTTTAACTACTCCCAAGTTAGCTCGAATAAAAGGAATGGAGAAATTTGAAGGAACTTCGTTTCATACCTCTAGATGGGATTATCAGGTTGATTTAAAAGATAAGCGAGTTGGAATAATTGGTACGGGCGCTACCGCTGTCCAAACTATCCCAGAGCTGGCAAAGATAGTCAAAGAGCTTTACGTCTTTCAGCGAACCCCCTCTTCGGTGGATGTCAGAGACCAGCGAGAGACTACGGCTGAAGAGATCGAAGCCTGGAGCAAAGAACCTGGATGGGCAGTCGCCAGAAGAGCCAGATTTGCAAGGATATCTGCAGGCAGAACGGCGATGAAAGCAAATGATGAATACTTGTCCGGAAAGGTGGCAGATTTCAAAGACAAAAAATCACATGTCAAGAAGCTTTCGGCAAAGGAGTTGATGGAGAAAACCCTAAATAGTAATTTTCGGATAATGGAACAGATCCGAGCGAGGGTCGATCTGATCGTCAATGACAGGAAAACCGCTGAAGCGCTGAAGCCCTACTACCCTTATGGGTGCAAACGGCCGACTTTTCACGATGAATATTTGCCTACTTTCAATTTACCTCATGTGTATTTGGTGGATACTGCTCCAATTGGAGTCCAAGAGATTAACAGAGATGGGGTTTGTCACGAGGGAAAGAATTACCCATTGGACGTGCTTATTTACGCTACTGGTTTTCAATGGATGGCCACATCAACCTTTAATATGATTGTTGGGAAAACCGGAATGTCGTTGCATGAAAAATGGAAGTCGAAAGGCACAAAAACTTTTCTTGGAATCCACAGTGAGGGATTTCCTAACTTGTTTATTGTATCTGGGCCGCAAGGGGGGGGCGGAAGCTTCAATTTTACCGACGCAATTGATACCCATGCTGACTATATCGTTAAGTTGTTGGAAAAAATGCGGGACGAGGGAATAAGAGTCGTTGATATAGATTCGGACTCGGAAAATCGTTATGCGGATCATTGCCGTGAGGCAGATATTGCCTCCGCGCCTCTTCGAGACTGTATTTCCTATTACAACGGAGAGGGAGAGGCAGACCCTGGAAGTTTGGCCTATTACGGGGGCAGAGAGTGGCACAAAATCCGTCGAGAAGCCGAGGAGACGCTAGATCCATACAAATTTGAGTTCTGATCTATTCTAAATGAGAATACAATAGTTTCTAATTATTCCTTAAAAGGGGTGAACCCTACGATGATAAGGTGCGTATCAGTCTGCATAACAACTTGATATATGCGAAGGATAAGCGTCATGGCATTACCGGAAAGAGCACCACGAAACAAGGAGCCCATAGAGTTCGAGACAGCGGAGATGAAAAAGAGGCTTAACAGATGCGAGGCTGAAGACTCTCTATCAGAATGGGAACTCGCGAGATCCACTAGCAAAACATGGTCAATGGAGCAAGACTAAGCACCCATTCTTAAGGTTGTGGTCCTTCAAATCTTAGGAAGCGTCAGTGTTCCGGCCTGCCACTTTTCCTACGCCTCGCGATTCAAGTGGCGCGGGGTTTTTGAAAATCTCGAGATAAGCTATCATCTAATATCACTCGACTACTCTCTGGGGTTGCTATGGAAATAGTAATTGACCGTTATGAAGATTTCGACGTTGAGATAGCAAAGAAAACTATTGGACACCACTTTGACAGTGAAATAACGGACGTCAAGATCACAGATCTCGGTGAGGGGGTCGGGCTAATGTCCTCAATAGCACGAGGCCATCTCACACTTTCATCTGGCGAACAACGAAAGGTGGTCGTGAAATGCACAGCGAGAACAGAAAATAGCGAGCTTTCTAAAGGACTCAACTTCTATAAAAACGAAGTTAATTTCTATTTGCATCTCGCTAATGATTGCCCGATCGAAGTCCCAAAGTGTCTCTACGCCTCTGTCGATCCGGTTACTCAAGACTTTCTGCTGGTCTTGGATGATTTGGGAAATGAGACAGCGGGAGACCAACTGGTCGGTATTTCCGAAGGTCACCTGCGAGCCGCTTTCGTTAGGGCAGGACAATTACACGGACTTTACTGGGGACGTACCTCAGAGTTTGATTGGCTGAATTATCAGCTCGATATGCGAACGACTTTGTTCAGACGCGACCAAATTTTTCGGCCAGGCATCGAGCCTACGCTAAAGAATTTTGGCCAACACTTCACTGGAAATCGAGAAGAAGTTGTTAGGAAGATCGGAGATCAGTACGCGGATCTGTTTCTCCAAGCAATGAGTGGTGAGCAGACGATCATCCATGGTGATTATCGAGTAGATAATTCCTTTTTGGTTGAAAGGGATGGCTCTCCTGACATTATATCCGTCGATTGGCAGAATACGACAGGGGGTAACGGCACTCACGACATCGCTTATTTTAGCGCCCAGAGTTGTGACGCTGAAATAAGAGGCGCCACAGAACTTAATTGTTTGCGTGAGTATCACCAGACCCTTAGCGATATGGGGGTCAAAAATTATAGTTTTGACCAGTGTTTAGAGCACTATCGATATAATTTACTAATCCTTATGATCACTCCCGTTGCTATCTGCGGCACTTTAGATCAAGGCAACGAGCGAGGCGCTCAGGTTGGCGCGTCTGGGTTAAAGAGGACTTTTGAAGCAATAGAGTCTCTCGATTGCGCCCAATTGCTAAGATAAAAATTTTTTTTTAAGTTAAATAGTAATTGACCTGAAAAAAGCACAAGTCTGATAGACCTCATGTAACTTAATATTTTAAAAGTTTTACCAGCATATCTCCTCCCCGTTCCATGACCAAAACCTTCCGGTGTCAAGAGGTCTAAGGTTATTTACGATTTTGCTCATACAGGCAGCTGATTGCGAGGCTGAGAGCACCGAGTGTTTTGTACCTTCGCTAACAAAAGGAGCAGAGAGTTTCGTTGATACGGTCCCAGGATGCAAAGCTGCTACGCAACAGTTAGGGGTGCTTTTACTCCACTCGATGCTAAGGGTCTTAAGCACCATGTTCAGAGCTGCTTTGGAGATACGGTAACTATACCAACCTCCGAGTTGGTTATCCCCGATCGAACCTACCTTCGCAGATATCGTAGCAAAAACACTTTGTCGACTCTGGCGAAGAAGCCTTTGAGCGTGCTTTGCGATAAGTAGAGTTGGGAGTGTGTTTATGCGTATGCTCTCCTCGAGGCCATGAGGTTCGAATTTTCGAATGGTCTTTTCTGGTAGGCCATCATCTGACGAGAGAAATCCAACGCAGTTAATGACCAAATCTAATGAATGGATTTTTGAAAGTGTACTCTGCACACTGGTTTCGCTTGTGGGGTCCATCAGCGTAAGCTCGATTTTTTCGGATAGCCCCTGTGGCGTAGTATTATAAAACGTACCGATTACGCGATGGCCAGCACCGGCGTAGTTCTCCGCTAAAGCCTGCCCGATTCCTCCGGATGCGCCCACGATCAAGACGACCAAATATTTTCCCCTTACAATAAGGAACAAATTCATATTTTCTCGGTGATATTTACGTCATATACTTTCCCGAGGATCAGGTGGGCCGCTTTTTAAAGATACTTATCAATTATTCGGAAAAATCTCTTTTGGTTTTAAGGTATAAGTTGTTTCAAATCCTTGGGTACCTAGGGCTATTGCCAATGGCTGCACCCTTGTTTTTTTTCAATAATCCATTTTCGGTAAATTTTTTTGTGACCTATTCCTTAGCTATTCTTTGCTTTGTGTCTGGGACTTTGTGGTCACGAAGTTTTCAATTGCGTAGATCTGAAAAAGACCGAGTTAAAATACTCTTAATATCAAACGCGTGTGTTTTAATCGCCTTCTTCTCTGTTTTGTATCTTAGTCAGATTGTTTTGTTAGTCTTAGCGAGTATTTTTGGAGTAGTCTTACTTCTTGAGAGGCATTTCTTTGACCTTGAGGATCTGGCCGAGGGCTATTTGAAGATGCGATCGATTGTCTCAACGATCGTGATATTCCTTCACATCATAGGGTTTGTAATCCTGAGAGTGGTGTAAATGCGAAAGGTTTTAACTCTTTTGTTGTTGTTCTCTTCACCGGAGATTGTGTTGTCCATTGAGACTCCTGATTATGAGATAATCGATACGCTTCCAGAATTAGTGGAGGTGAGGAAGTATGCCGGGGCGATAACAGCCTCGACCTCAGTAGCGAGCGGGATCAGGGAGTCTGGAAATATTGGTTTTAGACGACTAGCTAGCTATATTTTCGGTGATAACGAACTAAATAAAAAAATTAAAATGACCGCCCCTGTGATGCAGCAAAAAAGAGGGGAGAAAAATTACGAGGTTGTTTTTTTTCTCCCGAAAGATCTTCTGGCTCCGCCACGTCCTTCAAGTGATAATATTTTGATTAAAGAAATCAACATGGAAGTTGCCGTCCTTGCATACAAGGGTGGTTGGAAGTTAAAGACCTACGAGGAGAACTTGTACAGGCTCAAAGCCAGATTGGCAAAGAATCAAAAATGGAGAGCAAGTGGTAACCCGATCTGGGCGCGATACGATCCTCCTTGGATGCCCTCGTTTCTTCGCAGAAATGAGATAATGTTGCCTGTGATTCGTCGATAATTTAGTAGCATCTTATCTTTAAAAATGGAGATTGTCTTTGGACTAGAATATGGGCATTCCCTCAGCCGCTAATTGGATTAGGGAACGGGTATTGATATTTTCAAGCTTGACGGTCAGAGCATCGAAACGTGCTTCGCAAATAGTCTGATATGTTTTTCAGAACTTGGTCTTCCGATTACCTGACGCGCTCCCTTAAACGCGGCGGGGCGTTTATCGCTTGGGTCGAGAACTATCAAGTTATCTTCCGTCTTCGCCATTTGTTGTGCAAGCTCGCTCGCCAGTCGTCCGCCTTTAATATCCCTATTTTTATTTCTAGCCAACGATAAAAGAGGGATTCTTTTAGATTCAGTCATTCGACCGATATTTGCGTATTGGTTCCCATAGTAATAAAACCAGGAGGGTCATCACAATCGAGATGATTCCACCCATGACCATCGTGCTAGACGCTCCGATAACCCCGGCCCAGAAACCTACCCAAATAGTCCCGATATTGTTTGATGTTTGAGCTGCAACATACATCAAGGAGAAAGCTCTGCCTCGCATCTTATCTGGCGTTGTTAGCATCACGGTAGTTACTCTTACTGCAACTGTGACCGAATCAGCTGCTCCTAGCAATGCAATCAGAATCATTCCAGTAATTAACGAGCTGGTTAGCCCAAAAGCTAACAAAAATAAACCGTATGCCAGTGATGCCCAAAGTACGATCAATCCTTTTGCCTGAACCCTGGTCAATGCAAGCACTGCAATCCCTCCAATAATGGCCCCAGCAGAATTTGCCGATCCCAGCAATCCTGTTCCGCTAGCTCCAGCAGCAAAAAGCCCTAAAGCGATAACGGGCAGGATTTCTCTATAAAAAGATGAGGTCGTAATGGCTGCATCTAGGAGAAATAGGCCGGGTAAAATCGGGTGTTTCCTTACATAACTTAACCCCTCCAAAGTCTCGGAAATTTGGCTTTTTCGCAGCTCTGACTTTTCATCGGTCTCACCCGATACGGCTAATAAGAATGGACCGAAAGATCCGGGAAGACAGAGGATTGCGCATGTAAAAAATACGGCGGTTAGTCCCCAATTTACCGCGACGAATGCAAACAGCAGAGGACCAATAATGGCGGCGAGATTTTGAGAAGCCGTGTCGGTAGAGGCTGCGGCCATGATTTCTCTCTCGGGAAAGACCCCGGGTATCAGCGCTGCTCTGCTGGGACCGCCTAGAGTCTGAGCGCCGGAAGCGATTGCGATCGCTAAATATATGAATCCTGGAGTAAGTAAGTTCGATGAATTAATAGCTGCGACGAGGGCGAGAACGATAAATGTAATTCCGTGCGCGGCAGCAAGAATTACTTTTCGATCGTTGCGATCGGCGAGCGTTCCAGCCCAAAGAGTTGAAGGCAGTTGAACTACTAGTTGGACTATTCCAATTAGACCCACTAAAAAAGGTGACCCAGTCTCGTCGAGGAGCCACTGAGAGAACCCCAAGATTCTCAACCAGCTTGCCACGCCGCCAGTCATCAATACGACCCATAAGATTCGGTAGTCTCGATATTTGAATGTGTTCCAGTTTGAAGCAGATTTCAAGAACATTAAATAGTCATTGGTCAACTTGGCGAAGCTTAAAGTTTCAGTGGTGAAGGTTCTTCAGACCTTAACACATCAGGCTTGATATGTTTTGTTCCTTGTGTTTCAGTCCTTGGCAATGATTAGGAAAAATTTTAGCTGAGAGGCAAATCAATGGCCGTCTTCCAATGGCAAGAGTATCCTGGGCTAGTTCGAAGGACGATAGAGTTTGATTTCAGGGACAACAAATATCGTGGCTCGCTGGTTGCCCCACCCAAATCCGAAGGTCCTAAGCCTTTGGTGCTAGTTATTCATAATTACCAAGGACTGAAATTTTTTGATGTCGACGTTGCCGAGTTTATAGCGCGCTCCGGCTATGTAGGACTGGCTATAGATCTATATGGTGAGGATGTTCCTGTTGATGAGAGACTTTGGCCAGATGACCCCAAAAAGGTGATGTCGTTCAACAAGAAATGTTTTGAGGCAATGATTAAATGCGATCATGATCATGAGTTTTTTAGATCTCTTTTGAATGAGTGGTTAATAAAAGGAGTCGAAGACGAGTGTGTTGACAATCGCGTTTCTCCGGCGGCAATCGGTTATTGTTTTGGTGGCGTTGCTGTCTTGGAAGCAGTACGTGCTGGATTGAATCTCTCGGGTGTCGTATCTTTTCACGGACTATTACAAACTGGCGAGGATAATTCACCAGAGATGGTGGGCATAGAAAGACCGAAGCTAAAATTAGCTCCCAATTTATACAATAAAGATACGGTTGTTTTAATTGAGAATGGTCGGAATGATCATTTGGTCTCCGATGAAAGTAGAATACGGTTTTGTCAAGAGATGGACGAAGCGGGCGTGCGCTGGATCTTTCACGACTACTCAGGGACCCCCCACGGATTTGCACTTCCGCCAACTCTCGGGCCCCCAGGTCATTTGCATATCTCTTCAGACAGATTATCGACGATTAGTATGTTGCGGCTTTTCAAAGAGATTTTTCCAGACTTCAAACAGAATCGAGTCGAGTACAATGCGTCAGGGAATTTCATACCGGATTAGACAAGGGAATAAAAGAAATGCAGATAGCGGCAAATGAAGAGCAAATAAAGAAGTCATTGTTGGACCTTAATATTCCAACGTTGCTAATGGTCATGACCCAGTACACTGGAGATGATCGCTGGTTAGTAGATCGCTATCGTCCCAAACCAATTTATGTGCCCGAAGGCGAGATTTTCCCTGATGACAGCGGAGATTATGATGATGATATTGCTGATGAAATAAGAGCAGCGGCTTTAGAGCTCATTCTTAAAATAAGAGACGATGAGGTCCCTCTACCCCTTCCGCCCTCGGCTCGCCGGATGCGAGAAATGATGGAATTTTCAGTTGGAGAGCCGCTAGAGCAGGATTTCTGTGACATGTTGCTTGAGGAAACGAATTTTGTCGATAGAGATACTGACTGGTTAGGTAAGATGGCTGAGCCCTCGAAGAAGAGGTTTTTAGATCAACTCCATGTAGTAATAGTTGGCGCCGGCATGTCAGGAATTTGTACAGCGGCGAAATTAAAACGCGCAGGTATCCGTTTTACGATTTTAGAGAAGAACGATGCTGTTGGGGGTACGTGGTACGAAAATACCTACCCTGATTGTGGAGTCGATACACCGAACCATTTTTATTCTTTTTCTTTCATGAGGAATCCGAATTGGTCTGGCTACTACTCGAAAAGAGATGAGCTGTATGAATATTTTGAGAGATGTACTGACGAGCTAGATATTCGTAGTCACATCAAACTTCAAGCAGAAGTCATCGGAATGACGTTTAACGAAAAAAGAAAAAGCTGGAGCGTAGACTTTTCCTCCGAAACGGGAAAAACAGAAACCATCGAAGCGAATATCGTTATAAGCGCGGTAGGCCAGTTAAATAGGCCCGTGGTTCCAAAGTTTGCAGGACAGGATAACTATACTGGCGAATCCTTCCATTCGGCTCGGTGGCGCCATGATATTGATCTTACCGATAAAAAGGTAGCGGTGATCGGAACGGGTTGTAGCGCAGTTCAGTTAGTTCCGAAAACTGCTGAAAAAGCTCGACACTTAACCGTTTTTCAGCGCACTCCACACTGGATAACGCCGAGCCGAGATTACTATCGATCAGTAGAAGATGGCATAAAGTGGGCTTTGAATTATCTTCCTGGTTACGCAGAGTGGCATCGGGCGCGTATGATTTTTGGTTTCATGGATAGGAATTGGAGCGCCGTTGTTGAAGACCCAAATTGGCAGCACAAAGATCGTTCGATGAATGAGCAGAACGATATGATTAGAGAGTCCTTTACTGCATATATCAGCGCTCAACTTGGTGATCGACAGGACTTATTGCCAAAGTGTGTGCCTGATTTCCCTGTTTACGGCAAACGCCCCGTAATCGACAACGACTGGTATAAGACTCTGGCAAGAGAAGACGTTACCTTGGCAGACAGCCCTATCAAGAGTTTCACTGAGAAAGGGATTCTTACAGAAGACGGGGTTAAACATGAATTCGATGTAATAGTTTATGCCACTGGATTTAATACAAATCAATTTTTATGGCCTATTGATGTGAACGGTTTGGATGAGAAAAATCTGGGGGAATCTTGGGGAGAAACTCCAGAGGCCTACAAGGGAATTTTGGTGCCATCTTACCCCAATCTCTTTTGCTTATATGGTCCCAACACAAATATCGTTCATGGGGGAAGCATTATCTATAATACGGAATGCCAAGTGCATTACTTGATGCAGTGCATAGCGCTCATGGCTGAAAAAGAGGCAAGCGAGTTAGAGATTAGCGCGGAGATCAATGACAAGTACAACGAAGAAGTTCAAGATTTAAGTCAGCGCCTTGCGTGGGGACACCCTGGCGTTCAGAGTTGGTACAAAAATTCTGAAGGGCGAGTTGTCAATAATTCTCCTTTTAGTAATTTAGAGTATTGGTCTATAACCCACGACCTGGACCCAGAGGCCTACAACTTGTCATAACTGGCTTACTGCATGTTTATAGCAATATCAAAGGCTGGCCTGCTCGAGATAGTATCCACATATCGCTTGAGGTTTGACATTTCTTCTGGAACGCAACCTAGTCTGTTGCTCATAAAGCAGGCGTGTCCGAGCATGATATCTGCAGCTGAAAACTTTCCTATCAAGTAGTCTCTCCCCTTAAGTTCTTTATCAACAGGCTCCAGGGCACGAGTTAAAAGTTTTTGAGCTTGTGACAGGGCTGTCTCGTCTCTGCGATCTGGAGGAAGTAGCACCGTTTGAACCACTATAGTGTTCACTGGCGGCATGACCATGCCTTCACAGTAATGAAACCATTGAAGATAATTGGGAAAAGATGGATCGCTGGAATCAGGTTTTAGATCAGCTTTTTTGTGACATTCAAGTATATACTCGACTATAGCGCCAGATTCCCATATGAGTTTCCCGCTATCTTCAAGGACTGGAACTCGCCCGAGTGGGTGGCGTGCTCTGTGACTGGGGGATTTCAAATCTTCGGGATGAAATCGCATTTTGTTTACTTCGTAGGGGACTCCCAGCTCCTCAAGTAGCCAGATAATTCTGCCTGCCCTTGAGTTTGGTGCGAAATGAACAACTAACATATGTGTTTACTCCTTATGGGGCTTATCGATTAACAATTCGCACCCTGTTCCGTCAAAGATTTCGTAAATTTTTTGTCTATCTGTCGGCTCCAATTTTGAAAACTCAATGCGAAGCCAATGCAAGCATTTTGCTTGATAAGGAAAAACGTCCTGCCTCCAAGGCTTGTCACGAACAAGCGTTTCAAATTTTGTTTTTCCGCTATTTATCGCCTCCTCATTTCGGAGCATCACAGGAGCGTAGGTCTGGCCCACTTCTCCCAGCAAGTCAGATAGTCTCGCCCCTAGTGCCTGTATTTCCAGATCGCAGCCATCCGAGACATCGAGTCCAGATAGATCTTCGATAGTGCTTACCCAAGCATGAACCCGCGGAAATCTTTTTATAATAGTATCGCTTGGGGTCGGATCAAACTGAGCTAACTGCGTTAATTGACCAAAAAAAGCAAAATCGCACGATCTTGGGCCTGCTCCCAACAAAAACGGATAAGATTGAAGTATATTATTTAAACAAGTTAAAAATTTTAAAAAGCTGCCTTCAATAACTTCCTTAGTAGTCTCGTTCGAGCCCACTACACCAAGTCTTGATATTTGTCTCTCAGAGAATGCTTTTTTTAGGGCGACAACTTTCTGATTGCTTTGAGCAATTCCGCCTTGATAAAAAGGCAAGATTGAACCGGCCATATCTGCATCTTTTGGAATTAAA
>CAJXEC010000088.1 GCA_913052165.1 uncultured Rhodospirillaceae bacterium
ATTATCGCCGCCGATGGAATTCATATGAGGGTAAACCACCGATATCGCTGCTGCTGCGGTTACCATGGCTTCTATGGCGTTGCCACCGTCCTGAAGAACACGAAGACCTGCCTGCGCCGCCAACCTATGAGGGGCGACAACCATTCCCCGATATGAAGAGCTTGTTTCTAACATGCGTAAATCTTAAAACCCTGTATATTGGCAGTATAGTTTTTTAAAGTAAGATTATGAACAAAAAACCAAAACCTCCTCATCTGCTGGATACACCTCTTTCAGTAATTAATGTCGGTTTAGAGACGTTCTCAGAAGACCTAAAATCCCAAAATGTTGTAACCCTGCATATTGATTGGTCCCCTCCTGCGGGCGGCGATCCCGAACTAGGTGACTTGCTATCAAAACTTGGGGCCTAAGTTAGATGGAAGAAATAGGAAACGTCATTGATCGGGCAAATGAACAAGCTTTAGGTGTCTTGTTATCAGGGGAACCTGTCTTGGTTGACGTTGTCCTGGCGACAGATGTGATCAATGTGCTCAAAGAGAAAATCATTTTACATGCAGGTCCACCGATCGAATGGAAAAGAATGTGTGGACCAATGCGCGGCGCCATCTGCGGTATCGCAGTTTTCGAAGGATGGGCCAGCAACCTTAATGAGGCAGAGAAATTAGCCTCCCAGGAGGCTCTGGAGTTCGCTCCCAATCATCAATTTGGATGTGTAGGTCCGATGACTGGTATGACGACAGCATCTCAGCCGCTGATTGTTGTTGAGAACCAGCATTACGGAAATCGTGCCTACTGCACTATCAATGAAGGTCTTGGCAAGGTAATGCGCTTTGGCGGTAATGATCAAACCGTTCTAGAGAGACTAAGTTGGATAAAAAACGAGCTGGCTCCCTTATTAGGCCAAGCTTTGAGGCGGGCCGGCGGGATAAAGTTAAAACCCCTGATTGCTCGAGGGCTCACCATGGGCGATGAGATGCATCAAAGGAATGTAGCATGCTCAAGCTTGCTCTTGCGTGAACTTGCTCCACACATGGCCGCTGTCGCGCCAGAGACAGAGACACTGGCTCGGGCTTATTCTTTCATCGCTAGCAATGATCAGTTCTTTCTAAATGTCGCAATGGCTGCCGGAAAAGCGCTTACCGACCCCGCCTATGGGATAAAAGGATCGAGCATGGTAACGGCCATGAGTCGCAATGGTACTGATTTTGGAATACGTGTAAGCAGTACCGGAGATAGGTGGTTTACGGCACCTGTCGAAATGCCAAAAGGTCTCTATTTTCCCGGATATTCTGAGTCAGATGCGAACCCAGATATGGGAGACTCAGCCATAGTAGAAACTATTGGTCTAGGGGGCTTCGCAATGGGTGCCGCACCAGCAGTCGCCGGCTTTGTCGGTGCTGGAGCCGCCTCACAAGCTGGTCAGTATACCAAAAATATGGCTGAGATAACGTTGGGAGAGAATAAATCCTGGACTATACCTGCAATGGATTATCTTGGGGTCCCAGCAGGAATCGATATTAGGCGTGTAGTAGAAACCAATACTTCGCCCACGATTAATACCGGCATTGCCCATAAAGAACCGGGGATTGGACAAGTTGGAGCCGGGGTCGCTAAGGCCCCGATGGCATGTTTTCAAAAAGCGCTTCGGACATTCGCCGAGCAAATGGGGGTCAAATGACTGTCCTCGTAAATTTAGTCCAACACAATAGTTACGCGGACTCCGTAGCGCTTATGCGTCTGTCGGACAAAATATCCGGTTCTCCAGGTATTCAAGAAGCCGCAATTATGATTGCCACACCGTCAAATAAAGAAATTTTAGCAACCGCAAATCTACTCGGTCACGACGGTGAGTCGGCCGGACCAGGAGATATAATACTCGCCGTTCGGGCAGTAGACAAAAAAACAGCTGACAGTGTTATTGCGGGATGGGAATCTGAACTCAATAAAAAATCTCAGGGTTTATCCGCAACTGAAATATGGAGGCCAAAAACAATTCGTGGAGCCTTTGAGCAACAGTCGGATGCCTCTATGGCTATTATCTCTGTGCCAGGTCCCTTTGCGATTGCAGAAGCCAGGAAAGCTCTGATGCGCAACCTCAATGTTCTAATATTCAGCGACAATGTCGCAATTGATGAAGAACGCGCAATAAAAGAAGAAGCCAAAGCCCGTGATCTCATCGTGATGGGCCCCGACTGCGGTACTGCAATTATTCAGGGCAAAATGCTTGGTTTTGCCAATAGTGTGCCGAGCGGAAAATTTGGAATAGTGGGTGCATCTGGGACCGGGATCCAAGAAGTCTCATGCCTACTGGCTCATATGGGCCATGGCATATCACATGCAATTGGTGTAGGTGGCAGGGATTTAACTGAACAGGTGGGCGGAATTTCAACGCTTTCCGCTATCGACCTGCTGGAAAAAGACCCTCGAACAGATCACATCATAATCATTTCAAAACCTCCTTCAGAAAAGGTTTGTTCCAAAATTCTTTCAAAGATAGAGAGGAGCTCGAAGGCGTTCACCGTGTGTTTTTTGGGAGCGGCTTTACTCGAACTTTCGTCTAATGCCCGCCAGGCGACAACTTTAGAGTCAGCGGCACTCCAAGCGGCTAAACAAGAAATAAAACCTATAAATCCGGTTTCAAAAAACACGGGTGCTGGAAAGAGAATTTTGGGTCTTTACGCCGGAGGCACATTGGCAGCAGAGGCACAGGTAATATTAATAGACCATGGGCTTTCAGTCACCTCGAATGCTCCAGTCCCTGGTGCTCTACCCATCGGCAGCGGCAATCTGCAGAATATGATTATTGATTTAGGGGCAGATGAGTATACCCAAGGGCGTCCACATCCGATGATCGAACCCTCAGTTCGGTCATCGCCTTTTTTAGAGGCCTGCGATGATCCAACCGTTGGAGCAATATTATGTGATATTGTCATTGGCAATGGCGCACACGCAAACCCGGCCGGATTACTGATCTCTCTTTTGTCTGAACACGACCATCCCCCAATTTTTGTATCCGTGACAGGGACAAACCAAGACCCCCAGGGACGTGACTCACAGCTGAAATTACTAGAAAGTAAGGGTTGCACAGTCGCAAATAGCAATGCCGAGGCAGCGAGAATGGCGATCGCTTCCATTCTCACCGCATGATCGTCTCTCACTCATGGGATATACAAACCAAATTGGAAACCAGCACAGCAGGAGTTGTGGCGGCAAAAATACTATCGAGATCCTCACACGCCAGAATAACCCATGTCTTCGACAAGAGCTTTTACGCTGAAGTCGGCGATCAACTCATCTGCGGACTAGCGGAAGACTTTTTAAACGGACCAATAAACATATGCGTAAATGAAATACCCCGGACTTTAGATGAAGGGACTTGCATAGAAATTTCCCTAGCAAAGGCTAAAATTTGGGAACCCAAAAAATTAGGTCCAATCAACGCAAATAAACTTTTTAAGAATCTTCCTGAGACCTATCGCAGAGATCTGATCGAGGCGAAATCCTTAATGCCGAAATCCCTCTCTTCCCCTCTTTTCAGGAATATTGCTCAACCGGCCCTACGTGATATCTGCCTGTTCTTAAGAGATAAACAAACTGCTCCAGTTCGAGCCATAAAATCTTTATTGGGTCTAGGCCCCGGTTTAACACCCTCAGGAGATGATTTTCTGATAGGGATGATGCTCTTACTTCATACAGTCGGAGAAAAGGATTTGTTTCGTAAGCTCGCCGAGATAGTAAGAGATCTTGCTCCTCCTCAAACTTCCTCAATAAGCAATGCCCATCTCTCCGCCATGACCGATTCAGCCCAGGCAAACTGCCTACTACACGAACTCTTATTTGCATTACAGGAAAAAAAAGGCATAAAGCAGGCCCTAATTAGGGCCGAAAATTTCGGTCACTCCTCGGGGAAAGATGCGATCGCGGGAATAATCACCGCATTGTTTGCATTAAGACAGAGGCATCCTCCGCTCAATCGGAAAATCATGTTCTAATGTGTCAACGATCATTTTCTTGAAAGCAGGATATTGTAACTCAATCCTCTGAAGGGTGTCGATAGAGAGAGATAATTCTCTCTTTCGCCTGATCTCAGCGGCTTCCTCCAAAACACTGTTTATATCAATTGAGGTTAAATTTCTGTTGTTCACCACTCGTTGCCCATCGACCCAGACATCGGACACTGATTGGCCAGTCTCATAATATAATAGGTGACTGGTAATGTCCCCATAGGGTTCATGCCAATGCCCGCTCAGATCGAAGCAAATCAGATCGGCCAACGCCCCTTTTTTGAGCACGCCTATTTTACCATCCCATCCCATCGCTCGCGCACCCGCGCTGAGATTTGACTTCAAAATATCTTCCGATCTCACCCATTTTTCAAAATTCGGATCGGTTAACCGCATCAAAAAACAACCAAGGCGCATAGTCTCAAAAAGACTGGGAGGACCGCAATTCGATCCGTCCGTTCCGAAAGCAACCGGTATATTTGCTTCTCGGAGCTTCAAAATAGGGCTAACTCCAGCACCTAGCATCGTATTGCTTGCCGGGCAATGAACAACCGTTACCCCGGACTCTCTCGCCGCAGAAATATCATTTTCACTAGCCCAGACAAAATGAACCAAAGAAGAAAAATTATCTAACAAGCCCAAATCGAGGAGATGACTTACGAAACCCTTCTGGGTATCAGGAGCCATGACTGCTTGAGTCTTTGTCTCCAGCATATGTGTGTGCAAGCCACAATGATGGCGGCGCTGAAACTCTCCCGTTCTTTGTAATAGTTCTTCCGTACACCTCTGAGGACCATCCACACCTAAAATAACTCGAGTAAGTCTATCCTCTGAATTCTCTAAGACGGTTTTTTCCATAATTGAAAAATAATTCTCAATATCAGGAGATGACTGAGCTTCATATTGCGCCAAAACTTGATCAGGTAATTCATCCCTTTTGAGCGGAATTGCATCAATGTAAAGTTTGTCGGCGAACATGGTCGCTATGGTCGCTCGGATACCAGCGGTCTCAAAACCCTTTCTGGCGGCTTTCAAACCATTTGCAGACAAATTTGGTCTTTCAGAAAAATGATCGATTACCCCTGTCGTTCCAGACAAAAGCATAGAGGCCGCATCAAGCATGGCGGCTATTTCGATTTCTCTGGGGCTCATTGCCGATCCAGTAGCGATTACTTTGAGCATATACAGATCCAAGGGATCACACTCAACACTACCTTTTAGTAGAGATGAATAAGAATGAGTGTGCGCATTAATGAATCCGGGACATATGATTTTACCTCGTTGGTCAATAATTTCCGCTTGCCCTTCATTTTTAAATTCACCTGAAGAACCAACAAAAATTATTTGATTGCCTTCACACCATACTTCACCCTCTTCAATAATCGAATTTTGATCATCAAAAGTCAGAATTGTGCCACCCTTTATGCAAAACCTATTTTTTTTCACCCTCTGATCCATGTACTTTCCCGCTCCAACTGTTAAAAAAAATATAGATATAATTGAAGGTCGTATAATGGACACGTCAAAGCAAATTCTAAAAATCTTAGAAGACTTAATTGCCATACACTCCGGGTATCCCCCTGGAGAGACCACTGAGATTTGCGCCTATACGTCGAGCCGCCTAAAAAAGGCCGGATACGAAGTCGATATTCTATCGCGCCAACCTGGTGTTGATAATGTAATTGCTCGCCTTGGCGAAGGGTCACCTTCCCTCGTCTTTAATGCTCATGTGGATACCGTCGCTATAGCAGATAGAAAGGCGTGGAATACAGACCCATTTCAAATGACAACATTAGAAGGCAACGCCTATGGCCTGGGGGCTGGCAACTGTAAAGGCTCCATGGCAGTCCAAATTTGGTTAGCAGAGGAAATAGCAAAACGAGGGGGGCCCAGTCGTGGAGAAGTGGTTTTCACTTTTGTAGGGGATGAAGAAAACCTCGGTCCAGACGGCCTTTCCTACATTCGAGAAATTGGCGCGATTAAACCCGATATCCTTGTCTGTGGTGCTCAAACTCAACTACAGGCGATCAATGAGGAACGTGGGGTTCTGTGGATTGAATTGATAACCACTGGCCATAGTGCCCATGCCGGGGAGCCTCAAAATGGCGATAATGCAATTGAACGAATGATTAGAATCATTGCCATTTTGCAGAAGGAACTTAAACCCAAACTCTCAGCGCGAAGCCGCGGTGCACTCCATTCAACCATGAACATCGGTATTATTGAGGGCGGAAAAAACACAAATGCAGTTCCGGATTTGTGTCGGGTCGAAATTGACCGACGATTGATGCCAGAGGAGGACATCGATCAAGCCGTTGCAGAGTTCTCCGAGATTCTCTCATCATCTCAAGAGCCCGATGGTAGCTGGAGGATAAAAAAATTAACCGGCACGAAGGGGTTTGCTGCCTCCACCTCGGACCCGGCAGTAGAGTCTTTCCATAAAGCCATAGCTGAGGTAACGAAAAATTCGATCAGAGAGGTTGCAGCTGTAGGCGCAAGCGATGCGCGCTACTTCGCTGACGATGGCATAGTTTTGCTCACTTTTGGCCCGGGCAATGCTAAGGACGGGCACAAAGCCAATGAATTTGTTCCTGTGGATGAACTAGAGCCCTCGGCCATGATACAACTGGCGGTCGTTTCAGATTTATTAGGTCTCAGATCTTAAGTCTCAAAACCGGATTTTAACGATCTCTTCCATGCTTTTATCCTGATTTCTTGGGGCTGGGGTAGGCATATTTTGTTGGACAGGTTTTCCATGTCCCTGTTTACCAACAAGGACCCCCTTTTCCACAACTACAGCCCCTCGAACAAGTGTCCACTCAACTGAAGCCGAGGTCTGAAATCCATGCCAAACAGTCATCTTGCTCTTAGAGTGCAACATCTCCCTGTCAATCATGCTCCCTGAACCCATGTCAACGATAGCAATATCCGCGTCAGATCCTGCCTGAATGACGCCCTTGTTAGGATAGCAGCCCCAAGCATGGGCGGGGGCGTGAGCTGACCATTTAACATATTGTTGCAAACTGAGACGCCCCTGATTAACCTGCGTTAGCATTATTGGCATTTGGGTCTCGACCCCGGGGAACCCACAATCGCATTCCCAAATATTTTTGGAGTCTTTTTCTTCTGGTTGGTGCGGGGCGTGATCTGTCGCGATCATATCGATTGTCCCATCATGAAGGCCCTCCCACAAAGCCTCCGCGTGTCCTGGTTCTCTAATCGGCGGGTTGACCCGCATTTGTCCGCCCAGCCTGTCTGTATCATCTGTCGACATTAGAAGATAATGCGGACAAGTCTCCACTGTTACATCAACACCGCGGGCCTTCGCGTCTTTAAGGATATATAGAGCGTCCTTCGAACTTTTGTGTGCAATATGCAATCTGGCACCGGTCCACTCTGCAAAAGCGACCGCTCGACCGACGGCTTCAACGGCGCATACCTCAGGTCTGGCTGCCAAATGAGCCAGGGTATCTGTTCGGCCAGCTGCCTCCATTCTCGCCTGCCTCCGAGCCATAATTGACGGGTTTTCTGCGTGAACCGTGCATCGATACCCATGCCGAGATAGAATTTCAAAACCTTCGAGAATTGCCCCATCAGAAGGGGCTGGTAAATTTCCAAAAGTGTTACCCATAAAGCATTTAAAACCACTAACACCATTTTCAATTAGGGCCTCAAGATTTTCGATATTGTTCTCGTCGAGAAGCCCATATATTCCATAATCAACATGAGCTTGTCTGCTGGCACATTCCTGCTTCAATGCAAGAGCTTCCAATGTTCCCGTGGGAGGATTCGTATTAGGCATTTCGAACACAGAGGTGGTGCCGCCGCACGCAGCCGCAGCTGTGCCAGTCGCCCAGTCCTCCTTGTATGCGTAGCCTGGCTCGCGAAAATGCACATGACTGTCTATGGCACCAGGGAGCACATATAACCCCTCCGCATCGATTTCATGTTCTGCTCTAGGCAAAATTCCTTGAGACGATACAGCCGAGATTTTTTGTCCAGAAATGGCAACATCTGCTTTTATGGAAGACGAAGGTGACACGACTGTGCCGCCCCGAATAACTAAATCCACCTTCTCCTGCTCCACTTTCATATCCTCCAGAACTAACTCAAATCACCCAACCACCGTCTACGGCCAAGTCTTGGCCTGTAATGTTTTTTGAAGCATCACTGGCAAAGAAGAGTATCGCATTCGCTACATCTTGATCCGTGGAGATCCTGCGTAAAGCGTACTCTTCTTCGTGTTGAGAGCGCGCTTCCACAGCAGAAATTCCAAGCCTCGCAGCCCGTTCTTTACAAACCTTCTGAAAACGAGGCCCATCAACCATTCCGGGGCACACACAATTTACATTAATGTTGTACTCGCCAACCTCTAGCGCCGTACTTTTTGTGATCCCCCTCAGGCCCCACTTCGAAGCACTATACGCCATGCGAAGCGCTCTTCCACGAAGCCCAAAAGTTCCCCCTACATTAACAATTTTGCCCCGCTTTCTCTGTATCATTCCAGGAATAACTGCTCTCATAGTCAAGAAACATCCTTTCATGTTAAGATCAACAATCTGGTCAAAAGCCTCAGGAGTAGTCTCCCAAGAGGTGGTCTCTAAAGGCCCCGTACCCCCCGCAATATTTACCAAAATATCAATGTTAGAGAATACCTCCTCGGCCTTATTAATCATCGACGTAATTTCCTCTGGCGAGGTTACGTCACACTTAACCACCAGCGTTTTTCGTCCCAGCTGTTGAATCTCTTCCGCTACTTTTTCTATCTCCTCCGTGTCACGCCCTACGAGTACGAGGTCCGCGCCAGCCTCAGCTAGCGTGACTGTAACCGCCCGCCCCATGCCCTTGGCGGGCCCGGTAATTAGGGCGACCTGATCATGCAGATCGAAAGCTTCTAACAGCATAAATCCTCCGGGAAGTATTTCTCAACGAATTGAGGAGGTAGCCTCCGGAGGCCTTTTAGTCAACGAAGCAATTGAATTTATCCTACAAAAAACTTAGAGCGAATTATTGACTTTCAGCTCCACGAATACCTAGATTTCCGGAGGAACTTCTCAAAAGGCAGATTAAAATGGAAACAATCAGGTTGATAGACGACCTAAATCCCCCTCCCCGGTTGTTAATGGGACCTGGTCCAGTAGACGTAGACCCCAGGGTGCTAAAGGCGATGTCAATGCCAATGTTGGGACAATTTGATCCAGCGTTTACCGCCTACATGAACGAGACGATGTCGTTATATCGAGAAATCTTTCAAACGAATAATAAGTGGACTTTCTTGGTCGATGGCACCGCTCGGGCGGGTATAGAGACAATGATGGTATCGATTTTAGAGCCCGGGGATAAGGTCTTAGTACCGATGTTTGGGAGGTTTGGACACTTATTAGTAGAGATAGCGCAAAGATGCGGTGCCAAAGTTGTCACGATCGAGACTGAGTGGGGTTCCGTGTTTGATCCCAGTCAAATTGAAGAAGCCGTCCGTCGTGAGCGGCCCAAAATGGTAGCCCTCAATCAGGGAGATACATCCACTACCATGGCTCAGCCTCTAAAGGATATCGGAACTATTTGTCACAATAACGACGTCCTACTCTTTGTAGATGCGACAGCCTCAATCGTTGGAATGGATTTGCCAGTCGACGATTGGAAAATCGACGCTGTCTCAATTGGACTCCAGAAGTGCCTAGCAGGTCCTCCAGGCAGCGCTCCCATCACTTTTAACGGACGCGTCGAAGAGATTGTGTCCAAAAGGAAACATATCGAGGCTGGAATTCGGCCAGATGATTACACTGCCGGCTCTGGAACCCGTATCCCCTCTAACTACTTCGACCTGTCGATGCTGATGGATTACTGGGGAGAAACACGGCTAAATCACCATACGGAAGCGGCCTCAATGTTATACGCGGCAAGGGAATGTGCTCGCATAGTCTTACAACAGGGATTAAAGGAGTCGTTTGAAAGACACGCTCTTGCGAGTGAATCTATGGTTGCAGGACTGCAAGCAATGGGGCTCAGATTGTTCGGAGACCTGAAAAACAAAATGCCCAACGTTACAGGGGTTTTTATCCCCGAGGGAGTTCCTGGGGAGAAGGTACGAAGCCAGCTGCTGAATGATTTTGGGATCGAAATAGGCACATCTTTCGGGCCGCTTCACGGTAAAATTTGGAGGATAGGGGCGATGGGCTATAATTGCAGGAAAAGAAGCATTCTGACCTGCCTTGCAGCATTAGAGGCAGTGCTTAGACAGAATGGGTATAAAGTCGGTTCGCCAGGCGCGGGTGTTGATCATGCCACTAAGGTTTACCGCGCAGCTGGAGAATGAAAATGGTTTACCTTTTTGGATTGATAATTTGTTCCCGGACTCTTAAAGGTTGGGTT
>CAJXEC010000089.1 GCA_913052165.1 uncultured Rhodospirillaceae bacterium
CGGGCGCCTGCCGCTACCCAGCAGAAATGAAGGAAGTTTGAGCAATTTTTGTTCATATGGTTTGGCCGCGGATTTTGACACAGCTCGTCCAGATTTTGGCGACACATGAGTAAGGTTATCTTTTTCACCAGTGGCCGCGCACTTTGATAAATCCAGACCAAACCCAAGGTTAGATAGCAATTCGAGCTCCCACCGGACATAAGACACAACCCAATTTTCACTCTTCAACTCATCAAGCAATAACCCAAGCGAACCAAAAGTTTCTGGCGCGGGTTGTCTCTCTGGCAGTGCATTATCGAGTAACGTGGCCGCCGAACAAAGGGCGAGCAGTTTGTTCGGCGTGTCCAAAAAATCTGCCGAATGGGCTCGTATTAATTCACAGCGATAAGTACCCAGATGATCTGGAAGTCGAGCCCGCCAGTTTACCTCTAGGAAATTCCCTGGCTGATACAGCCCCCGTCTTTTGGCAGAACCACCCCCTCTTACCAGACCGGGGTGTCTTCCGTTTGCCTCGGTCAAAATACTTACAATCAGAGCGCTCTCGCCATGCAGACGCACCGATAACACATATCCCCGATCCAACCATTCCATAACTTCGATGTTATCTAAAATTTATTAATGGCATCAATGGGCTTAGAGTTTATAAGTCAGCTAAAACCACACGGGTTTTTTTGGGGGGAAGAGAGACGTTTTTAAATAACCTTTACCTTGCCATGTGATGACTTTAGAGCTTCTAGCCAATTAAATCACTAATCAATAAATTTGAGACCCATTTCTCTGTACCTCTCAGGGTCATCTCTCCAATGCTCTCTGACCTTGACGAATAAAAATAAGTTTACGCGACAATCAAGAAGCGTCTCTAACTCTTTTCTCGAGGCCATACCAACGCGTTTAATCTGCTGTCCTCCCTTCCCAAGCAAAATACCTCTTTGCCCCTCACGGGCAACGTAAATTATTTGTTTTGCGCTAATTAACCCGCTATCCTTTTTTACCCATTCCTCAGTCTCTACAGTAAGGGAATACGGTAATTCCTGATGCAGCTGCAAGAATAGTTTTTCTCGGGTTATCTCCGCTGCAAATAGGCGTTCATTCATATCCGACAAATGGTCCTCGGGATAGAGCCAGGCCCCTTCCGGCACTTGCGTCTTAAGATAAGAAACCAAATCCTCAACTCCGTCCCCGTTGAGGGCGGAGAGTAAAAAAACCTCAGAAAAGATACCTTCACCGCGAAGTCGATCAACTTGTCCCAAAAGCTGTTTTCTATCGATCTTATCAATCTTGTTTACTACTAATAATGCCTCGCGGTTACGTGCTTTTAGCTCCTGTATTATTCTCTGGCTGGAGCCTGCAACTGGCTTGCTGGCATCGACCAACAAAATCAAAATATCTGCGTCAGAGACCCCGCTCCAAGCGGCAGAGACCATGGCGCGCTCAAGGCGCCTCGTAGGCTCAAATATTCCTGGTGTATCGACAAAAACAAGCTGTGATCTATGTTTAACAAGCACGCCGATAACTCGGGTCCTAGTCGTCTGGACCTTATGTGTCACTATTGACACCTTAGTTCCGACTAAGGTGTTCATTAAGGTCGATTTACCGACATTAGGGGCCCCCAGCAATGCTACAAAACCACATTTGGTTTGACCCTCAATCATCTCCAGTTCCAATATGGTCAAGAAGATCCTTCGCAGCTATTTGTTCCGCAGTACGCTTCGATTGTCCAATACCTATTCCGTTCCCAAGACCATCGACAGACACTTCCACCGTGAAGACTGGCTCATGGTCGGGTCCCGCGCGGCCTGATACCCTATATTTTGGTAAGCCTAACTGTTTTCTCTGGGCCCATTCTTGAAGACGTGTCTTTGGATCTACTGGTGGTTCACAAAACTCTTCGATTAAAGGGGTCCAGAGTGAAGCAATAAGCGCACGGGCATTATTTAATCCAGAGTCACAATAAACCGCTCCTATTAAAGCCTCCATAGTGTCTGCTAGGATCCCTGGATTTTTATGAGTGCCAGTTTGCAAATCTCCTGACCCTACTCTCAGGTATTTCTCTAATTCAATGGATCTTGCGATTTTAGCAAGACTATTTTTATCAACAATACTGCTCAACCTTCTCGCAATTTCGCCCTCTCTCTCAGATGGAAAGCGGTCTAACAATAATTCTGCAACGATAAGCCCCAACACTCTATCTCCCAGGAATTCGAGCCGTTCGTTGGAAGCGATCGCTTCCTCAGCATGACTGGAATGGGTCAGAGCAAGCAGGAGATATTTTTTTGACCGGAATTCGTACCCCAGGCTCTTTGAGAGACGCTCTGGTGGTGAAAAAACATCATTCACTACTCAATCACCTTGAGGAAGCGCTGGAGCCGCATTGCCGGGATCCACTCCCAAATTTCCCAAATTCTTGCGCTTCCATCGGTGGAAAAGAAAAGAATTTCTGCTCTTCCGACAAAATTATCTAATGGAACATATCCCACTCGGTCTGCGCCTCCTTGTACTCGGCTATCCGCTGAGTTATCGCGATTATCTCCCATCATAAAATAGTGACCAGACGGGACCTTGTAGACCGGTGTATTATCTAACGAGGAAAAATCACCAAGCTGCTCTATAATTTTGTGCTGAGATCCATTTGGAAGGGTTTCAATATATTGGGGCCAACTCCTGCCCAGATCTAAATCGATAAAATTCTCGATTCGTTTTCGAGGAACAAGTTTGCCATTTATTAGTAGGCGACCGTTTATCAATTGCACGGTATCGCCCGGCAACCCAATTACCCTTTTTATGTAATCTGTTTCATTGTCCTTTGGCAGCTTAAAAACAGCGACATCACCACGCTCCGGTTTTTCCTCAAAGACCCTTCCAGAAAAAATTGGCGGGCTCATTGGTAATGAATGCCTGCTATACCCGTAAGAGTATTTAGACACAAACAAGTAATCTCCAATCAATAAGTTTGGGATCATTGACCCAGATGGAATATTGAACGGCTCAAACGCAAAACTTCTAATAATCAGGGCTATCAGAACCGCATAAATAATTGTTTTGGCAGTCTCGAGAAGGCTACCGCCTTTTCGGATTTTTTGTTCTGTAGATTTGGCCATAGAGCGGACCCTCAAATAGCGGAAGTTTCAGTTAAAAATCTCGAGCTGGGATTTATCGGCTTTCTAAAATTTTAGTATTCCAGTTCCGATGATTTTGGCGTTGCAGAAATGATAACCAATGCAGCTGCCAAAGGTGGTTCATCGGTTATAGACAGATCGATATGAGCTTGCATGCCTTGAGGAGTTATTTCTTCAAGCCTCTTTGCTGCGCCTCCTTTTAATTCCATAGTTGGCTTCCCACCTGGCAAATTGACTACCCCCATATCGCGCCAGAATACCCCCTTGCGAAAACCCGTGCCAAGAGCTTTGGAGCAAGCTTCTTTAGCCGCAAACCTTTTTGCGTAGCTCTCAACTCTCTGAGCACGCTTTTCCGATTTACCTTGTTCAGAAAGTGTAAAGACACGGTTGATAAATCGATTGCCATATCGAGTAATTGTCCTCTCTATACGATTTATATCAATAAGGTCATTTCCGATACCAATAATCACTTGTGCTCAGTTTCCTCTGTCTCCAGCTTTCCGTTCCTTGCATTCGTAATAAGTTTTTTCATCTTTTTAATGGCAGCACCCAGCCCTAGAAACATCGCCTCCCCCATAAGAAAATGACCGATATTGAGTTCTTTGATCTGAGGAATTTTAGCAATTGATCCCACTGAATCAAAACACAACCCATGCCCAGCGTGACATTCCAAACCAATGCTGTCAGCTAATGATGCCGCCTCCATAAGCCGAAGCAACTCTCGCTCCCGCATATCTGGGTCAAGGCCGGGCAAACAATAACGGCCGGTATGAAGTTCTACGGCCATTGCTCCAATTTCTTTGGACGCTTCTATCTGCTGAGCACTTGGCTCTACAAATAAAGATACGCGTATCCCACTGTCATTCAAGGTTTTGACACATGACGAGAGATTAGCGCGGTTTTCCAGAACATGCAGCCCGCCCTCGGTTGTTCGTTCCATCCTCTTCTCAGGAACTATGCAGACCGCTTCGGGTTGGATCTCCCTAGCGATTGCGATTATTTCCGGAGTGGCCGCCATTTCTAAATTTAATGGAACGTCAATAGAAGAGATCAATCTAGCCAGATCGCGGTCATCGATATGCCTTCTATCTTCTCTCAAATGGACCGTTATTCCATCAGCTCCCGCAGACTGGGCTATGAGTGCTGCCCGCAATGGGTCGGGATGAGCTCCCCCCCTGGCATTCCGGAGCGTAGCTATGTGGTCAACATTAACGCCAAGCCTGGGGTAATTTTGTACCATATCACTAAATATTATTTTAAACCGTAGAGCGCGGCTGCAATCGACTCTAATATTTTATTACAGATGGATGGGTCGACCCGCAGATCATCACGGAACTTTTGAACAGCAAGCACCTCGCTCGACGGATCATGATGTCCATAATCGGTTCCAATTACTGCCATTTTTTTCTCCAAACTTTGTTCACTTAAGCCGCGGCACGCTCTATTGTGCTGACTACCGATAAGGTACGCAGGGACGCGACAATCTCATTCAAATGCTTGCCATTCATAACCTCGACGTCTAAAGACATCTCGAAGAGATCAGAGTTTCTACTTATGATTTTTAAATTAACTATATTTCCCTTGTTGCCGGCTACCTTAGCCGCAAGTTCTGCTAAAGCGCCAGGCTCATTGGAGATATGCATACTTAGACGGCCTACATGAGCCACAGCCTCGGATCCTGTTGCATCCCACGATATGTCCATCCAACGCTCGGGCATATCGTAAAAACTTTCAAGAGTTATACAATCTATCGTATGAACTGAGACACCTTTCCCGGGTGTCTGGATCCCCACAATGCTGTCGCCAGGCAAAGGATGGCAGCATGTTGCCAAATGCACCAACACCCCATCTGTAAGGCCTTTTAAAGGAATAGAGTGTCTCCGGGAACCAATTGACTGCTGATTTTGAAGATTATTGGACTCACCTTCCGACGTTGCTATACCGCCAAAAACATGACCCATCACACTATGACTGCTCCTGTGGCCATCCCCTAGCTGCATATATAACTGTTCTATTTTCGTAAGCTCCATTTTCGGCAAAGCCTCGATTACAACTTTTTCAGAATACTCAAAACCTCGGTCTGCAAAGGATTTTGCGATTATCGCCTTTCCTAAATCTACGCATTCTTTTCGTCTCTGAGCCCTAACATACCTGCGAATTCTAGAACGCGCTTTCGCGGTCACGACATGATGTTCCCAAACGGGCTCTGGCGAACCTGACTCAGCGGTAATGATTTCGATCTGATCTCCATTCATTAGCTTGGTTCTTAGCGGAGCAAGCCTTCCATTAATTTTGGCACTAACGCATCGATCTCCAATTTCCGAATGTACTTCATAGGCAAAATCAACAGAGGTTGCGCCCTGCGGTAATGCGATTAAGTCACCCTTTGGTGTGAAACAAAAAACTCTATCATTATATAAATCAAGCCTAGTGCGTTCGAAAAATTCTTCTTGATCAGCGACATCATCGAGAATGTCTAGAAGCTCTTTGACCCACGTGTACTCTTTGGCGTCTTGTTGAAACTCGTCCTCTTTGTAGCGCCAATGGGCAGCCACCCCAAACTCAGCCACGTCATGCATCTCTTGTGTCCGAAACTGTATTTCTACTCGATGCTTTAGGGGGCCAATTATACCTGTGTGAATTGACCTATACCCATTCCTTTTTGGCGTCGAAATGTAATCCTTAAATCGTCCTGGAATACAGCTATAGGCACTGTGGATAACCCCTAACGCCTTATAGCAATCCGCCTCGTTATCAACTACCATTCGAAAGGCCATAATATCTGACAAACGACCAAACTCGATATTCTTCTGCTGCATCTTTCGCCAAATCGAATAAGGACTTTTTTCTCTGCCTGACACCAATGTCTCTAGCCCTGCTGATCGGAGACAATTGGTGAGTTCATCTCTGATTTGAACAACCAGATCCTTTTTAGCTGCCTCTTCCCGGAGATATGTCAGCCTCTTGACAATTGTTTCTCGTGCCTCTGCATACAACTCACCGAAAGCAAGATCCTCAAGATTGTCTTTTAATTGGTGCATACCTATTCGCTCTGCCAGTGGGGCGAATATTTCGAGGGTTTCGCGGGCTATTGCCGCCCTTTTTTCGGCGCTTTTTATGTATTGTAATGTCTGCATATTATGCAGACGATCCGCTAATTTCACCAAAAGGACCCTTATGTCTTTAGAGGTGGCCAGCAGAAGTTTTCGGAAATTTTCAACTTGTCTTTGATCATCGGATTGCAACTCTAGTTTGGATAGCTTAGTGACACCATTGACGAGGGCCGCGACTGATCCACCGAATAAACTTTCGATCTCACCTATCGTCGCCACGGTATCCTCAACGGTGTCATGTAAGAGCCCTGTGACAATAGTATCACTGTCTAACTTGAGTTCACTGAGAATCCCCGCCACTTCTACCGGGTGAGAAAAATAAGGATCTCCCGATGCACGTTTCTGAGAACCATGAGCCATCATCGAAAATACGTAGGCCCGGTTTAACGCCTCTTCATTCGCTGTCTTATCATAGGCTCGAACCCGGTTAACAAGCTCAAACTGACGAAGCATTCTCTCCCCTCTCTATCAGCCCTTCAGGCCCAATCACATGTCCGGGTCGTATTCTGAGAGTTTACTTAGCGGCAGTTCCTGACCCCTCCTGGTCGGCCTCCGAGTTGTTAAGCGCTGTGTCAGCCAGCGTAGCATTGATCCCGGCTGCTTCAATCATCGCCTCTATTTCGGCTGCTGCCGACATTTCTGCTTCTAGAGCTGCGATATCCTCTTCGTCTTCTTCGCCCTCTTCCCTCTCGATGTACCTCTGCATCCCATTGATGATTCCTTCTTTTAAATCATCATTGTCAAGTCTCTCTTCAGCGATCTCGCGCAGCGCTATCACGGGGTTTTTGTCATTATTTTTTTCAACCTGAAGCTCTGCACCGACCGAAATATCCCTCGCACGCTGCGCCGCAAGCAGCACTAATTCGAACCTATTTTCAACTTTCTCAATACAATCCTCTACTGTCACGCGGGCCATACGCAACGCTCCTTTAAAAAAATCTCAGATTATCCATGTATACAAGATTTACAGACGAAAAAGCAAGGTAAACGGCTCATTATGTAAAACGGATTCATTAGCTCGATCAAAAATATTTCAACCGTCTACATTTTTGGGTTGACGGAATTTTACTTAAAATTTCACGGGCCACATGACCTGTCCTTGGATGGATCCATTCAGGATCGAGTTCGCTGAGAGGCTTCATGACAAAAATCCTTTGGTCCAACCTAGGATGAGGCAAGATGGGTATTTCTCCAGGAAGAGATACAATATCATGGTACGCTAGTAGATCTAAATCGATTACCCTTGGCGCATTAATGGCAGATCTTTCTCGACCGAAAACGTTTTCGGTTTTATGGAGCAGTTGCAACAAATCACGTGGCGTGAGATCGGTTTCGAGGGAGAGAACAGCATTAACAAACCAAGGATCATCTGAAACTGGAACCGGACTTGTTTCGTAAAGATCGGACATCCGTAAAACTTTTATATGTCGACCGTCGAGGCTTTTCCTAACAATCTTGAGAGTATTTGCAGGCCCCCCGTGTATAGGATGGACCAGGTTTGCTCCGAGACCCACATAAATCATTAAAACTCCCAAGCTTACTAAGCTAGACTAGGTAAAGGCCAACTTTTGTGTTTTTATACCGGTCTTTACTGATCTAACCGGGACGTCCCGTTTAAAGATGCTTTCATTAGGAATCAATATGAACAACGTTAAATTTTATTCTGAAGAGCGAATAAGTCTTTTCATTGATGGTTCAAACCTATACGCCGCGGCTCGATCCCTGGGGTTTGATATTGATTACAAAAACCTTCTTAGCGTTTTTTCGTCAGCGGGCAGGCTGATAAGAGCATATTACTATACCGCTTTAATGGATGACCAAGACTACCTTCCGATCCGACCTCTAGTCGACTGGCTTGACTATAATGGATATACCATAGTCACTAAGCCTACTAAAGAATTCACTGACTCCACTGGCAGACGAAAAATCAAAGGAAATATGGATATGGAGTTGGCCATTGATGTCCTGGAAATGGCTGATAAAATTGACCATGCTGTGTTGTTCTCTGGCGATGGGGATTTTCGGAGGTTAGTTGAAGCAGTCCAAAGACGTGGGTGCAGGGTGACAGTCGTTAGTTCCTCCAGAACAAATCCCCCCATGGCCGCCGATGAATTGCGCCGACAGGCTGACAATTTCATTGAGCTCGAAGAGCTAAAAGAAGAAATCGCCCGAAAACCAAAACAAGGAGAGGATTGCCTAATAGGCGATCAACCCGAGACTGACTCAGACCCTAATAACTAATAGAACTTGTACATTTAGGGGGGCTAAGTGCAAGAAACTTTTGCTGAACCCAACCCGGACTGTCCACTATGTCCCAGGCTCGTCAAATTTCGTGAGAATTATCGCAAAGAGCAACCCACCTGGTTCAATTCGCCCGTCCCTTCTTTTGGGGGCCTTGATGCACAACTACTAATTGTAGGTCTAGCTCCGGGCCTTAGGGGCGCAAACAAAACCGGACGACCGTTTACTGGCGATTTTGCGGGAGATTTGCTTTACGAAACCTTGCATAAATTTGGGTTCTCAACCGGGTTCTATGCAAAGCATAACAGGGATGACTTATCTCTCTCAAATTGTCGAATATGCAACGCGGTCAGATGTGTCCCGCCACAAAACAAACCCATTGGAGCTGAAGTAAATTCTTGCGGAAATTTTTTAAAGCACGAGGTTGAATCTATGTTAAATTTAAAATGCATCCTTGCCCTGGGTGGTCTCTCTCACGGTGCGATTTTATCGGCTTTAGGACAAAAAAAGTCTGACTTTAAATTTGCTCACGGAGCAATTCATCATATGCCCATTGGTTTGACGTTAGTCGATAGCTATCACTGCTCGAGATATAATACCAACACAGGTCGTCTCACGAAAAAAATGTTTGAGTCAGTGTTTTTGAAAGTTCAGGGAAAAATAAAATAAAATTTTACCTCCGAGGGGTCATTATTTCGATTTTATGACGCGATATCAACGGCAATCGGGGGTCACCGCTCATAACAAAAGTTGAAGTGAAAAAAGAAATTAGATCGTATTATTCCCGGTTCATCCCTCATTACATGGATCCCCGTCAATGTGGCAACCCCTCGTTTCGCCAAAACCGGGGATATCGCCCGAGACGAATTCAATTCGCCTAATCCATTTTACGCTCTTCCAAAAATACCATTGCGGCAATACAACCCCCTAACGTCTGCTATAAACATCAGTAGGTGGTGTTCCGCTCCAACTGTGCGCCAAAATTACATTATCAGCACTGAAACGATCGATCCGCACATTCGTAGTGTAACCATCTGTGCAATTGAGGACGCAATGCATTGCACCCTCTGCGACTTTCTCAATATGAGAAAGATCTTTTGCAGTCCCCCCTTTCCAAATATCATCAAACTTAGACCATTCCGTGACGCAATGAATGAGGCTCGTTAAATCAATCTGCGGGAGGGGCTAGAAATCCTCCCAGCTCAAAATCAAACGCTTTTCCACTAAACCATCGACACTAAGCCGCCATTTCGCTTTGATAATTTTAGGGGTTACGCCTAGATCAAGCACTGGCGTATCACGGACTGATCGCTGTCCTGGGGGTAGCCTTTTCCTCTCTCCAGATATTTCTCTCCGCTAGAGAGGTAACAAGAATGGGCCCTTTTTTTAACTTGATAAGTTTTTACTTCACCGCAGAGCCAGGTTTGGTGTCAACAGACACGGGTCTAGCCCTTCTCTCTCATTAAACGACCCTTTTCGCGCTCCCAATCCCGTTTTTTTTCGGTCTCACGTTTCTCGTATTGGCGTTTTCCCTTAGCCAAACCGAGCTCCAATTTAGCGATACCTCTTTTATTAAAATAGATTTTTAAAGGAACGAGGGTCATCCCTTGTCTGTGGACTGCAGAGCCGAGGCGTTCTATTTGCCTTTGATGCAATAAGAGTTTTCGGGGCCTGCGAGACTCGTGATTTCGGATACCAGCCTTTTCATATTCAGGGATATATCCATTGACAAGCCATATTTCACCAGCCTCCTCGCTGGCATATGCCTCTGCGATATTTGCCTTTCCTTCTCGAAGAGATTTCACCTCGCTTCCA
>CAJXEC010000090.1 GCA_913052165.1 uncultured Rhodospirillaceae bacterium
CAATCCCTTGTCAGTAATTGAGCAGTTTACTTATCTGCTTTTTATAAGAAGATTGGATGAACGTCAACTTTTAGAGGAAAAAAAAGCTAATACTGTAGGAATACCAATTCAAAATATCATTTTTACAGCATCTCAAAAAGAACTGAGATGGAGCTCCTTTAAAAATAAGGATCCTGAGTCTATGTTTGAATTGTTTACAAAACCAGTAGTTGATAATATGACAGTCTTTGATCATATGAAACAAGTGGGTGACTCTGCAGGAGTGTTTGCTGAGTTTATGAGTAAGGCTACTTTTATTATAGCTACTCCAAGACTACTAGATCAAGTAGTACAGCTTATTGACAAGATTGACATGAAGGATAGGGATACTAAAGGGGATCTTTATGAGTTTGCCCAAATTCCCCGAGGGATTCTCGGCTGACTTTCTAAATCTGACTTTGTCAGAGAAGTTTTTGCCGTCAGGGATCTCGATTCAAGACGTTTCTGCAGAGCCGTTAGCTGAGGGGACGGGAATGATGGCTGATATCTCCAAGTTGACATTCAAATATAATACCGAACCTGCCCATCTCCCGTTTTCAGTAATAGCTAAATACGCGTCAGAAAACTCTACTAATCGTGAAGTTGCGATGAACATGAACTTATACGAGAGAGAAACTAGGTTTGCAGACGAATTAGATCCGCAAACAGATGCACGATGTCCGGCTTTTTATTACTGCGCGCTTGATGGTGATAATTTCCTCATACTCATGGAAGATCTCAGTGATTATGAAGTTGGAGATCAAGCAATCGGAGCTAATCTTAAGCAAACCGAGTTAGCGATTGACGAGTTAGCGAAGCTACATAGCGCGTTTTGGGATAAAACTTCCACGCTGAAATGGGTTCCTGGGATCGCAAAAAGTTATCACGCAGATAATATGCGTAACTGGTCCAGAACTGGCTGGGACCCCATGGTAAAAGCCTTTGGTGAATTCGTGCCCGAGAGTGTGCGCAATCATCGCGATCGATTCCTCGAGTCAGTGCCGGCCCTGCAGTTGGAGCGAATGAGTGGACCCAATACTCTCTGCCACGGCGACTTTAGGATGCCAAATCTACTCTTTGGTGTTGATCCGGGTCATCATCCGCTCGCAATTCTAGATTGGCAGGGCCCATTAATTGCGAAAGGGATGTTCGATGTGGCTTTATTGCTTGGCCAAAATACAAAAACTGAAATCAGACAAAAAGAGGAAAAACAGCTGCTTGATAGATACAGAGAGGGCCTGAAAAAGCATGGAGTAGAGGGCTTAACCTCTAAGTTTATCTGGGATGATTATAGGCGGTGTATTCTTTATAACTGGGTCTACACGGCTGTTGTTGCAGGCACTTTAGACCCGACAAATGAAGCAGGAAAAGCCTGGATGGGACAAATGGTTGCGAGGCAGAGCTCAGCGTCTGAAGATTTAGAGGTTTTCGATTTGCTGCCTAGTTAATTATTCCGCTTATTAGTCAGTCAATCGAACAATTATCCCCGCGTTTGCAATGACAATTGCATCATCCTCGCCGTCTCCTGGTATCTCGAGACCACCTTTAGATAAAATGAGATTTACAGTTCCGTATGGCAAAGAGCGCGCTAATCGATCTTGGTCAACCTCTTCCGGTTTTGGAACAGCAACCAGCAAATCAATGATCATGTCATGTGCCGACTTATTTAAGTGCTTAAAAAAATGCAAACTCGAGTGGTGTATTGCATCAAAAACAGCTCTTTCGGCGGCTACAGTATAGTCTTGACCGTGGACGTCTGTGCCCATCCCCATCTCTGTTATATACCTTTTTGGCATAATTCGTACCCTTTTTTCAAAATATTTATTAGCCTATTACATCCACGCTTCGGGAGCTAAAAAAATGAAAATAGGCGCTGTCTTTCCTCACCTAGAAATTGGTAACGATCCAACGGTTATCAAAGATTGGGCGCAGGCGGCAGAGGGTTTGGGTTATTCTCATCTGCTTGTTTATGATCACGTTCTAGGTGCTGTTCATGCCGAAAGGGATCCGCCACTTTGGGGCCCTTACTCAGAAGAATCAGCCTTTCACGAACTTTTTGTTCTTTTAGGTTTTTTTGCGGCGTGTACTTCGCGCGTTGAGCTTGCTAGCGGTGTGTTGATCCTCCCGCAAAGACAAACAGCCTTGGTAGCAAAGCAGGCAGCGGAAGTGGATATTCTCTCCTCTGGAAGACTAAGGCTGGGTGTAGGCACTGGCTGGAATTACGTTGAATTCGATAGTCTCAATGAAAATTTTTCGAATCGAGGAAGGCGTCAGGAAGATCAAATTAACTTGCTTCGCAAATTGTGGGAGAAGCCTGTAATTGATTATAAAAGTGCGTGGCACACGATTGAGCGAGCTGGTTTGAATCCATTGCCAGAGAAAAAGATTCCTATCTGGCTGGGTGGCTTTAAGGAAGTCGCCTTAAAGCGCGCAGCAGCAATTGGAGATGGTTTTATCTTTGGAAGTGGACAGAAAGAAAATCTCTTGGGCTGGGATTCTCTAAAAAAATATTTAAACGATGAAAATCGAGAGGGCAGAGATTTTGGGGTAGAGGCACTTTTAAATTTTCAATCAGGTCCGAGAAGATGGCGAGAAGATATAGAAACTTGGATAAACGTCGGTGCCTCTCATGTTTCTATGAGAGGAATGGCGTTGCGTGGTCAGGGCGAAGGACTTAAAACTCCACGTGAGCATATAAAAATATTAGAGACTTATTGGAAAGAGGTTGGTGACTTAGCCGACTGATTTTTTGATTTTAGCCAACTACTAACGTCATCCAGAACTAAATAACCCGATGGGACCACTAGCAGAGTCACCACCGTTGAGAACAATACGCCAAAGGCCAAAGAGACAGCCATCGGAACAAGAAATTGAGCTTGAACGCTGGTGTTAAGCATCAGAGGTAAAAGACCCACAAAAGTTGTAATTGAAGTAAGCATAATTGGACGAAATCTTGATTGGGAAGAGTTAATAACGGCTTCTCTGATTAACTCTCCTTGATCTCGTCGATTATTTATCGAGTGGACCAATACTAAGCTTGAATTTACAACAACTCCCGCGGCGGCTACGAATCCCATGATTGACATCATAGCGATCCCGGCAACTAACCCAAGTTTCATCATTATCCAATGTCCGAACACAGCGCCAACGAAAGCAAAAGGAATTACGCTCATTATAATTAGTGGTTGGAAGTAAGAGTTTAGCGGGATGGCGAGGAGTGCGTATATCACTACCAAACCAAAAACAGAGAGAGGGATCAAGCTGTCGATAGAGTCCGCTTGCTCCCTTTGTTCTCCCTCTAACTTAAAAGACACAGAGGGGTAGGGCGAGAGAATCTTTTGGATGGGCCCAGCTCGAAGATCCGCGATGACTTCGTTTGCTGTAATCTGAGTGCGGTCGACGCTTGCAATTACGTTAACAATACGTTTTCCCTCACTTCGTCTAATTGTTGAGAACCCCACTCCTTGTTCCCCTTTCGCCACAGTAGCGAATGGCACCTCTTTCCCGTCCGGGGTTCTGATTCGCATAGAATTTAATGCATCGAGTGACCCTCTTTCATCCTCTGGATATCGGATCATCACTCGCACATCTTCACGCCCACGTTGAACCCTCTGTGCTTCCTCTCCATAAAAAGCTTGTCTAACCTGTCTCGCCAAGTCGCTTAACGTTAATCCAAGGGACTCTCCTGATGGCAGTATAGATAGCTTTATCTCTTTCTTGCCTGACCTGAATGAGTCCGTGATGTCAATTACTCCTGGATACTCTGCCAGCTTATTTCTTAATTCTATAGCTGCTAACGCTAAGGCGTTGACGTTGTTTCCCTCCAGTTGGATATTTATGTCGTCCCCTGATGAAAATAGTGATGAGTTAAATTTAAGCTCTACGGCATCCGACACAGGTCCATTTAAGTCCCTCCATCTATTAGCGACCTCGACTGTTTTTATATCTCTAGTTTGGCTTGGCGTTAGTTGAAGAATTACTTCGCCAAGGTGGCTTCCCTTGCTCCGACTGTTCTCGCCAGAGGCGCTCCCAAGGGCCGATGCTATATGCATAACTGGATTTGCCTCTGGGTATTGTGATTTTAGCTCGGTAGCTAAAAGGTTTGCCGAGTCTTCGAGCTGCTTTATCCCCGCCTCGGTAATTTTTGGATTTGTTCCTAGAGGCATTGTTAATTTTGCTATGACTTGATCCGAGGCCAATGGAGGGAAAAAAGAAAAAGGTAGACGACCACTGCCTAGCAGTGCCATAGAAATGATAAAAGCGAATACTGCCCAAGAGATCGTACGGTATCTTTTGTTAAGGGCTTTTTCCGATACGGAGCGAAAGCTAGTTTTGACGAAGAGTTCAAAATTATTGGCAAATCTAGATTGTTTTTGAACGAGGTAATTTGCGAGTTTTGAAAAATTTCCGCTTAAAAAAAGACCAACGACGCAGCTGACAGCGAACACTGATAGAGCGAGGATTTGACGTACAGTCTCCGATACAGCGATGATTAAAATAAGGAGAATCGGAATTAACATTAGACCCACTTCTTTTTCAGGGCTTTTTATATGGCTATGACCTAGATGTGCGGGAAGTATCAGTTGGGACTCAACGATAGAGAACACCAGGCAACATATAACTGTAGTCGCCATAACATAACCGATGTCACCCAAAAACCCAGACGCAAACATTATTGGCAAAAACGCGGTTACCGTTGTCAGCACACCAAAAATCACGGGGACTGTTACATCCTGAGCTCCAAGAATTGCGCCCTCGAGGAGTCCAGCGCCTCCTCGGTGCTTGGAGTGGATGCTCTCCCCGATGACTATCGCGTCATCCACCAATATTCCGAGCACCAGAATAAACCCAAAAAGCGAGATCGCATCTATGGAGAGTCCTACTAGGAGAGCGAGAGTGAGCGCTCCTAAAAACGCTACTGGCACTCCGAGGCTAACCCAAAAGGCTAATCGAGGCCTAAGAAAAAGTGCTAACAAAAGTAGCACCATTAGGAAACCTTGCAGCGCAGCGCCGATCAGTGTATCTAATCTGTCTTCCAATATTTCGGAATCGTCATTCCAAATAACCATCTCGACGTTAGTTGGGAGGCTGAGCTTGGCAAGAGCAACGTATTCTTCCACTGCCCTAGATATTTCCTGTATATCTTCTTCACCCACCCGGCTTACCGTAATTGATGCGGCGGGCTTTTTGTTTAAACGAAATGAAAGATCCTCGTCCGAGAACCCATCAATTACTTTTGCGATATCTTTCAAATAAACCCTTGTTCCATCAGCTCGAGTTCGGACAATTAAGTTTTCGAATTCCTGTCCCCGGTAGGCCTGACCCGTTGTCCTAAGAAGAATATCACCCGAATCGGTTTTTATAGTCCCTCCAGGAACATCTAAAGAGCTTTTCCTGATTGCAGTGGCAATTTCTTGGAATGAGAGATCGTGCCTTCTAAGAGACTCTTCTGAGACCTCAACCGATATTTCATATGGCCTCACCGCAACGATTTCGGCCTGACTGAGGCCCTTCAATTGCGTGAGTTCGTAACGAATATCCTCTGCTAGCTCTTTAAGCTCTCTCTCGTCTGTTGGGCCTGTCAATGTCAAATCAAGGACCTTACGTTTAGGGTTGACCAGGTTGGTAATCGGCTTTTCGGTCTCTTTCGGGAAAGTAGTGATGGAATCGACTTGATTTTTTATCTCATCAAGTGCTCTTGATGGATCTGTGGATTCAAAAAGTTCAGCCGTTACGGTGCACATTCCTTCACTGGAATAGCTGCTGATTTTGTCTATTCCTTCGATTCCTTCAAGCTTCTCCTCAATTCTCATACAGACCCCACGCTCCACTTCCTCTGGCGCGGCTCCTAAATAGGGAACAGTGACAAAGACGTAGGGGATTTCGATATCAGGAAAGAATTTCTTCGGAATTTGAGGGATGCTCAGTAGGCCGCTCATGATTATAAGCGCCATCAGGAGGTTAGCGGCGACATGGTTTTTTGCGAACCAGGCAATTATAGGTTTCAATTTTTTTGCCTTTCTGGGTTCGTCGACGTTCTGATTTGCATACCTGGTTCAGCATTTCGGAGTGCTGATATACAGATGGTATCGCCCGCCTTAAGTCCTCCTGTAGTCACCGCTTGACCATTAATCATTCTTAGTATTTCTACCTCTTTAAACTCAAGACGATTTTTCTCATTTACTGTGTAGACGAGATTTCCCTCCTGTATCGCTGATTGGGGAACAACTATGACATCCTCAACAAAACGACCTAAGATCTCTGCCTCGACGAAAAGGCCAATCGTGAGCGGGGGTCTTGAGTCTTTTACAGAATAAGGAGATTCAACTTCTGCGATTAAATTGATCATTCTCGTTCTAGCATCCAGCTCGCCTTCCGTTCGCGCAATTCGAGCATTCCAAGTGTGTTGCTTTCCAGCAAAATTTGCCTTGAGTATTACCGAATCATCTTCACCCTTTTCAGTTTCAAAAAGCGAGAGGTCGAGAAAAGCAAGCTCCCTATCATGAACGGGGAGTTTTATCTCGGCTGAATCGATGGCGTATATGCTGGCGACCGACTGTCCCCGATTTACAAATTGACCGAGGTCAACTTTTTCGTTTCTTACCCTCCCGTCATATGGAGCCCTTATTTTTGTTCGTTCCAGATTTTTTCTAGCTAAAGAAACTCTCGCGTTCGCTTCCCGGTGAGCAGATTCAGCGAATCTCAGTCGATTAATGGCTTCTTCTTTCCTAGATTCACTGATTGACTGCCTCTTAGCCAGATTTATTTGTCGGTCATGATTTCTTTTAGCATTTTCGAGCTCGCTTTTAGCGGATTCTCGAGCCGCAATTGACTGCTCTAAAGCGACTTCGTAATCAAGTGGCTCTATTGAAAAGAGGAGGTCATCTTTTTTGAAAAATCCGCCGGAGACTAGAGAGGGAGACATATAGATTATGCTCCCTGAAACCTCGGGTATTAGCTCGTTCTCAGTTCTTGGCGAAACCGTACCAAAAGCTGTGGACGATAATCTGATAGTTTCTGACGTTGCTGTGATGGTTCTGATGAGTGGTTTATTTTCCGGAGGCGCGCGCGGTTCGAGGCTGGGCCCGGTAAATAATATTAACAAACCAATTATTATCCCGGAGACTACTATCAAGACAGGGAAATAGCGCTCCTTCATGATTCCTTCTTTTTATTTTCCGTTAGGCCCTCGGACAGAAGGTTATGTGCGCCGGGCGTGAACTCAGTCAATTGAACCCTGTCTATTCCTAAGCTTTCAAGTTTGCCAAGGCTTTCTATCACTTTTTCTGGTTCACCCATAAAATTGGCTAGGTAGCCCCCTCTCAACTTATTCGCGATTCCCATCACTTCATTACTTTCACCCACTGCCACAAGAAGAAATATGCTGATTGGGATATCTGCCCTCACATTTTTCACTAAATCGACTTGGGCTCTAATCTCGTTTTCTTCGATCGTAGCCATGATGTCGAGATCGATTTTTCCCCCTCTGGTTGCTCTTGCAGTTGAGTTAATTTCAATTCGGTCTACCAAAGGACTGACTTCTTTGAGAGCACGTGGCCCTCCTGCTGAGCCAACGAGAGGCGGAGCATCGTACTGAGGAGTTTGAAAGTCTTTTCCTATTGAAATGTTATAGAAATCGCCTTTAAAGTGGCACCTTTGTTTCTTCAGAATATCCCGTGCAATTTTAAGTGCCTCTATGTATCGAGTGATTCGTTCTTTGGGTCTCGGATATTCGAGCCCAGCCGCTGTAAGTTCCTCCTCAAGCCAGCCAGCTCCAAGTCCTGCTTCAAACCTGCCGCGAGAAGCCTGTTGTAACGAAAACGCTGCTTGGCAAAATTCGACAGGCGATCTGAATAAGTTGTTACAGAAAGAGGTGGTTAACTTAACTTTTTCTGTCTTACACGCCATTTCTGTTGCTGTTACAAAGACGTGAGGATACGCATGAGTCACCCAAAAGTGGTCTGAGGCACAAACCCCGTGCCAACCCACTGTTTCCATCTCTTTGGCCCATTCACCTGGCCTAAGAAATTGGTCATTAGGCAAGTTAACAAAATATTCCATAGGTTGCCTCCGCTCTCAATATGCTTAATGATGACACATCCGATTCCTAAGGAACAAAATGAAAATACCAATCATCGATCTCAGTTTAGTCAAACAAGATGAAACCCAACTTGAATTGGTTGATAACGCTTGTCGGGACCACGGTTTTTTTCTTCTAGTGAATCATGGAATGCAAAAAGAAATTGAAGCGATGTGGGAGGCTTCGTCAAGCTTTTTTTCTCAGACAAAAGAAGAAAAACGGCAACTCTACCGAACAGAGAGAAACCCACTTGGTTACTTCGATAAAGAGTTAACGAAGAAGAAGCGTGATCGGAAGGAAGTTTTTGATTATATGCAGCCAAGACCTGGTTCCGCTGACTTTAATCAATGGCCGAGAGAAAATAAAAGCTTTCGCTTTGCTTGCGAGAATTTTTTTGATGCCGCATCGAATGCCGCGACAAAAACGCTTGAGGTTGTTTATAAGGCTTATCTAGGGGCGAGCGATCTCAATTTCGAACTGCCGGGAGGCGATAAAAGAACCAGCACTGTGAGGTTGAATTTTTACCCTCAAGGCGATCCGCTAAATGAAAAAGAACAATCCGAAGAATTGCCTCTGGGTGAATTAGCGCTTAATCACCATACTGATCCGGGCATCTTAACCTTGCTGTTTCAAGATATGGTCGGAGGGCTGCAGGCACTTTCTAAATCTAACGGGTGGATTGATATAGCGCCTCAGAAGGGCGAAATAGTTGTTAACTTGGGGGATTCCATGCAGGTTTGGACAAATGATAATTATCGTGCCGCTGTTCACAGAGTTTTAATGATGGACCAATCTCCCAGATACAGTAGCCCCTATTTTTTTAACCCCGAGAGAGACATGGTCTTAGAACCACTCTCGGCTTTTTCCAAAGCTTCGCCAATTTATCGTCCATTTACTTGGCAGGAATATATCCGCGGGCGGGTAGATGATAATTTCTCTGAGCTAGCAGAGGATGACATTCAAATATCAAAATACCGTGTTAGGTGATGTAGTTTCAACCTGATTGAAAAGAGAGAAACAGTGCAATTAATTGCTTAACGATTGATTCATCGAGAAGTTCTAACCACTCAACAGAGGACTTCTCGTAACCTAGCGCTAACTTGCAAATCTTATCTAAATCGTACTCGCTGCAAAGCTTTCTTTCTAAAATGTCTCTAGCCGGGAATATCATCGCTCCACGAAGTCTTTTTGTGATTTCAGTTGATTTCTCTCGATCGACTTCAGTTACCTTATCAATCGTCCACTGCTTATCTTTCATCTTTTGCAGAATTTGTGAAGATGCGTAGCCTTCTCCCAACACCTCCAAGTTCCGGCTGGCAGATTTAATTACATCGAGACCCACGAGATTCATCACCGAAAAAGGTCCAAGTTCGACTCCAACTTTTTGCTTCGCAACAAAATCGATTTCTCCCGGAGTAGCAAAGCTCATGCATCTTGCTGCCTCGTTGATGAACGGTAACGATTGCCGATTAAGAACGAAGCAGGGCGTGTCCGAACATAAAACTGGATGCTTGCCGGATTTTTCTACCCACTCGGTCACCTCTTTTGTTCTACTTAAATCGGTTAGTTGATCGCTGATGATTTCTACGATTGGGTTAAAGTCAGCAGGATTGTTGTAATGAACTCCAATAAATCTTGAAGGATTAGGTATTGTATCTATCAGATCGTTGACAAGGAGTGAGCTGGTATTGGTAGCGATTAAAGAGTCATCTCTAGCGAAATCACCGATTTCTTTCAACACACGCTTTTTAGACGTTAGGTCCTCAAATACAGCCTCTATGATAAAGTCACGATCTCTCAGAAGATCAAGATCTTCCGACACAGTAATTTTTTCTTGCTCAAGCTCTACTGACGCTAAATCCCGCTGAGAGGGATCTACTTCGATTAGGACCACTTCGTATCCTTGGTTTGAATAATGCCTTGAGATTGCCTTACCCATGACACCAGCACCGACCACAGCGGGAGAATTAATCTTGCTCATGATTTCACCAGCTAGGCGTGGCGCTTAAACCGCAATCAACCGTAAGAACGGTCCCGGTGATCGACTTAGCTTTAT
>CAJXEC010000091.1 GCA_913052165.1 uncultured Rhodospirillaceae bacterium
TAAAGAGGAGATTGATGCTTTATCGTCGAGATGCTGTCCAAAAAATCCTAGAAAAGCGGGAAAATTCAGCTGTCGTCACTGGTATTGGTAATGCCTCTCATGACGTAGCCTCCGCCGGAGATCATCCATTAAATATGTACCTTTTCGGGGTGATGGGGGGTGCGGTCATGACAGCTTTTGGGATCGCCTTGGCACAACTCGAGCGTCGTGTGGTTGTGATTACTGGGGATGGTGAGGCACTGGCGGGAGTTGGCTCTTTGGCAACGGTAGGGGTTGAGCGTCCGAGTAATCTCTCCATAATTGTGTTGGACAACCAAGTATATGGTGCAACCGGAGGGCAGTTGACACATACAGCTGCGGGGGTTGACTTGGTTGGGATAGCCAGAGCTTCTGGCATCAGAAATAGTGTTTTAATCCGAGACCAGAGGGATTTAGAACACGCCATACCAGAAGTTTACGAAACACCTGGTCCGTATTTAGCAGTTGTAAAAGTAGCCTCGCAGTTAGCTCCTCGTGTTGACGTGCCCAAAGACGGTACGTTTACAGCCCGCCGATTTAGATCCGCAATAAACCAGCCGATAAAAGACAATGGTTGAGGGTTTTAGTTGGTCAGATGAGGTCTTCAGAGTTCTACGCGAAGGGGAGGTGAAGCAAGTTGCTTATGTTCCTGACGCCGGCCATCAAAAGCTTATACAACTTTTTATCGATAAAAATGATATCAAGCATGTCCCGCTCACTTCTGAACAAGAGGGTGTAGCACTTCTCGGCGGGGCTTGGCTTGGTGGGGAACGGGGCGCATTGTTAATGCAATCTTCGGGCGTTGGAAATGTAATAAATATGCTAAGTGTTCCATACGAATGCAGGTTCCCTTTATTGATGATTGTGACAATGAGAGGCGAGTGGGCCGAGTTTAATCCGTGGCAGATCCCTATGGGGCAGGCTGTGGAAACAACCTTAAAGGCAATGGGGGTCATCGTTTTAAGAGCCAGAGAGGAGCGTTTGATTGGTGAGACTGTGCACTCAGCCTCTAAGCTCGCATTCGAAGGTGGACGGATGGTCGCCGTTTTAATAAGTCAACGCGCTCTAGGAAAAAAAAATTGGAACAAATAGCTAATGTCGATACCCACAACTAATGTCACTCTCCAGAGGCGCCAAGTCGTGACCAAAATTCTGGCCGCCAGAAAGGACGAATTGGTAGTTACTGGTTTGGGAGCGCCAACTTGGGATGTCGCGTCTGTGTCAGAGCATCAAAATAATTTTTATCTCTGGGGTGGGATGGGAGGCGCTGTTTCGACAGGTCTTGGTCTAGCATTGGCACAGCCGGAACGGAGAGTTCTCGTGGTTACGGGGGATGGAGAGATGCTCATGGGGCTTGGAAGTCTGGCCACTGTGGTTGTCCAAAAACCAAAAAACTTTGTTGTCATTGTTTTAGATAATGAGCGCTACGGAGAGACTGGAATGCAGCAAACCGCCACGGCTTTTGGGGTGGAATTATCCTTAGTGGCGCGAGGGGTCGGCTTTGAGATCGCACGCACAATTTGGACTGAAAATGAATTATCCGAAGCTACTAATGAGATTTTCACTGCGCGCGGTCCAATGTTTTTCGATGTGAAAGTCCAGGCATCTGATGACCCCATGGTGCTTCCTGAGAAAGATGGCCTAACTTTGAAACATCGTTTCCAGGCACAGTTCTTAGGGCAAAAAAAAAGTTTATCTGAGGGAAAACAATGAGCGATCTAAAAAACTATAAAATGGTAATAAATGGTGATTGGGTAGACTCAGATAGTGGGGAGACCTTCGAGAGTCTCAATCCCTTTACAGCAAGGCCGTGGGCGCTGATCCCGAAAGGCAGTAAGGCGGATGTTGACGCCGCAGTAGAGGCCGCTTGGGAGGCTGGACGTCCAGGCAGCGAATGGCATTCAATGACAGCTTCTAGCCGCGGCGCACTGATTCAAAAACTAGGCAACGCCTTGTTATCTGCAGCGGACCAGCTTGCTGAAATCGAAGTTCTTGATAATGGAAAGTTAATCGCGGAAATGTCAGTTCAGTGCAAGTATCTGGCACAGTGGTACCAGTATTTTGGAGGGCTTGCTGACAAAATTGAGGGAGCAGTAATCCCTATAGATAAACCATCTACATTTAATTATACAGTTTGGGAACCGCTTGGCGTTGTCGCTTGCATTGTCCCTTGGAACTCTCCTTTACTTTTATTGGCCTGGAAATTGGCACCAGCGTTAGCCGCTGGCAACACTGTGGTTATCAAGCCTTCGGAATATACTTCTGCTTCGACTCTAGAGTTCATGACCATCGTGGAGGAAGTAGGATTTCCCAGGGGGGTGATCAATGTTGTGACTGGGTTTGGCACGGAAGCAGGAATGCCGCTTGTTGAGCATGAGAAAGTCTCAAAGGTTGCGTTCACTGGATCGGACATCACCGGTTCGCATATTTACCAGGCCGCTGCAAAACATATGAAACATGTCACCATGGAATTGGGGGGCAAGTCTCCTAATCTGGTGTTTGCAGACGCCGATATCGATAATGCAGTGAAAGGAGTTGTCTCCGGAATATTCGCGGCTACAGGCCAGACGTGCATTGCTGGCTCTCGTCTACTAGTGGATGAGAGAATCCATGACGAGTTTGTTGAAAAGCTGGTTGCGCTCGCCGCAACGGCCAAAATGGGTGATCCAATGAGTTTTGGTACGGAAGTTGGTCCGGTGACCAACTTGCCACAATATAAAAAAATATTGGACTACATTGATATTGGCAAAGAAGAGGGCGCTGAAGCGGTGTTAGGCGGAGTAAAAGCTACTAGGCCGGAGTGCGGGGATGGTTGGTTTGTTGAGCCAACGATATTCACCGGTGTGAAAAATCAAATGAGGATAGCTCAGGAAGAAATTTTTGGTCCAGTGCTATCGGTTATCCCATTTTCGGATGATGAGGAAGCTATACATACAGCAAATGACATAATTTACGGACTTGCTGCCGGTGTTTGGACAACAGATTTGCGTCGGGCAATGGTGATGGCAGAGCGTCTTGAGGCCGGTACGGTTTGGATTAATACCTATCGAGCGGTAAGCTATATGTCCCCATTCGGAGGGTATAAAAAGTCCGGGATTGGCCGAGAGAGTGGGCAGGAGATGATTAAAGAGTATCTGCAACAAAAATGTGTGTGGATATCTACGGCCACTGAAGTCCCCAACCCCTTCGTTCTACGGTGATATGCCGTGTGGCTTCTTTGCTTCTCGCTCCTCGCAACTAGACTTGGAAATTACTCCGCCTCAAGCGGAGTATGATATCTGGTCTCAGCAGTCACTATTCCTCCGCGAACCCGTTCCGCGAGTACAGCTGGAAGAGGTCTCTCCCCATCGACGCACAGCCATAAACGTAACAAGTGTCTCGCACGCTCTGGCTCTGGCCAGTCTTCAAAAGCTGTTCTACCGTGCACGGTTGTGTGATTCAAAAGAAATTGGATATCGCCAACCTTGAAAGTCATTTTTAGATGGAATTCAGAGAGCAGTTGGTCGAACGTGTCGAGAGCTTCTTTTTGTTGAGCGGTTGTTCGTGGAACCTCTGCGAAACGTTGGGTAGAGTCGATATATTGTCTTCCATATCTGCAGCTAAACCAGCCGTCAACAAAATTAAAGACTGGGAGAATATACCAGGGGTCTTTGCCCTCTGGCACTTCGTTCCGTCTGTCCCAATACATGGGCTCGTAAAGGACTTGGGTGAGGTCAGGGTGGCGCTCTAACATTTTATTATGGACGGTGACTGTGCTGGCTATACTGCTCAATCCGCCTGCTTTCGGAGTTTGGAGAACCATTAAGCCAACGATATCGCAGCTGTCAGAGTGGAAGCGCTGGTTGACATTGGTACGGTAGCCTCTCTCCCTTGCATCTGTGTTGTAGTCGCTATCGGTTAACTTCTTGACATGCCCTAACATGTGTCCTTTCGAGTTTTGAGAGACTGCTCTGCCGAGGTGAGTGCCCATTCCGAAAAAAGCTGTTGCCAATTGGTGTCGATTGTATTTTTGGGTGGGAAAGCCGCGAATGAGAGTGAGTCCTAACCCTGACAGAAGTTGTTTTCTTATTTTGCTGAGCGTTTCCCCAAAAATCGGGAGCGGGAAGTGTTTTCTGGTTATATTTAGCATATCAACGCCTGATAACTCGAAGTTATGAGTAGCGTTTTCAACATCCTGGATTTCTGCTCGGGTCATTTCATGAACCCAAGATTCAGACTGCAGAAGTTCTCCTCCAATCCAACTTGAGGGGTCTACAACTAATTTTCCCTGCTCTCCAGGTAAGCGTTTCAGTTCTGGAATTTTGATTGGCACTTAATTATTACCTCTAAATCTTAGACCGCTGATTTTTTCTTCATTTTACCCCTTGCGAGAAATTCGTCACGCCCGTATTCATCGGTTAGGTAAAATTCCATCGAGGCTAGAATGACACTCCGAAAACCTGCAGTTGTAAGCAAGCCACTAAATGATCTAATACTGAACCGCTGGTCTCCCCGGTCATTTTCTGAGAAATTAGTTGACAATGATATCTTGGTTGCTCTTTTTGAGGCAGCTCGTTGGGCAGCCTCGTGCAATAACCTACAACCTTGGCGATACATCTTAGCCACCAAGTCAGATCCCGATGCATGGGAGAAGGCTCAAAATTGTGCTCTTGATCGTAACCAGCGTTGGACAAGAACGGCCCCAGTAATTGGTTACGTTTTGTCGGAGCCGGTTCCCTTGCCAGGCGGCACAGAGAATATTTGGCATCGGTTCGATACTGGGATGGCATCAGCACAATTAACACTCGAGGCGGAGTCTAGAGGTCTAGTGGTACATCATTTTGCAGGACTTGATTATGATCAGACACGCAAAACCTACAAGATACCGGAGAAAATCGAAATTATATGCGGTCTTGTTTTGGGCTATCAGGGGAAGCCTGAAGATCTTATGGATGACCTTCCGGAGCGAGAAATTCAGCCCCGAACGAGGAAGGATCTGGGCGATTTTATTTACAAAGGTGCTTATGGGAAGAGTGCACCAGAGTTAATTCCACCTGGTTAGAGAACGATGCGCTCCGGATTATCCCCCAAGGGATTCATGCGGTTCAGAATTAAAAGTATTCTTCTCTTTAAACACTGACCGGCGGAAAAACCAAAGACTTTATAACCACAGGGACAGCACCGGAAGCGTTGATCATTTCCCCAATATCAATGAAATCAAACTCGCTTAGCGTGACGCCATCAATAGATATGACTGGGCATGAGAGCTTGATTTCTTCTTTAAAATGAATGCCGATTAACCCTCCTATGTCACCGTCGTTGACCAGAACAAGTGGAATATTTCGACTGATATTGTCGTCCAAGGCTTGAGCAATTCCTTGACCAAACTGTTCAAGACGCTGAAAGCTTGCCGATCCTTTCCATTTAAATGATAGCGCCAGTGGGGAGTCAGGATCAGCAAGATCAAGTCTGGTCCTGGCTGTCCTGACGCAATTCGATATTGCTTCTGGATCGATATCCGATTGGGAGAAATCGAAATCCGCAGCTAGCACTGGGACATTTCGGATTGGGATCGCTGAGGTGGGAGAAACATATATTGTTGTACCTGATAATTGAACGGTGTATTGAGAAGCCCCCACGACAGTGGCACGAATTTTGGCAACAGGTTGCTCGATCGGAATGTTGAGTTTCTCGACGCGGCTCCTGGCGCCTCTCGCAAGCTGGGGACCAAGGTCACCAAAAGAAGAGGACTCATCACCGTAAACAAACTCCGAAACGCCTCCTGAAAAAGTAAGAGCTTCGACTGCGGCGACCTCTGGAAGAGGTGGAAGTAGAAGCATTTTTGAAGTTTCATCAGACATCTTTGTGAGGCCTGCGGCCTCGATAATACGCATTGCCATCCGATCAGCCATCGCGTTAAGAGTCTCTGCCTCAGGCTTGTCGCCGATTGACATAGGATAACCGATATTTTCTGCGTGCATTTTACCGGTTGGTTCTATTCGGACTATTGAACCTTCCTCATCAAGTACCAGCAATCTTGCTCCTGCATCCACGGCTGTTACTTGAAGCACTTTCCCTTGGAAGCAATGGGCAATCTTTGTCGTTCCTCCTCCTATATCTATGTTGATGACAAGGCCGTTTTTGTCTGCTGATCGAATTACTGCTCCCGATCCGTGGGCTGCCATCGTTGCCTCTAGGCCATCGCCCGCACTAACAGCGACGAATTTTCCAGCTTCGGCGGAGAATAAATCGCCTATGGCTCGCGCGTTGGCTCGTCGAACCGCTACCCCCGTCAATATTAGAGCCCCAGTATCGATTTCAGACCGTTGGAGGCCAGCGCTTAGATATGAGTCTTCGATAAACTCACCAAGTATATCAGCGTCGATCGTATCACCAACCGCATAGGGAGTAAGTTGAATGGGAGCTTCATGCAAGGTTTCTCGTTGCGCAACGAAATAGCGCGCTCCGACTCTTTCCATTACTACTCGGGAGAAAACCAGGTGAGACGTCGATGAGCCAATATCAACTCCTACGCTTGTGAGTTCTATTTCTTCTTCTTCTTGGATATGACGGTCGGCGCTTGTAAAACGGCCTTCACTCGAGACATTGGCCAAGGTCTATCCTTTCAATTTTTTGGTGAGGCACGTTTGTGCCTCACCAATATTGCTGAGGGTTCAGTTAACTTTGCGATCGTAAAGTTCGGACTCCATGCGTGTTTTAATCCCATAGGAGTCCAGTCCTTCCTCAAATTCCCCTCTTAGGTAAGGATCCTCAATGTCGTAACCAATCGCTGTGCCGCCATCTCGGACATCTATGGCTCCATAATCCGTGGCATTCTCACCTGGACGCTTAATAGTTCGGCCCGGATGATGCGGGCCAAACCAGGCGGTCAATCTGAAAGGACCGTCGGACATTCCAAAGTGTTGATGGTACCAATCTCCGGACATCGGTGCTGCGGAGACCATTCCGACAGGCTCATAATCCTGGCGTAAAACCTTGTCTTCGTTGCCGTCTTTCCAAGGTGTCTCTCCGTATTTTGCTGGCCAGGTGTAAGTGTAGCCTTTGCCTTTGATGCAAATCAGGATGGCTGCAGAGCCATGCGCATGACCTTTCGAGTACCGTCCTGGTTCATGCTGACCGATCCAAAGATAAAAATTATTATCCGTCATGTGAGGTTCGATTCTTCTGTATCCTGGCGATCTTCTGTTATCTAACGGTAGCTCGCAATCAACAATATCTGGAACGATATTGGTTTGGGTCATTGCGAGGCCGCGGATCGGATCAGCAAGGATTTCGTCGGAAGGCTTATAATAATCTTCTCTGTTTGGATCGAAACGATCTCGGAAATTGTACGGGCAATTGAAAATGAATTCTGGGTTATCAAACTGGTTCATTACGTTTGGAGCGGTATTTCCTCCTAGCAAGAGCGCCGGGCTGCTGGAGGCATTAACAATACGATACTTTGCGTTCATCGGGATCGACCAAAGCGATCCTTTCTGCCATTCGAAGACATGGGCCTTATCCTCTTGTCCTTCTTCCCACACCTCTGTCGAACCGCGCCCCTCTACAACAAAATATTGTTGTTCGTAGATGTGTTTTACAGGAATTGTGGCCCCCGCACCGGGGACTTCCATAACATGGCAACCCCACATCCCTTCTGTGCCGAACAATTGGACAAATGTCGCATTGGCGCCCATCATTTTCCAAGGCTTCAACGGTAAGTTCTGGACTTTGTCAATTCCGATGTGTCGATAAATCGGTATTTCTTGTTCCTCCATCCAAATGTCATAGGAACTTTTTGGCGCTTTGAATTCGCCATAGCCAGATCTAGTTAGGAGGTCTTTGGGCTCTACCCAATCATGTGTGTGTCCGTCCGGTCCGTCGTGCGGGGCCATGTGCTTATCTCCAAATGTAGTCTCAACGATAAAACGTATTCTAGCAGAAGCTTCACCAACCGCCAGTCCTCGAGACGTTTTCGCAGAAAATTTTTAGAATTTACTTTGCGCTTACCTGTTACGAGCAGCATAAATTGATAAAATCAACTAAACTCTAAGGGCTCAAATCCCTAATTTAAGGACTCTCTGCAAGTCGTACGGCGCATGTCCCGGACGTATTTCTGATCTGGGAAAGGGGTTGCTCTGTGCATAGTTGCGAGATTATCCCAAATCAGTACGTCACCAACACTCCACTGATACGAGAGAATATATTTCTTTTGGGTTGCAAATTCATTTAGTTCTTCAAGTAGTTTGGCCCCTTGATTTTCCTCTATACCCCGGATTGATCGGATATGTGAGGCTAAATATAATGACTTTCGACGATTCCTTTTGTTCTCGATCACCAAAGGGTGAATGGCTGGAGGACGACTAGCTTTTTCTTCAGGTAATGGAGATGGGCCTCCTCCCAAAGTTCTGGAATGCCAATAACAATGTTCTGAGGACATATTGACAAGCTGTTTTTTCATTGTGTCGGAAAGATCACGGTAAACGGCCCGCATATCGATAAGTTCCGTATTACCTCCTTCGGGTGGGACAATGTGGGCTGAGAGAACCGAATAAGTGCCCCGAATTCGATAAAAGGACATATCTGTGTGCCACAACCGATTGGCTCTCTTGAGAGCAAGGCGCCGATCACCGTCTTTATAAATGTTCCCTTCGGGACCTAAATTGCTTTGGTCGATTATCTCGTCAAACGGAAGCCGTTTACTAGTCCCAGCTATTTTTTTTGCTGAACGCTCAATGGGTCCCAACATTTTAGAGAAATGGATGTGCTGCTCATTGGTCAACGGGACCCTGTGAGGAACTGCGCAGACAGCGTGCTCATCCATAAGGTCTAACAATTTCCAAATTACGTTAGGCTCTATCTCACGGAGATCTGTATCGAGGAGTTTGGCGCCAAATGATGGATGAAGCTTTGTGTGCGGAAGCGACATTACTTCATCAAAGGGATTACCTGAATACCGTCAGAAGGAGATAAGTTGTTTCCGTCCTTTCCAGAGTTCAGTGGAGAAACTGAAAAAAAGACTGTAGAACCTCCAAGCTTTTGTCCGGTAATTTCCAGCGTGGCTGCTCGATTATCTCGTGTATAAATCAAAATGTTTGTTCTTGACCTGACCGTTGTAACTGATCGCCACCCAAAGCGCGGCAATTCTGTTGTGAAGAAATCATAAGCATCGGATGCCCCCAGTTCAGTTGTAAATACCAAGCGTCCAATCCATAGGTTTTTCTCTCCAAACACCAGTGTTCTGTCTAAATCCATTTTTGCTCCTGCAGGAACAGGGATATCAGTGAATTGGGCGTATGACGCGTTGGGCGGAGCAGTCGTCTGAAGGTTGGCGCGGGTTGATAAGGACAGGGGTGCTTTTTCAGTACATGCCGAAAACAAAGGCAAAAAAATCACGACCGCGCTCAGAAGAGCTACTCTGCAACCCTCGAGTTTTTTAGAAACAATCAAAATTACCTCAATAATAGCTCTTTTTTTTGCGTGCGCGTTTCATGTGAGTCGATCGGAAACCTGTAAGCGTAAATTTTTTTCTTCCTGAGTTTACCAGAAGCCATATAAACCTGTGTGTCAAGTTTTATTGTCAAGTGCGAGGCTTGTTAACTCTCTGTAATCCAAAGAAAAAATTGATCGAACTTTTAACGTCAGCTAAAAATAAAAACTAACTTAAAAAAGAGGTTTTTTTCTCAAAAGCGTTTGACACCTGCGTCCGCTCCCCTTATAACCTCGTCTCCTTGCAGGTCGTCAATTGGAGATCTGCCCGAAGACATCCATTGGGACTGTTTTTGAGCTGTTTAAAAAGTGAAATGTTGGAAGGGATGCGCAGGCGGCGACGTGTAGTCGAGCACGCTAAGCTGTTTAAAGTTTGCGCATTCTGATTACTCAAAATGTGCATATGCTTTAAGCGAAGCGAGGCGAGCTCAGTTAAGATTGCGAGCCTGTAAATTGTTACAGGTAAACCGTAAATCTGAGAGTTTGATCCTGGCTCAGAACGAACGCTGGCGGCAGGCCTAACACATGCAA
>CAJXEC010000092.1 GCA_913052165.1 uncultured Rhodospirillaceae bacterium
ACCGGATTCGCAGATGAACTCAGAGCGTCCAAGCTGGTTTGCCCGAAGAGAGATAGCACCATTTACGTTAGAAGAGCCAGAAGTTAAAAAGATTATAGAAACGGCGAGTCACGCTGTTGTCAGTTGGGTGACGAAAGAATCGGAACCAGTCACAGCCATAATGTTGTACGTGATGGTTGATGGCAAGATAACTGTCACTTCTACCACCAATCGTGCCAAGTATTATGCTTGGAAAAGGAATCCGGCCACTTCTTTTTGTATTTGGGACCCAAGTAATATTGGGCGTCAGGTGATATTGAGAGGAGATATTGCAATCACAAAAGATTATGAATTGCTTCGAAAGTATACAAACGGGTTCCTCACAAGAGCGCGAGACGGACGAGCGCCGTCAGCTGAGCGGTTAGAAAGGGAGCTCGCTAAATTCGACGCGCCTGACCGCCACATGATGCAACTCAATATAAAAAAGATTCTTTCGCACAACCTTGACGAGCTTCTCAAAGTCGAAAAGGAGGGACTGGACGTTTGGTCGTAAAGAAATTATCCATACAAAATTTCTGGCAACCAAGTCGCTAATCTCGGATTAAAAGCGAGTAAAAATAGCAAGATTAATTGAATGAAAACAAATGGAGCGACCCCTTTATAAATGTCTTTCGTCTCCACCTGATTTGGAGCGACACCTCGAAGATAGAATAGAGCAAAACCAAAAGGCGGCGTTAGGAAAGACGTTTGCAAATTAACAGCAATCATTACCCCTAACCAAATTGGGTCCACTCCGAGAGCAAGCAATCCCGGTCCAACAATCGGAACGACTATGAAAGTTATTTCTATAAAATCTAGAATGAAACCCAACAGAAAAATAACCAGCATGACTATAATTAATGCGCCAGTCGACCCCCCAGGAATTAGAGAGAACCAGTGTTCGATTAATTCTTCTCCACCATATCCTCTAAAAACTAGCGAGAAGAGCGAGGCGCCGATTAAGATAAAAAACACCATCGAGGTAGTTTTAGTTGTGGAGATCGATATCTCCCTTAGATTGTTAACATTAAGTTCATTTTTTAAGAAAGCCAGCATGATAGCCCCCAGAGCTCCTACGCCAGCGGCTTCGGTAGGCGTTGCTACGCCTGCTAAAATGGAACCAAGGACAGCGAAGATAAGAAAAAGTGGGGGGAATACGCTCGCAAAAAAATCTCGCCCGGTGACAGACTCCTGGTCTTTTATCGCTGGGGCCAAATTAGGCTTAGAGGCTGAAACGAGGATTATATAAAGCAGGTAAAGTAACACTAGCAATAATCCGGGGATTAAGGCTCCAGCGAAAAGATCTCCAACGGAAACCGATTTGGTATTGAATATGCCTTGAGACAATTGGGCCTGCTGATAAGCATTTGACAAGACGTCTCCAAGGAGGACCAGAGCGATAGAGGGAGGTATGATTTGACCTAACGTGCCAGTAGCGCAGATTGTTCCGGCTGCTAAAGGAACATGGTATTTTGACTTAAGCATTATTGGTAATGCCATTAGGCCCATTGTCACAACGGTTGCTCCGACAATCCCCGTACTTGCTGCCATTAGCATACCGACGACAGTTACTGAAATTCCAAGGCCACCCGGTAGGTCACCAAACACTCTTCCCATTGTGTTTAGGAGTTGCTCCGCCAGTTTTGTTTTCTCCAAGGTAACGCCCATTAAGACGAATAGTGGAACGGCAACTAAGGTTTGATTGGAGATAATTCCAAATATTCTGCTCGGTGTGGCAGACAAGAAAGCCGAATCAAATGTCCCGAAAAAGATTCCGATGGCCGCTGCAAGCAAGGCAGTACCTGCTAACGAAATTGCAACCGGATATCCAAGAATAAGTACTGTAAAAACGGCTAAGACTAAGACTATTGGGGCTAGGGTCATATTGATCTTAGACGACCGAAAGCTTTCAAGGACTCAGAAATTCCCTGAAAACCAACGAGTATCGCCATGACTGGAATCAACGTTTTGAGAAGAAACACTCCTGGCAAACCTCCTGGGTCTGGCGAACTTTCTTTAATAGACCAGGCGAATCCCACATATTCCAGACTCACAAAGAATATGAAAAATCAAAACGGCATGAGAAAGAAAAGAGTCCCAGCAATCTCAATGATGGCCTTAGTTTTTTCTGAAAACTTTTCATGCAAAACGTCTACGCGAACATGTCCTTTTTCTTTTAAAGTGAAGGCAATACCTATCATAAAAACGCTGCCATGGAGATACATAACAAGTTCTTGAACCCCTATTGAACCAACATTAAAAATATAACGAGCGGCAACAACCCCACATGTAAAAATTACCATTAGTGGAGTGAACCAGGCTATTGCTGTCCCAGAAAAATCAGTTATCCGATCGATTGTTCTAATTATTTGAAAAATTGAAGTTCTCCTTTTTCTGGGAGAATACTATCACAGATGTAAGGAGCGCTGGCCAAGTATCTTTTTTCTAATGTTGTTGATTTGCCCAAATAATATAGCGAAGAATTTAAAAAAAGTTTCCACAAACACCGACGAAGATAATAAATCCCACCCAGTGGTTATTTAAAAATGCTTTGAAGTAATTTTCTCGAGTTGCTTTTGAAAGCAGCATATGTTGATAAAAAAAACACAAGCCTGCGCCGAGAACAGAGATTTGATATATCAAACCGAAACCATGAGATTCGCCCAAAAAAATTAAAATGCAGAGAGAAATAAATTGTAAAAACCCGATGACTATATGGCTAAATTTTCCAAATATAATTGCAGTCGACTTCAAACCGAGTTTTATGTCGTCGTCTCTATCTACCATCGCGTACTGGGTGTCATAAGCGATTACCCATGCCCAATTTGCAACTAGCAATAGCCACATAGTGGCATCGAGGCTTCCCCCCCCAGCTGAGAACGCCATAGGGATACCCCAGGAAAAAGCAATTCCAAGAAAAGCTTGCGGAAAATGTGTATATCTTTTCATAAAAGGGTAAGCACTCATAACTATTAGGGCCCCAAATGACATAATTATGGTCCAAGTGTTCAAGGTTAAAACTAGCAGAAAGCATGGAACTAACAGACAAATAAGAATCAAAAAAGCGCTTTTAACTGAAAGTTGTTGCGCTGCTAAGGGCCTAAACCTTGTCCTTTCTACATGTGGATCGAAGTCCTTATCCACTAAATCATTTATTATGCACCCTGCTGATCGAGCGAAGACGGTCCCCAGCGTGAAGACGAAGAAAAGATGGGAACCTGGCCAACCGGCAGAACATATCCACAAAGCCCAAAGCGTTGGCCAGAGGAGGAGAAAAATACCTATTGGACGGTCGAGTCTTGTTAGGGAAACAGCCGTTCTAACCGGCATTAATCTGTCTGCCTGAAACGGATTTAACATTGAATCATCTCGGTTACTTGTTTTGATGGCATGTTAAATTAATGTAGTATACGACGCTCAAACAGTCCGTAAAAGTTGGGTTGTGAAAAGTAAAAAAGAACGCGGGAAAGAGTGAAATAAATGAAGACATGGCAGTGTATTGTGTGTGGTTTTGTATACGATGAAGAAGAAGGATGGGAGGAAGATGGGATACCACCAGGAACAGCTTGGGATGACGTTCCCGATGACTGGCTTTGCCCGGAGTGCGGCGTAGGTAAGATCGATTTTGAAATGATGGAGATGTAATTGGTGGCTGACCGGTCGGCGCTAACTAAGAAAATCTTCTTAGCGATGGTCCTAGGTTTGCTGCTCGGGTCTTTTACCCACTATCTATCACTTGATGACTCTAACTTCATAATACAATTTGGGGTAAATGGTATTATAGATTTGGGCGGCCAAATCTTTATCGTTACGTTAAAATTGCTTGTGGTGCCGCTTGTTTTTGTTTCTTTAGCGTGCGGTGCGAGCAATCTTTCTGGAGGGACGAGCCTTGGAAGGATAGGTTTTAAAACTCTTGGTTTATACCTTTTTACAACGGCCGCCGCGATCACCCTAGCTCTTATCGTTGCAAACCTAATAAATCCTGGCTTAGGAATGTCTTTAGCCTCTGACACGATATTCGTGGGGAAAGAAAGCCCGCCTCTGAAGCAAGTGTTTCTAGAGATTTTTCCTAGTAATCCTGTAAAAGCAATGGCGGAAGGGAACATGTTACAGGTGATCGTGTTCGCAATATTGGTCGGGGTGGCAATTTCAAAAAGTGGAGAGCATGGCGCCAGATTGCGTGATGGTTTAAATGATTGGAACGAAGTCATAATGAGACTTGTTCTGATGTTAATGTCTGTTGCGCCACTAGGTGTTTTTTGTTTGATGACAACGGTTTTCGCGAATATGGGGTTTTCAGGTATTTTGGACCTCGCTAAATATTTCTCTAATGTGGTCTTAGTATTAATCCTGCATTTTGTAATAACCTATTTTCTTCTTCTGAGGATTCTTGCAGGTTTGAGCCCGCTCGGATTTTTTAGAGATTTCTATCCTGTCATGGCCTATGCCTTCTCAACAAGTAGTTCTAGTGCCACTTTGCCAATTACCCTCGAAACACTCGAGAAAAAAATGGGGATCAAGAAGGAGGTGGCCTCGTTTACTGCACCGTTGGGAGCAACAATAAATATGGATGGCACTGCAATCATGCAGGGGGTAGCGACCGTATTTATAGCCCAAGCTTATTCCGTAGATATTGGATTAGGGGGCTATATGATGGTTATACTCACCGCGACTATGGCTTCTATCGGCACAGCGGGAGTCCCTGGCGTTGGCCTGATTACCTTAGCTTTAGTTCTTCAGCAAGTCGGCCTCCCAGTTGAAGGAATTGCATTAATCATCGGGGTAGACCGGCTATTAGATATGTTGAGAACCGCCATCAATGTTGGAGGCGACGCTACTGTCGCAGCTATTGTCGCTAAGAGCGAGGGCAAGCTAGAATATTAAAAGTTCAAAAAAATTTTCCTATGCAAGGTTGATTTTGTCTTCGTTAGAGATCCAACGATTCACAAGCCTCTTTGCTTTTTCCTTGTTTTGGGTCAAGAGCTGTCTAGCCACTTCTCTTGATTTAGCGGCAATCTTCTTATCCCTTTGAAGGTCCGCGATTTTTAATCTTAGCTCGCCTGATTGAAGTGTTCCAAAAACCTCTCCTGGTCCCCTCATTTCTAAATCTTTTTCTGCAATAAAAAACCCATCATTACTATTTCTCATTACATCCAATCTTTGTCGGCCTATAGCTCCAATTGGTTTTTTATAAAGTAACAAACAATGGGATGCCTCGTTCCCTCGGCCCACCCTGCCTCGAAGCTGATGCAGCTGCGCAAGGCCTAGCCGTTCAGAATTCTCAATTATCATTAAGCTCGCATTCGGCACGTCTACCCCAACCTCTATTACGGTAGTGCAAACGAGAAGATCGAGAGCTCCCTTTTTGAATTCCTGCATCCGTTTATTTTTTTCTTGTGAGGGGAGTTGACCGTGCACCAGGCCTATGGAAATTTTCGGCAATTTTTCTCGAAGTTCGCTTGCCACCTTTTCAGCCGCTTCGCATTCAAGAGTTTCAGACTCGTTAATTAGCGTGCAAACCCAGTACGCTTGTCTCCCTGCTTGGCAAGCAAAATTCACCTGAGCAATAATGTCGTCTCTCTTATCAGATGATAGAACAGAGGTTTTTATTGGCAATCTTCCCGGTGGGAGCTCGTCTAATATTGAGACATCCATTTCTGTGTGAAAACCCATAGAGAGTGTCCTCGGAATTGGGGTGGCAGTCATGATAACTTGATGAGGACTTGAATTCTCGCCAGCTCCCTTTTTCCTGAGCGCTAGCCGCTGATTTACACCAAATCTATGTTGTTCGTCGATAATTACGAGCCCAAGATTTTTGAAACTTACTTGCCTTTGGAAAAGAGCGTGAGTACCAATAGCAAGGCCTATTTCACCGTTGCTAATTCTTTTTATTAATCTCTTCCTGTCAGCACCCCTGACGTTTGAGGTCAACAAGCACACGTCAACGCCAAGCGGACGTAACCAAGTTTCAAGAGTCGCTAAATGTTGCTCCGCCAGTAATTCCGTCGGAGCCATCAAAGCCGTTTGAAGCTCATTCTCATGCGCGTGAACAGCTGCCAGTGCTGCAAGCACTGTTTTCCCTGATCCCACGTCACCTTGCACCAGCCTATGCATTGGAGAACCTTTCACCATGTCCTTGGAGATTTCCGCGGAAACGAGTTTTTGTGCGTTAGTTAGTTGAAATTTAAAAGAGCCAATTGCCCTCTTATATAAGTCGCTTGGGGCTGAAAGTTGCGGCGATCTAAGACTTTTGAGTTCTTCACGGAGCAGCTTTATTCTGACCTGATGCGCAGTTAGCTCATCTAAGCTCAACGCTTGCTGAGTCGGGTGCTTGCCCTCGTTAAGCAAATCAGTATTAGCGTCTGCTGGCGGTTGATGAAGATAAAAGAGAGATTCAGTCAAACTAGAAGATGTGTTTGTTGAAGTTAGATCTTCAAGCGGAAACATACGAAGTTGTGACAGAGCCTCTTTCGTAATTTTTCGATGAGTGTTTTGAGTAATTCCCTCAGTTGAGGGATAGATTGGAGTTAGATTTTTCGATTCTTTACTTTGAATCTTCGCTTCTGAATATTCCGGATGGTAGATTTCCGGTCCAGTCGATCCTTGTCGAACCTCACCGTAACACCTGAGTTTTTTGATATGCTTTAAGTTTTCCTGTTGGCGTTTCGAAAAATAATAAAACCTTAGTCCAATTTTTCCGGTTGGATCCTCAAGAAAGGCTAATAGACTTCGGCGACGTCCATACATGACCTTAATCTGAGTTATTTTTCCTTCCAGAAGATAAGCTCTTCCTGGCGTAACGGAGTCGATGGACGAGATTTTTGTTCTATCCTCGTATCTCAGGGGAAGGTGGAAAACTGCGTCTTCGACCGTTTTAATCCCGATTTTTAGTAGTTTGTTTCGTAGACTCGGCCCGACTCCTTTTAATGACTCAACCGGTAATTTGCTGAGGTCTCTTGGAAGTTCTTTCTCCGTCAATCGCATTTAGCGATTGCATCAATCTCAACGATCGCCCCCTTTGGGAGACCTGAGACTTCAATCGTAGCTCTCGCTGGGTAGGGCGGGTTGAAAATCAGAGTCATCTTTTTATTAACTAGATCGAAGTGTCCCAAGTCTGTTAGATAAATATTTAGTTTTACAATGTCGTCCAAGGTCGAGTCTGTTTCCGAAAGGATCGCCTCTAAGTTAGCGAAGACTTGATCTATCTGCTCTGAGATTTCCGTAGAAGAGATTGCCTTGTCTCCGGGCACGATCCCAATTTGGCCGCTGATATACAAAGTACCCTGATGTTTTATCGCTTGACTATAGGGACCGATTGCAGAGGGGGCTGCTTCTGTTGAGACTGGTGTTTTCATTAGTTTCTTGCCCTTAGAATACGATTTACTCCTTTGATCGTCCTTATTTTTTTTATGACTGAAGCAAGATGAATTCGATCCTTGATACTAATAACTAGATTAACAATACTAAGGTGAGCATCTTTTTCAAGAAAATTAATTCGCTCGATGTTTGCATTTGCATTAGTTACAGCGGAGGCTAGTATGGCGATCATGCTCCGATCGTGTTCTAGCTCCAATCTCAGTTCAACCGAAAACTCTTGGTCTACGCCGGGCGCCCATCTCACTTCCATTATTTCCTGAGGTTTTTCGAGAAAGTCGGCCATGTTTTTACAAGCGTCTATGTGAATAACGATCCCCTTTCCAGCAGAGAGGTGTCCTATAATGGGGTCTCCAGGAATTGGCCAGCAGCATTTGCCATAGCTCACTACCATACCCTCAGTTCCTTTTATTGCGAGTGGGCCGCCGGTCTCGGAAAATTGAGGGCTCTCTCCTGATTGGCCTTTTAACCTGCTCGCTATAAGACTCGCCATTTGATTTCCAAGCCCTATCTCCCGAAGCAAATCATTAAAATTAGACATATCTCTTTCACTGAGGATTGTTTGAAGAGAATCATTATCCAATGTGTCTAGGGTTAACCCGCATTGACGCAGAGTTTGTTCTAAAAGCCTTTTGCCTAGATCTGTTGCCTCGACCTCTTGCTGCTGTTTTAGAGTATTTCGTATGCCTGCTCTTGCTTTTCCTGTAACTATGAAATTCAGCCAAGTCGGATTCGGTCTCGCCCCGGGCGCTCTAATTATCTCTACTGTTTGCCCAGACTCAAGTGTCGCAGATAAGGGGGCTAACCTTCGATCTATTCGACATGCAATGCAAGCATTTCCGATATCCGTATGAACTGCGTAAGCGAAATCTATTGGGGTCGCTCCTTGTGGAAGATCAAAAATTTGACCTGTGGGCGAAAACACGTACACGTCGTCTGGAAACAAGTCGACTTTTACACTTTCTATAAATTCAAGGGAGTCCCCTGCATTTTTTTGAATTTCTAGTAGACCTTTCATCCACTCAATTGCCCTGCCCCCTGATTTGTTTGGCGATTCATCAGTTGTTTTGTATAAATAGTGTCCTGCCAGTCCGTTATTAGCGAAGGTCTCCATGTCATGGGTTCGGATTTGAATCTCTATGGGAATGCCATGCATACCGAAAAGAGTAGTGTGCAGAGACTGATAGCCATTAGCTTTGGGGATTGCTATGTAATCCTTAAATCTTGCCGACACAGGCTTATAGAGATTGTGAACTGCTCCTAAGGAGCGATAGCAATCATCCACTTCAGTAACAACGATCCTGAAAGCGTAGACGTCCATTATTTCACTGAAAGATTTCCGCTTATTACGCATCTTTTCGTAGATACTAAAGAGATGTTTCTGTCTTCCGAATACTTCACCAGAAATATTTAGCCGGGATAAACAGTTTTCGATTGATTCTTTGATCTGATCGACTATCTCGGTCCTGTTACCCCGCGCTTTCTTTACTGCTTTTTCAATCATTGACGAGCGAAGCGGGTACATTGCTTTGAAACCTAATTCTTCAAACTCGACTCGAAGATTATTCATGCCAAGTCTCAGAGCAATTGGGGCATATATTTCGAGGGTTTCTTTGGCTATCCTCCTTCTCTTTTCTGGGTTGAGATATCCAAGTGTTCTCATGTTATGCAACCTGTCCGCTAGTTTGACGAGGATAACTCGAATATCCTTGGCCATAGCTAAAGTCATTTTTTGAAAATTCTCGGCTTCGGCTTCTGCCCTGGACTGGAAGACAATTTTTAGTTTACTTACTCCATCAACAAGCTCTGCAACCTCATCGTCAAATTCCTGTCCCAGAGTATGTTTTGGAATGCTCGTATCCTCGATCACGTCGTGCAGCAGAGCAGCCATGAGACACTGATGGTCCATGTGCATTTCAGCTAAGATTTTTGCAACTGCTAGAGGATGCGTAATATATGGCTCACCGGACTTTCGTTTCTGTCCCTCGTGCGCTTCACTAGCAAAATGGTAAGCCTTGACTACTTGGTTAACCTGATGAGGTTCTAAATAACTTTTTAGGTCTTTTGAAAGCGCTGCGATGCTGGTCACCACACGCCTCCTTGATCAAAATTATTCTGAGGATTGCAGATTGACAAAAGTATAAGCGAAAAATCGTAAAAAATTATAAAGGTCTGAAGTCCTGCTCATTTTGTTCGACTCCATCTTGCACCGCTGAAAAAGCCAATGCGTCTTTTTCTTCCATTGTTGGTTCGTCAAGAATCGCCGGACCAACTAATCCTTCCGCTATTTCCCTGAGCGCTAGGACCGTTGGCTTGTCATTTTCAATGTCAACCATTGCATCCTTTCCTCCGGTTGCTATTTGACGAGCTCTCTTGCTTGAAACCATAACGAGTTCGAAACGGTTATCGACATTTTCCAGGCAATCTTCAACAGTAACACGAGCCATTTTTCGACCTTCTCTTAAGTGAGCGCTAAATTCTAGCGGTTAGCGAATGAATATACAATCTACGCTTTAACTCTTTAATCTATTTATTAATGCTTTTAAGTTATTAGCCTGAGCATCTCTCAAATACTTTTTGCCCCT
>CAJXEC010000093.1 GCA_913052165.1 uncultured Rhodospirillaceae bacterium
TTTGATCAATTTTTAGTGACCTTGCAATTGACTGCATAATAACCAATCCTAAACTTTCCATTGAAAGATAATAATTTTTAAAGTCTTATCCTGCACGCAGAGGAATGCAGCCCAAACTAATCAGAAATTAGGGGCGGTATATGCCGCGATCTACCGAACGCTAGTTTTTGAAGCCACTCAAAAACTACTCCGCAGCAGTCGCTAGCCCTCGCTTACTTTCCGGAACATTTAAATTAAAAATATTGGCGGCCGTGAGACCCAAAATGTTTCTTTTGGCGCCCTCATTCAAAAACGGTAAATCCCATATAACACTGGGAGCATCAAAATCCCAATGGGGCCAATCAGACGCATACATCAATGTGTTCGGCGCATCAATCATCTCAAAAGTGAGATCTACTGCCTTAGGATGATCGGTTTCTAGCGGTTGTGAGGTGTAATACATACCTCGCATATATTCGCTGGGTACCTTTTTAAGTAAGGGCGCCTCTGATGTCCGCATCAAATAGGTATGGTCAAGTCGCTGCATCAACCACGGGACCCAAGCGAGACCAGACTCAATCCAAATTACTTTGAGTTTGGGAAACTTTTCACACATGCCATTCCAAACCCAGTTGGTCATGTGAACAACATTGCACCACGTAAAACTGAGAGCATGCATGGCACCGAAACGGTTAATCTGGGTCATCCATTCATCATTCCAGTGATAACCCGCATGAAAACCAAGAGGCTTACCCGTTTCTTCAATCATAGAATAAAGCTTCATGTAACGATTGTGATGAACGGGTTTGAAACGGACTGACGTAATCATAAACCCGACAACGTTTGGATTATCTCCAAACTCCTCTACAGTTTTTATCGCCTCTTCCACATCATTAAAGGGAAGGTAAATCATGGAACCGAGTTTGTCGTCGGCTGCCAAGATTCTCTCGGTAAACCAACGATTATAGGCAGTGCCAAGAGTTGCCTCCATGTTAAATTGAGGATGCGTACCGAGGTTAAGCATAGGCGTCGGGAAAACAACCGTGTAGTCAACCATCATCGATTGGTAGGCTCTTTGCGCTAAAACAACATCACGATGGACATCAGTCTCCTTTACCTCCTCACCGCGTAGGCCTTGGTGGATAATCCTTCCTCCGCAATCCTGATACCGAAGCGCATGCTCACCATTGATGCCATACGGTGGAGAACCTGTGCGATTAACCAAATGATCTCTCGCCTGCCAACGCAGGACGTCATCCTCAATGTATTCCAGTAGTTCGCGCCATGACTCTGTTTCATTATGATGAGAGTCGATATCAACAATAAAGACATCCTCAAAGTCACGAATCTGGCCCTGCTTATGAGCGTTTTGAAGAATATCTCTCGTATCGGTTTTTGCTGTTATCTCATTAACAGGATTAATACGAGCTTGCTCTATCGCGCTATCCATCGGAAATCCCCTATTTTGAATTAGCAACCTATCCAAGTATAATCGCCAAAGCTCGTATACGCCAGAGCGTACTCATGGAGACCAAAAAATGGCTTTGCATGAGAACCTCACAAAACTTATATCGGTTTCAGCGCCACTTTGGGCAGGCGAGACTGAGGTGGTAAGAGCCTACTGGAACTCACCGATCCGTACAAAAGAGACCGATTTACTGTGGTTAAGGAGACAAAACTTTTAAGAGTTTAACGGAAAAGATCTTGGTGAACACAAAGACTTGGGTATTTTTCTTGAACCTCTGACAGAAATAATAGACTCATTCCCCAAAATCGATAACGGGGTCGATCGTCACCACATATTAGGGCTCATCGATACAATCCATGATGAGTTTGGGCATTATTGCTTGTTTGCAGACGTCTATGACTCCATAAAATCAGATGACGACCCACCCCTAAATCCCCAAGAGCTTCAAACATGGGAGTGGGATGAGGTCCTAACAGACATGAGAATCAAACAAAACCATACTTACGGAAGCATCGGTGTCCGCGCGAGCCATTTTACGGAGGGTGATTATTGCACGCTATTCCGTGAGGGTATGAGACTTGAGGGTCGTGGAGGAGCTGATGACAGGATTGCGCATGCGTGCCGGGAGATCTACGAGGACGAATTTGGTCATATGATGGAGTGAATTGTTGGTTTGAATGATGAGCCACTCTCGGATCACGATTTTGAACTGAAGACGGAACTTGTTCAAGAACAACTGCGTGCTCGTATAAAAATGCAAAACGAAGAGTTCAGTTTTCCGCTGACTAACGAGAGAGTGGAAGGAATTTACAATGGTGATATAAATCCTAAGCCGTTCGATTTTGAAAAAGCAGAGGCCATGATTGATCATGGATAACAAATCAGGTTTCACCAAGACTGTTCTTAACTATTTAAAAACGACCCATAGCTCTTCGTGCAATGCTCATCTTTATTGTTTTCAGTGTAGTTTGCATTTTTATTAGAGATAACTGCTCTATGCAGAGCTATGACGCTGCATGGGGGTATCCTGCGCAACGATTTGTATTTGATTTGCTTTTAAAGAAGCAATTATACTATTTTTAGGAAAAGATTATGTCTGCACTCCTCGATAATGCCCCTGCCCTGGATGAGGTCACCGCGACAGTCCAATTTAGTGTCGATAATGGTGAAACGCCGATCGCCATCGTGAAAGAGCCTGGCGGAGGATCGGATCGCCGGTCTGGCAAGTACGAAGACTACCAAATCGTGATCAGGGACGCCCGTCCGATCCGAGATCAATTAAAGCTCGATGACCAAGGATTCTTCCTGACCGAATTTAAAACAAACATTACTGATTTTTACGACGAAGCGCAGGTTAGAGAAATTTACTATCCTGAAATGGAGACCCTCGTTAGGAACGTGACCGGAGCAACGAAAGTCCTGGTCTTTGATCACACTATTCGGGTAGATGATCCAACCAAGGCTAAAACAAAAAAAGTACGCAATCCTGTTCGAAATATGCACAATGATTTTACCATTCGCTCAGCAGCCCAACGGGTAAAAGACCTACTTCCCGAGGAGGAAGCCAACATCAGACTGAAGAAAAGATATGGTTCAATTAATGTATGGCGTCCAATAACAGGCCCCGTAGAAACCGCCCCACTCGCGATTTGCGGCTGGGATTCGCTGGACGACAAGAATTTGATCCCTGCGGAGAGACGATATCAGGATCGTATTGGTGGTGTCCTCCATCTCTCATACAATGCTAATCAGGAATGGTTCTATTTCCCAAAAATGACAACCGAAGAAGTCGTGATTTTAAAGTGTTTCGATTCTTTAGAAGATGGAACTGCGAAATGGACCGCACATGGCTCATTTCAGCCGCCCGAAACACCGCCCACAGCAACCCCTCGAGAAAGCATTGAGATCAGAACCCTCTATTTTTTTGATGACTGAGAACTAACAGGCCTCTCTATCACCCGCATCGAATCAATTTTTCTTAAAATTCACAAGTAAACGTTCGCAAGCGATCTGCGAATTTACAACGGAAAAAATCTTGTCAAAACACAAACAACATTGCCTAGGGCTTTTCTTGCCTATGTTGATCACAAAGAGCGCAATATACAGTAGTATTTTTACAAAAAAACCTGTAAAAATTGGCAGGAAGACGAACATGGGGGAAAAACATGTCTAAATTGGTATCCGTCGCTTTAGGCGTAGTGCTTTTATTATTTCAGACAATTTCAATTTCTGCATCTCAACCAGTCAAGTCCACCATGAAACCGTTGATGAATGTCAGCGCATTACTTGATGAAAATGTAAAAATTGTTTCCAAAAACTTCTCTCGGACCAACACAAATCTCTCAAATCTCTGCGAGTCTGTTCGCAGAAGCCGTTTTGGAAAACTTGGCCGGCATCTAACCTCCTCCATATGTGATAACAATTCAGGAGAGATAATTCTTCGGCTTAAAAATAATGCCTCTTTGCCCCCATTTCTCCGCGGCATGATACTTGAGGTCACACCACTTTATTTCAAGGGTAGAAAACATATCCCATTTTCCAATCGAAGGGCTCAATATAACAACAAAATATCAAAGTGGAATTGCAGGGTTATAGCAAAAAAAGCAAATTCAGATGTCGTTTCCGTAGGAGGACAGAGACTCAATATATTTGCCGCGGCAGCCAACAAACACCAGCAAAGTCTCCCCGGGCCTAAGCGTGCCCAATTTATTGGAATGCTGAGGAATTGTGCAGGAAAAGTGGTTGCTGGCAATTTTGATAAGGGCTCAAAGTCATCCAGAAATCTTAACAGATCGAGATCTAAATCTTATCAAAAAACCAAAAAAACGCAGGTCACCAAACAAACACAACCAAGGTTACAGAAGCCTCCAAGGGTTGGACTGCCAAAACCTTCAAAGCCCTCAAATTACGTCTCTAAGCCCCCAAAAATAAAAGTTCCTCCTATCACACAGGTATCTGGCGGAAGTCCTCAATGTATAAAAGCTGAAAAAACCCTAAGATCTAAAAAAGTGTTAAATAGGGCTGGAACCCTTATAAAAAATAACTGCTCCGTGATGTATCGGAAAAAATGGCTCAAAGGAAAGGGCATTAGCAATCCAAAGGTGTGCAGACCGGCCTGGAATGCCCTAGCTAAAAGCAAAGCCCTAAGAGCAACAAAAACATTGGTCACACAAAATTGCCCAGTCATCTACGCTAAAAAATGGCGCAAGTTAGCAAGCGTCAAGCGTCGTCCACCGCGTGCTGTTGCTGGTAACTTACGTGGTCTTATGAACAAGCCTGTGTGTATCCGTGCTGCGAAGGGTCAATATGTTGTTGTTGAGAAGAACCAGAAGGTTGTGAACGCGAACCGTCGGAAGTGTGGTTCTTGGGAGACCTTTATTATCCGTAAGGATTCTATCTACAACACGGCATGGAAGACCTATCTCTCATGTCAGCCTAATGGTCGCTTAGAGGGCAACCGCAAACGTGTTGGTTCTTGGGAGAAGATTAAGGTTATTCCACAGAAAGGTGGGACTTTTGCGTTCCGTTGCATGGCTCATGGCAAGAAATACCTTGTTGCCGAGGGTGCTGGCGGCAAGAACATGAATGCGAACCGTCCTAAGGTGGGTTCATGGGAACGTTTCCGAATAGAACCTAAGAGAAGATAATCAAAAACTGATATCTCACACTAAAACGGGCCCAAAAGGCCCGTTTTTTAAAGGGGTAATTTGAGCTGTTGTAGTTTGATTGCTCTTTAAACACTTTTCCTTGTTTTTTCTCTAAGCATCCGAATCACGGCAAGGACTGCCATGGCAGCCGCTAAATGTTTAAGTGTGTGGCCGCTGACTGTTTCATTGGTCAAAATAAAAATGCGAGTATCAAAAAATTCACAAATTTTTGATACTCCGTACCAGGCAATCATTTGCCAGAGGTGCTTTTCCGTAGTCAAGCGACCAACTGGATAAAGTCTGCAGACAATCGGAAGAATTACGATAGGAAAAATTTGAACAAGGAGATAGAATCGAAGGTCTCCGCCTTGGTCAAACTGATATAGGTCCCACGCGAGTGCACCAAATGAGAGAAATATTAGGCAGGGTGTCACATACAGTACAACGCCACGAGAGTTTAAACGATCGGATAGGAATCCTCCAAATAGACACACAAAGGCGATAACGATCGGTACTCGATCCCACAACAGCGTGGCATCCGTTGGAGACCAGTGATAATTGGCGGATCCAAACATTACCAATATTACGGCCAAGAAAAACCCCAAAAAAGGTAATTTGGATGACAAATCTAACGGAAAAAAATCTTTCTTGGATCTGGTTAAAAAATTAACGCCATAAAGGCCCAAAAGAGCAAACGGGATGTTGCTTGCCACATCAAAAAAGTTTGGAATGAATAATAGCATCCTCTGATCAACGAAGTTATGATAACCATCTGGAAGCCCCACTGGAGGGAGTAAGCTGAAAATCACAATTGAGGCGAGCAAAACTGCAAGAATTATTTTAATACTTTTATCGGGCAAGAAAAACTTCCTTTTCTCTTGGCTGTATCTAGAAAGATATTCTGTTGAGTGATCATTACACGATTTTTATTTGTGACGATTTCACGATTTTTATTTGAGGTTACGGATTTTACGTAGTAGTGTACGGGCGTTCTAATTAAATTGGGAGAAATTATGTCTTTGTCGAAAAAACTGATGGTTGGGCTGACCGCAGGGGGTGCCGCACTGGCTCCTACCATGGCTCACGCTGCAGCAAACCTTAAGTCAGATGATTTTGTAGGTATATCTTTCTGGCTGATTTCTATGGCCATGATGGCTTCAACAGTGTTCTTTCTGTGGGAAACACAGGGAGTAACAGCAAAGTGGAAGACTTCACTTGTAGTTTCTGGTTTGATTACTTTCATAGCAGCAGTGCATTATTTCTACATGCGCGATGTATGGGTATCAACGGGTGAAACGCCGACAGTCTATCGCTATATCGATTGGCTTTTGACTGTTCCTCTTCAAATGATCGAATTCTATTTGATCCTGAGAGCCATCGGAGCTGCGCCGGCTGGGATATTCTGGCGTTTGTTCCTCGGTACCTTGGTAATGATCATTCCAGGGTTCCTGGGCGAGGCTGGTTACATTGATGTGACCGTTGGTTTTGTAATTGGTATGCTCGGTTGGGCCTTCATATTGTATGAGTTGTTCGCTGGTGAGGCCTCGAAAAAGGCCGCCGATCAGGCTCCTGCAGCAGTCCAAACTGCCTTTAATACCATGAGATGGATTGTGACTATCGGATGGGCTATCTATCCGCTTGGTTATGTCCTTGGTTACTTTGTGTACACAACAGCAACAGGAGGGGCAACTCCTGAAGCAAGCCAGGCACTAAATATCGTTTACAACCTGGCAGACTTTGTAAACAAAATAGCTTTTGGTCTCATGATTTGGTACGCGGCAACAAGCGTGTCAAAAGAAGACTAAGTTAGACAATCCTGGGCGGGGTTCTCCTGCCCAGGATTATCTTTTTTCCAGGTTAACATTTCCAAAAATGCCTCTGCCCTCTCCTGTTTCTCTAGAAAACGGAATTACGAGTAATTTAGAGGCACCATTTAACTTATTCCTTAAAGAATCTTTTTCAGGTTTAAACGGAACTCTCAAAGAAGCTTGGGACCATCACATAAACTCTGGTGGTTCACGTCTTAGGGCAAATATTTCTCTCTCAGTAGCGAGAGAGGCAGGGCTTCCACGTGAAACTCAGTTTCTCATTGCTGCCGCGGTTGAAATTTTGCACCAAAGCTCGCTTTTATTGGATGATATCCAAGACCGAGACGGTTTTCGAAGGGGAAAACCATCAGTTTGGAACGAATACGGTGAGGGCGTAGCAATAAATCTATCACTCTTTTTAATCACCAAAGCCTATAGTTTTGTGTCAGAAATCAAGCGGAGTGAGACTAGCCTGCAACGAAACCTCGAAGAGTATCTGTCAGAGGCTATAAATGAGACGGTTCTCGGGCAACAAGCAGATTTAGAAAGTTCGTCGAGAGGTTGGTCATTAGAACGGTATCAAGAGATCTCCGGAGCAAAAAGTGGAACGCTTTTTGGCCTCCCCTTTTTGTTAGTGATGTCCCTCCAGGGAGAAACTCAAACTACTCTCGAGCTTTGTAAGGAAATTGCCTCGTTGTTTGGTTTGGCCTATCAACTAATGGATGATTACGAGGACCAACATAGTGATAATTTAAAAATGAACGGGCCTGGTATTCTTAAAAATTATCATTTAAACCACTGGACGCAAGGGCCATTATTCCCTGGAATAGTGGAAGATACACTTTTGCAAACTGACTCTTTGTTTAAAAAATTACCGAACTATACTCAGACGGGTAACAAGCTCTTCAGGACCCATATCTCAAGTCGAATCGAGGCGTATTGTAGATCCTAATGTCTGGAAACCTTGCGGTAATTGGCGGTGGTCTCGGGGGTATTGCTGCCGCTTTAAGAGCGAGGGCCGCAGGTTACAATGTTACTCTCTATGAACGATTGTCTCAGTTGGGTGGCAGAGCTCAATCACTAAAAATTGGTCCTTACAAGCACGACGCAGGGCCGACTGTGATTACAGCACCATTTTTATTTGATGAGTTATTTGAATTATTCGGCGAAAAAAGAGAAGACTCGGTTAAGTTTGTTGCACTAGATCCCTGGTACCGTTTCTACTTTAGAGATAAGTCAGTTTTTGATTACGGTGGTAGTCCCGCAAAAATCAATTCTGAAATTGAAAGGTATTCTCCAAAGGATCTGTCCGGATACAATAGCCTGCTTAAACACTCCAAGGCTCTTTATAAGACCGCCTACGAGGATCTCGCTGATATGCCATTCCACAGGCTATCTACCCTAGTAAAAGCGATTCCCACGATGCTCAGATTAAGAGCAGATCGGTCGGTCTGGCAACTAGTCGGAAAGTATATTGAGAACCAAAATTTGAGACGTGCCTTATCCATCCAGCCCCTCCTTCTCGGCGGAAATCCTCTTGATACCACATGCATTTATTCTTTAATTCATTACCTTGAGCGGGCCCATGGAGTCCATTTTGCGATGGGTGGAATGGGCGCTGTAATTTCGGCGTTAGAGAAATTAATGAAGCGCCACAACATTAAGGTCGTCTGCAATACATCAATTTCAAAGTTTAAAACTGTCGGCAACCGGATCCAATCTGCTGTCACGGAAGACAATCAGGAAATAGAGGCCGATCAGTATATATTTAACGGCGATCCTTTGTTCTTATACCGAGATCTTCTTAAGCACTCGTCCCTGCAAGTCAAAATTAAGATGTCCCACAAACGATCTATGGGACTTTTCGTAATTTTTTTTGGTACATCGCAAAAATTCAATCAAATTCCACATCACTCGATTTGGATGGGAGAGAGATTTTCTGGCCTATTGCGAGATATATTTGATCATCAAATTTTACCGGAAGATTTTTCTTTATATATCCATAGACCCACTGCAACAGATCCTAGTTTTGCACCAGAAGGACACGATAGTTTTTACGTATTGGCACCTGTACCCAATCTGCGAGCACAGATTAATTGGAAAGCTCAGGCCCCTTTGCTCGCTGAAAAGATAATTGATGCACTCAACGATAACGAAATGCCGGGCCTAAAATCAGGGATTAGAAATCTGAGGATCATGACTCCAGAGGATTTTAAAGAAGATTACCTCAGTGTTGATGGAGCCGGATTTTCAATTGCACCTACATTCAAACAATCGGCTTGGTTTAGATTTCACAACTTGTCCGAGTCTTTCGAGAACCTCTTTTTAGTGGGAGCGGGTACGCATCCAGGGGCCGGCGTCCCTGGGGTCTTAAACTCCGCGAAGGTGGTTGAGAAATTGATAATTTAGGAATGTCTGTCGAAACGCTTAGGAAAAATAGCAAAAGTTTTTATTTTGCTAGCCGATTTTTGGGCCGAGAAGCCCTGACGAAGGTGGCCGCCCTTTATTCAGTTTGCCGAGAATTGGATGACTTAGCCGATCTTTCTTCAGACTCAGAGAAATCACGCTTTAATCTCGAGAGAATTGAAAAAGGCTTGCGTCTCGAGCCTACTGGCTCTGAGAAGTACCTAAATATAGATTTAAAGGGCTTGGCAATTAATCCTGAACATCTCGCAAATCTAATCAGAGGATTAGTCCTTGATACGGAAACGGTGGATATCGTTTCTGAGGACGAATTGCTAACTTATTGTTATTTTGTGGCTGGAACTGTGGGTCTCATGTTTTGCGATTTATTTGAGATCAAAAATGACCAAGCGAGAGCCCATGCAATTGATCTCGGTATCGCTATGCAACTTACAAATATTGCAAGGGACGTAATTGAAGATGCTGAAATCGGTCGGAAGTATATTCCCAGTGAGTATATGATTGGTATTTCATCAAAAACTTTGATCACCCCTGCCCCCTCTGAGATCAAAAAAATAAAGAAA
>CAJXEC010000094.1 GCA_913052165.1 uncultured Rhodospirillaceae bacterium
TCGGGTTCATCCTTAATTAATCCTTTTACCAAGTTTAAAGATTTAATAACCTCACCTTTTTTAAAAAAAGCGATCGCCCGAGCATATTTCACAGGAACAAGCTCTGACGAGCCCGAATATTTAGCAAGGGTTATTGATGGCGGATTGGTAAAAGCAAAGATTTTGGCCACAAGTTTTGCATGTAATAGCATGGCGCCCGGAGAAGCAGTTTGTCCACGATAATTTGATTGCTGGAGATGGTTTTCTACAAAAGAAATTCGATCTTTGGTCTGAGGGTGCGTGTCCTGGTAAGGCACCGTATTTGCTTGAACTAGTAGGGACTGATTTTCAAGTTTTTTAAGGAACTGCAGCATTCCCCTACTGGATACTTTAACCATGTCAAGGTACCTCGTGGCAGCTAGGTCAGCGGACTGCTCTTGAGTACGGCTGAATTTAAGAAGCGTACGCTTGGCGACATGCGACCCGCCAACCCCAAATGCATTAGCTAGGTTTGTTTGACCGCTGATTGCTCCGAGGGCGACGCCTAGAAATTTGCTGACTTGCGCGGTCCTATTGGCTCTATTAAGGGCGTTCTTCAATCTTGCTAGATGACCGCCTGCGATGTGTGCGACCTCATGAGCAATGACAGCCATTAATTGGCCCGGCGTTTCCGTAGCTTGGATTAATCCTGTCGTTATTGTAATCCTTTGACCAGCTGAAACAAATGCATTTATCTCAGGGTCGAGTAGTATCTGTATTTTAGTGGCCGCCTTTACAAGGCCCGCCGCGGAGATGATATCATTTGCAAAAAAACTTATGGTTTGTTCCGTCTCTGTGTCACGAATCAAAGAACCCCCGGAAGCTATTTGGGAAAAGTGCACAGGGATGATTATTCCGATAAAGAGTGCCTGTCTGAGTGCTATTAAGAGCTTAATAAACAGAGTTTTTCTCTAAGCTAGTTAACAATGAGCCTGAAAATAAACATATTGCGCTGTAGCGCTAGTATTAAACAAGCATCTATAATTAAAAGAGTAATGGTACGTGGGTGTAAGCTATGGCTCTAAAAGTATCGAAAAGAGGAGAGGTTTCTCCGTTTATTGTTATGGATGTGTTGCGGTCCGGTAATCGGCTTCAGGCACAGGGTAAAGAAGTTTTTCATCTGGAGCTTGGACAACCGTCTACACCCGCTCCTAAAAAGGTAATCAATGCCGCGTTAAAGGCTGCAAATGAGGACGCGATCGGATATACAGAAGCTTTAGGAAGATCCGACCTGCGGGAAAAAATCTCTGAATGGTATTGGCAAAGATATCAAGTTCAAGTGCCTCGAGAGAGGATAGTAGTTACCACAGGCTCTTCCGGAGGTTTTGTATTAGCTTTTTTAGCGGCCTTTGATCAGGGCGATAGAGTAGCACTGGGTAATCCTAGCTATCCTGCTTATAGAAATATTTTACGCGCACTTGGCATAACCCCAGTAGGGTTGGAGACCAGCTCTGATACACGTTTTCAACCAACACCCCAAATTTTAAATTCATTAAACAATCCTGTCGATGGTCTAATTGTAGCCAACCCGGCTAATCCGACAGGTTGCATGATAGAGCAGCATGATTTGGAAAGATTATGTGTCGCTGCAAGGCACCGACGTATTAGATTAGTATCAGATGAAATTTATCATGGTATTTGTTTTGATTTTGATGCACAAACTGCGCTCAAATATGACGAAAACGCCATTATTATTAACAGTTTTTCGAAATACTTTTGCATGACCGGGTGGCGTGTGGGTTGGATGATTGTCCCCGAAGCACTCCTAAGATCTGTGGAATGTCTTGCCCAGAATATGTATATCTCTGCTCCTACGATGTCTCAGATCGCCGCTACAGCCGCATTCGACAGCATCGACGAGCTGGAACAAAATGTTTTCCGATATAGGCGCAACCGAAGTATTATTTTAAATGGTTTGATCAAGATGGGTCTGAAGGATTTCGCACCTGTGGATGGCGCATTTTATATTTATGTTGATGTTTCAAAACATACTGAAGACAGCGAGACCTTTTGCAGGGATCTTCTGCTTGAGACTGGTGTCGCGGCAACGCCTGGTAAGGATTTCGACCCATTAAAGGGTAATAAATCTATCCGATTGTCATTCTCTGGAAATCCAATGAAGATAAAAGAGGCAGTCGAAAGGTTGGGCAATTGGCTCGCAAAGTAAGGTGGATGCTAATCAAGTATCCTTTGCCACCAACCGCGTTTCGGAGGTTTTTCGTGAGCCTTGCTGTCAAAACCAACTTTTGTGCCCTCAGACTTTTTTACTTCTGAATCACTTTTTTTCGGAGCACTTTTGTTTCTAGTTTCCGTGGACACTCCTCTCAAGCTCGAGCCATTGCCCAAATCATTTTCAATGTTCTCTTTAGCGTTTTGATTTTCAGTCTTAGCCCTCGTGTTACGTCGTCTACCTCCCCGTTTTCCCCGTCTTCGCCGTCCAGGTTGTTCTTCATCCGTGTTTTTAACGCTGTTTCTCGGTAGCGAGTCCTCTTCAGTATTGTCTGGTGTCGCTTCAGAGAGGGTTATATCTTCGTTAATGTCATTTTTTCTGCGACGGCGTCGTCGTGGACGCTTCCTCTTGGGAACCTTGTCCTCCGATTTTTCTTCTAATTCCTGTGCTTTTTCTTTTACAGAAGGACCTGTGTCGGCGCTATTAGCCTTTCTGCGTTCTATTTCTATTTCATTTGGGTTTGTCGAGTCATTTCCAAGTATACGGATTCTCATCTCGTATTTGGATTCGATTGCATCGAGCGCATCCCGTTTTTCATTTAACAGATAAAGAGCTATTTGATTAGGCAGTGTTAAGGAGACTTCGCTGCTTCGCATTCTAGTGCCTTCTTCCTCGAGAATTCTCAGAGCATGCAGCGTCATCGATTCTGTGGACCTAACATTACCGGTTCCTCCGCAATTAGGGCAAGTTTGTGTGCTGTTTTCTACTAAACTTGGTCTCATGCGTTGGCGAGATAGTTCCAGGAGGCCAAAATTGCTAATTCTTCCTACTTGAATTCTTGCTCTATCTGCTCTGACAGAGTCTTTAAACTTTTTTTCGACTGCCCTCTGATTACTACGTTCTTCCATGTCTATGAAATCAATAACAATCAGGCCAGCAAGATCCCTTAGTTTGATTTGATAGGCTATCTCGGAAGCCGCCTCCAGATTGGTTTTTGTTGCAGTTTCCTCAATGTTTCGTTCTTTAGTCGCCCTGCCTGAGTTAACATCGATAGCAACAAGGGCCTCAGTTGGATTTAGGACGAGATAACCACCGGATTTAAGCTGAACGACTGGGTTATGCATTGCCTCAATTTGATTCTCTACCTGGTAGCGGTGGAACATCGGCATTAAGTTATCTTTATAGGGTTGAACTCTTTTCGCGTGACTAGGCATCATCATTCGCATGAGTTTCTTCGCGGACTGGTACGTGTCCTGACCCTCTACCCAAATTTCTTCTACTTCTCGTGTGTAAAGATCTCGGATAGCTCGTTTTACCAGATCCCCTTCTTCGTAAACTAGGGTTGGAGCCGAGGATTCAAGGGTTTTGCTTCGGACGTCATCCCAGAGGCGGATCAGATAATCGAAATCACGTTTAATCTCCGATTTATTGCGCTGTATACCTGCTGTGCGCATGATGACACCCATGCCTTCAGGCACGTCCAAGGCTGTGAGCATCTCCCTCATTCGACGTCTGTCTGCCGAACTGGTAATTTTCCTAGAAACACCTCCGTTCCCTCTGGTCACGTTTGGCATCAACACGCAATAACGACCCGCGAGAGAGAGGTAACTCGTAAGAGCTGCTCCCTTATTTCCTCTCTCTTCCTTAACTACTTGAATGAGAATTATTTGATTACGTTTTATTACCTCTTGGATTTTATACCTGCGTGGTATCGATCGGTTGTCCGACCGAGATATTGTTTGGCCATTTTCTGCAAAAGGGTCCTCGTTTTCTCGTTCGATGTATTCCCGATTTTTGTTCTTCTCTTTGTCAATTTCAATTGCAGCCGCTGCGATACTGTGGTCTTCATTTACCAAATCATCCGTGGCTATTGACACTGACGAGAAAGTCGCAGGAGCTTCCATCAGACGTGAGTTCGGGGTATCGGAGACCTCAATTGGCTCACGAAACTCAGTTTGCTCATTTTCTACGGCACTTTCCGTCTCCGAGCCTTGCTCAGGGTCTGTGCCGGCCCCATCATCGAGTACCAGTTCTCCGTCCCCGTCAATATCTTCGAGGTGCTCTTTGGCAGCCAAAGCGGCTTCCTCAAACTCGCCAACATGTTTTTTGAGAGCCTCTCTATCCTCAACAGGTATTTGGTAATAATCGGGGTGTATTTCGTTGAACGCCAGGAACCCGTGTCTATTTCCTCCATAATCTACAAAAGCTGCTTGAAGAGAGGGCTCAACTCGCATCACCTTTGCTAAGTAGATGTTTCCTTTATTTTGCGTCTTTGTGGAGGACTCAATATCGTAATCTAGAAGTTTTTTTCCTTCAGTGATCACAACGCGTATCTCCTCAGAGTGCGCGCCATCAATCAACATTCTGCGTGTCATTTTTCAACTCCGTGCCCCGCAATACCCGTGTTGAGTACAGGATTTTAGTGGTCACTTATATCAGGATAAGGTAAGCGCCCAGTTTGCCTTCAGCGCGTTGGAACTTTACTCGCCGGAAAAGAACCCTGCAAAACGCTAACCCCCTGGAGGTCCAAAAATTACCGTGATCCTGAAAGCAGTCTTGAAAGCTGTCTCTAGCTTCTCTTTTCGCCGCATTCTCTTAAACCAGGGTTACTGATTCAGAACGGAATCGGTATGCTCAACATGAATAGGATAGTCCATATATTTACCATTCCACAATGGGGTAAATTGTATTTTAGCGAGAAATTATGCTGATACCTTGGGAGGTTTTCCAAAAACAAATTTTAAAAGTTTAAAAAAATAACATATTTAGACGTAACCTCTCGCATTGAGACGTTAGCTCTCGCAAACCAACGAACGTATTTAGCAAAAGCGCCGATCTAAAAATGCCTAAAAATCGCGGTTTCTATACCAAACTTCTTCTCTGTTTTTTACTTCTCTTTGGTTCACCCGTGCCTGTATCTGCATCAAACGAAATTCTTGGGATCCGCGTAGGAGATTATAAGAATTTCACTCGGGTGGTCCTCGATGTTACCCAGATAGTTCAGTTTAAAAGTTTCTCGCTAACAAATCCTCACAGAATCGTTATTGATCTTCCCTCAACACGCTGGCCAAAAATTTTTCAAAAGGTGAGAAAGGGACGGCGTATTCTTGGATATCGGTTCGGACAGATAAATCCCAAAAAAGCGCGCCTTGTAATCGACTTTTCTGTCCCAACTGTAGTCGGGCGGTCTTTCGTATTGCCGGGAGTTTCGGGTAAGCCTTACAGAATAGTTGTTGAGGCCAAGCACGGAAAATCAAAATCAATTTCGGAAGCTACGACCCACAATAATTCGTCTGGGGTTAGTAAGGAAATAACAGGAGATATCGGAAAACCGTTTACCTATCGAAAAGTAGACGCGATACAAGGTTTAGTTAGACCTCTGATTATGATTGATCCTGGGCACGGTGGTTTAGATCCTGGAGCCCGCGGTATTTCAGGAATACGGGAGAAACAGGTGGTCCTAAAACAAGCATTAATACTGAGAGAGTTATTGATTAAGACTGGAAGGTATCGAGTGTCTCTAACAAGGGATAAAGACATTTTTCTTAGATTAAGACAAAGGGTTAAGTTGGCACAAAGGAAAAAGGCAGACCTTTTCCTATCAATCCACGCTGATTCAATAAAACTCGATAAAATTCGTGGAGCGTCAATTTATACACTCTCAGAAAAAGCGTCAGACAAAGAGGCACTTATTCTCGCTGAAAGAGAAAACAGAGCGGATATTATCGCGGGAGTGAATCTCGAAGAAACCGAAGATGCGGTAGCACGGGTCCTGATTGATTTACGACAACGTTTAACTAAAAACGACTCGGTTAGATTTGCTGAAATGCTGGTCGAGGAATTCAAGGGGAAAATAAGATTGCTAAGGAATCATAGGCGCTTTGCTGGCTTTGCTGTTTTGAAGGCACCAGAGGTGCCTTCCGTCCTTATTGAAATGGGATACCTGTCCAATAAAGCAGATGAAAGTCTCCTTAAAAATGAAAATTATCACCGTTTATTCGCCTCGGCGCTGGTTCAAGCGGTGGATAATTATTTTAAGCGTCGGAAGGCGCTTCTAGGACCATGATGTCGCCACAATTGAGTGGCAAAAACATCTTGATGGCTTGTTTTAATGTCAGGCGATGGTGGGATTAGCTGTATGAAAAAAATATTTAAACTCTTATTCGGTATCTTGGGAGTTTCAGCAATTTTTGTGACAATTGGGTCACTGTGTATTGGATTTGTCTTCTGGCATTATGGTCGGTATTTACCAGACTATCAGCAGTTGATTAATTACGAGCCCCCAACTGCTACCCGTCTGCATGCTGGTGATGGAAGACTTTTGAAAGAATTTGCTCGGGAAAACCGGGTGTTCGTTCCGATTGACTCCCTTCCCAAGCGAGTAATTAATGCCTTCGTTGCGGCAGAGGATCAAAATTTTTTTTCTCATGGCGGCATAGATTTTATTGGGGTTGTTCGTGCGATAATTACCAACATCCAAAATTTTGGCACTGAGAGACGTCTTGTGGGCGCCTCTACGATTACCCAACAAGTTGCGAAAAATTTTCTACTGACTAACGAAGTCTCGTTAGACCGCAAGCTGAAAGAGGCTATACTAGCTTTTCGAATAGATCGGGCAATGTCTAAGGGAAGAATTTTAGAGCTATACCTAAATGAAATTTACCTCGGTATGGGCTCTTACGGTGTGGCTGCGGCAGCCTTGAATTATTTCGATAAGTCCCTTGATGATCTGACTATTCATGAGGCTGCATTTCTTGCAGGACTTCCGAAAGCGCCGAATAATTATCACCCTCTTCGAAACCCGAGGGCAGCAGTATTACGCCGCAATTATGTTATTGGAAGGATGTTGGAGGACGGATATATATCCGCAACCGCCGCGATTGAGGCACGTAATTCACCATTGGTTAGTAGGAAAAGATCCCAAACGCTATCAGCGCGGGCAGAGTTTTTTGTGGAGGAGGTAAGGAGGGAGTTAAAGGCGCAATTTGGGGAAAAGAAACTTTATGGAGGAGGGCTGTCGGTTAGAAGCACCTTGGATCCACGTTTTCAATCAATTGCTGACGAGGCGTTGCGCGCGGGATTGGAGAACTATGATCAGCGCCACGGGTATAGAGGTCCTATTTCAAGGCTGGAAAACCTAAATGGGTGGGAAAAGAATTTAATAAGGATTTCTAAACCACCAGTACTTTTAGACGCTGCTGCGAGCTGGCGTTTGGCTGTTGTTTTAAAGGTGGAGGATGATGTTGCGGAGATTGGCCTCGATGATGGTTCATTCGGGATAATTCGGTTATCTCAAGTAAAATGGCAGTTTAGACATCACTCATACTCCAAACCAGGAAGTAAGTTTCGAGGGCTCACTGATATTATAAAAAAATTAGATGTGGTTTTAGTTAAAAAAGCGGAACCTTCGGAACTTATCAAAACGCAGCACAAACAAGAGTGGGCGCTCAAACAAGTCCCAGAAATTGATGGAGCTATAATTGCTATGGACCCACATACGGGGAGGGTGCTGGCAGTATCGGGGGGGTATAGCTTTGCCCGGAGTGAGTTCAATAGAGCAACCCAGGCATTGAGACAACCAGGTTCCGCTTTTAAGCCTTTTGTATATTTAGCTGCAATGGAACATGGCTTTGGGCCCGCAAGCATTGTTTTAGATGCCCCATTTGTTGCCGATCAAGGGCCGGGACAAAAACTTTGGAAACCGTCGAATTACACAAAAAAATTCTACGGGCCAAGCACGTTAAGATTAGGCATCGAAAAATCTCGAAATTTAATAACTGTTAGATTAGCTCAGCGTTTGGGTATGGAGGTAGTCTCGAATTATGCTGAACGTTTTGGTGTGGCAGAGGAGTTTCCCGAATTACTATCAGCTTCTTTAGGGGCTGCGGAGACTACACTACTGAAACTTACGACAGCCTATGCAATGTTGGTAAATGGAGGAAAAAAAATAGTGCCGACGTTTATAGACAGGGTCCAAGATCGGCTCGGTAAAACGATTTTTAAACATGAAGCTCGTTCTTGCAATGTCTGTAGCAATGTCGAATGGAGAGAGAATTTGCCACCTGTGATACCTGACAACCGAGAGCAGCTAGTGGATCCTCAAAGCGCGTATCAGGTCGTGTCAATGCTAGAGGGGGTAGTAAAAAGGGGGACGGGGATACGAATCAAAACATTAAATCGCTCCTTGGCTGGTAAAACCGGAACTACTAATCAGAGCCAGGATGCTTGGTTTGTTGGGTTTTCGCCAGATCTCGCGGTCGGGATTTTTGCTGGGTTTGACCGGCCTAAAACTATGGGCCGCCGAGAAACGGGATCATCCGTAGCAGTGCCTATTTTTCGCGATTTTATGGAAAAGGCTCTCAAAAACGTTCAATCCATACCCTTTAGGATTCCAACTGGAGTAAAGTTAATACGGATCAATGCTAAAACCGGGGCCCGCGCCCAGGCTCGTAGGAAGGGAACGATTATTGAGGCTTTTAAATTCCATCAAAATCCTAATAAATTGGGGGAGTTTGGTGTAACGCAATTTAAACTTCCTAGTGGGTCGAATGACGAAAAACCTATTGGCGAAATAGAAGGTTTGTATTAATCAAGATCTCAGTTGGTGTCTAAGAGGTCTGAGGTTTCAGTATGCGTGCTGACACAGAGTTGCTCGTTAAGGAGATAGAGGAGTCAGCAGAGCTCCTGAGGAGGCATCTTTGACTGGGATAATGCCATACTTCGTCTTGATGAATTAAATAGTGTCGCTGAAGATCCGGAAATTTGGTCAAATCCGGAACGGGCCCAGACTTTGATGCAAGAAAGAACTTGGCTGGAGAATTCCATAAAAGATGTTAAATCACTTGAGCTCGAATTAGAGGATACGATTACTCTAATTGAGCTGGGAGAAACAGAGTCAGACTTAGCCGCTATAGCCGAAGGTGAGCTGGCGCTTAAGGAGCTTAAAGTGCGCGCTGCCAAAGCAGAGCTAGAGTCATTGCTCTCGGGCGAAGCGGATGCGAATGATTGTTTTTTGGAGATACACGCTGGTGCAGGCGGGACAGAATCGCAGGATTGGGCCCAAATGCTCTCGCGAATGTATATAAGGTGGGCGGAAGGGCGCGGCTATAAGGTTGAGTATTTAGAAGAAAGCCCTGGTGATGAAGCCGGCTTTAAATCGCTGACATTAAAAATCTTGGGCAGAAATTCCTATGGTTGGCTCAAAACCGAAAGCGGGGTTCACAGGTTGGTTAGAATCTCTCCCTATGATGCAGCATCAAGGCGTCACACGAGTTTCTCTAGCGTCTGGGTTTATCCTGTCATCGATGAAACGATCGAGATAATGATTGAGGACAAGGATCTGAGAGTTGATACTTACAGGGCATCCGGGGCCGGGGGACAACATGTTAACAAAACTGATAGTGCAATCAGGATTACGCATTTGCCAACAGGAATAGTTGTCCAATGTCAGAATGACAGATCCCAGCATCGAAATCGTGCTGAAGCGATGTCCATGTTGAGAGCACGCCTATATGAGGCTGAACTGAAGAAACGTGAAGAGCAATTGCAAGCGGATCATGACGCAAAGACTGATATTGGTTGGGGACATCAAATTAGATCATATGTATTACAACCCTAT
>CAJXEC010000095.1 GCA_913052165.1 uncultured Rhodospirillaceae bacterium
AAGACAACTACCATCTGTCCCAAAACTCCAACCATGGTATAGGCATGTAAGGCTTTTTGCATTTCCTGTTGTCTCATTAAGCACCTTGGCGCCACGATGAGAGCATCTATTTATGAGTAGCTTTGGGTTTCCATCGCTATGCCGAATGAGGATAACGGGCTGGCGGCCGATTTCCGTGGTAATGAAATCTCCCGTATTGGGGATTTGACTATCATGGCCAACGTAAATCCAAGCTTGTCCAAAAATTCGATCCATTTCCAATTCGAATAGATCTGGATCTGTATAGACGTTACGATGCACCCTACCCGGTTCTATAAGATCATTGATATTCGAGATACTTCCATCAAACATTGAGTCTTCTCCTATTCACATCCGAAGTCTGCAGTAGTGTTTCCCTTACAGCAAGGCTTCGCCCTTGCGGTGATGCATTTCAGCCATTAATTAGAAGACAAATTTTATAGGAAAACAAACGGAAATGGCTACTTCTTCGGCCTCCTTGGCACGAGATATAAGGGTCACATCAGTAATAAGTGGTGGGCATATGTTCAGCCATTACTATTTCATGGTTTTTGGCCCTATCATGCCTTTGTTAGCGGCAGAGCTAAATTTCACTTATACAATGTTAGCTGCGATATTGTCGGCATATAGTTTTTCGAGTTTTGCTGTACAAACGCCTTTTGGATTTTTGGTTGACAAATATGGAGCGCGAGGACCGCTTATTTCAGGTCTCTTTATAATGGGCGCAAGTATTGCCGGGCTCGGCTTTGCCTCGGAGTTCTGGCATTTCATTGTATTGTATTCGATCGCGGGGATGGCCAACTCGGTCTTTCATCCGGCTGATTATGCAATCCTCTCTGCATCTGTAAACAATTCCAGAATGGGACGCGCTTTTGGGGCTCATTTGTTTAGCGGTCATTTTGCATGGGTAATTTGCCCGGGTACGATGCTTGGCGCCGTAGCCTTGTGGGGTTGGCGGGGGGCTTTCATCGCTGTGGGACTCGTTGGCGTTGCTTATGCGCTCTTTATGCTGACACAGTGGGCTGCTCTTGAGGACGGAAGGGATGCAAGAGCAGCGGCCAAAAGGGTAAAAAGTGAAGAGAATAAAACAAAAAAACATGATCCTGAGAGCTTACATGAGGGAATAAGACTTTTGCTCACGTTTCCGATTGTTATGTGTATGCTGTTTTTCGTCTTTTTGACTCTAGGGTTTACCGGAATTAGAACTTTTTTCGTAGCTGCTATGGAAGTCATGAATGGGATGTCTCTCGCTAATTCTAATGGAGCTCTTACGGGCTTCATCATTGGCAGCACCATTGGCATAACGGTGGGAGGTGTTCTGGCTGACAAAATTGGTCCACAAATTTGGTTGGCAGCGGTGAGTTTGGTGGGTGCTGGAATTTTGATAATTGTTTCTGGGACCGTGCCGATGACGACTGTAATGCTTTTTACAGTTATGACCCTCGCGGGCACCTTTTTAGGTCTGTTACTCCCTAGCAGGGATTTACTCGTTCGTCAGGTCACACCTGATGGGTCGATGGGAAAAGTTATGGGTTTTTTATCTACCGGCATGATGGGAGCTGCGGCGGTTGCTCCATTAATTTTTGGTTATTTTCTAGATCTTGGTCAGCCACTTTGGGTGTTCTGGATAGGTGGAATATTTGTAGCTTTTGCCTTATTTACCTTTGTTTCAACGGCGCAGAGGTCGTCATGAGTGAAAAGAAGTTATAATCTGTAAGCTTAACTCAAAATAATCAAACGATCGGGAGTTTAATATTACTCAAAGTTCTAACTCGCCAAAAGAGATCTCAAACTCAAACCATTTAGAGTTATTTTATGACCTCGAACCTGAAATTGAGAGCTTCGCCGATGCCTTTTCTAGAGGGTTGGCTAAAAAACAAAAAACCCTTCCCTGTAAGTTTTTTTACGACAAACGTGGCTCCGAAATTTTTGATCAAATTTGCCAATTGGAAGAGTATTATATAACAAGAGTTGAGCTTGAGATCATGTCCGCTTGTGCAGGATCGATGTTAAATTTTGCCGAGCATGGAGTACACCTTATTGAATTCGGAAGCGGCTCTAGTCAAAAAGTCAGGCATCTTTTAGATACGAATAAAAATATTGTAGCGTATACCGCTATCGATATTTCTCGTGAACATCTTGTTGAGTCATGTGCCCGGCTGTCCCGGGAATACAGCGATATCTCTGTGTCAGCAATCTGTGCGGACTATACAAAAGAATTTAATTTACCAAAGCTTCCATTCCCAAAAGCTCGCAAGGTTGGCTACTTCCCAGGTTCATCCATTGGAAACTTTTTGAGAGAAGAGGCAGTCGAATTCCTTAAACGGGCAGGAGAGTTATTGGGACCAAATAGTCAGATGCTGGTTGGCATCGATCTCAAAAAAGATCGAGAAGTTCTTGAGGCCGCCTACAATGATTCCCAGGGCGTAACTGCAGAGTTTAACTTAAATATTTTGCAGCGGGCCGTAAAAGAGTTAGGTGTTTCGATTGATATTGAAAGGTTTAGACACCAATCTGTTTATAATCAAGAAATTGGACGGATCGAAACTCATATCCTCAGTACCGAGGTCCAGTCGCTTGATTGGCGAGGTAAAATAATAAATTTTGACGCAGGAGAAAAAATTCATACCGAGAACTCCTACAAGTACTCAATAGAAGAGGTGCATGCCCTCGCCTCCGATGGCGGCTATCTAGTAGAAACAAGCTGGCTCGATGAAAAGTCTTTTTTTGGCGTTCATCTTTTAGCTTTGAAAGAGTAATTAAGTGCGGGTTGAAATCTTCGCTGATACGATCTGCCCGTGGTGCTTTATAGGAAAAAGAAGGTTCGAACGTGCCCTCGAAAAACGAAAATTAAAAGACGTAGAAATTTTTTGGCAACCTTATCAATTAAACCCTGACATGCCTCAAGATGGGATCTCTCGAGACAACTATATGGCACTTAAATTTGGAAGCCCGGGGAGAGTTGAGAGAATAGAGAGGCGTCTTGTAAATTTAGGAGTCGAAGAAGGGATCGGCTTTAACTTCAACGCAATTTCTTCGACACCTAATACCCGAATGTCGCATCTGCTAATTAAGCAGGCACTCGGATCCGGTTTGCAATCTTGGGTCGTTGACTTGCTATACCAGGCTTACTTTCTTTTTGGAAAAGACATTGGAAATCCAAAAATACTCATCGATATTGGAACCAAAGCCGGCCTGAAAATGTCAGATATGGCGTGGTTAAAAAATTATGAGAAAAATAATCCTAAGCTAGATGAAGTCGAAAATGAATTTAGCCAGTTAAATATTTCCGGTATTCCGTGGTTTGTTATTAATGATAATTACGCCATTTCCGGCGCGCAGTTGCCAGAGGTTTTTGTTCAAATTTTTGATCTAGTGCGTCAAGACAGTCTCTCCGAGCCGTTCTCAAATTGACCTAAGATAGATTGGATAATAAGAGGTAGTGGTCGGCCTATAGGGAAGTTAAAGCCCATCATGCGACGTAATATGTTTTGGACTATTAAGATGCCGCCATATCTGCCAGAGTTTTTGCGATTGATTTTGCGCCTTTTACCCGCGTCTTGGTATTTGACCACTCTCTTTTTACGACCAACTGTTGATCATGTCTTAATTTGATTCTATTAGGCTCCCGTTGGATAAATCCAATTAGTTTTTCCAATGGCTCAAAACGATCTTTGTAGAACTTAATAAGAGCTCCCTTGGGACCTGCATCTAATTTTTGAATGCCGGCTTTTTTGCACAACTGTTTAATTGCGATGATCTCTAAAAGGCTCACAACCTCATCTGGAAGTGGACCAAATCTATCCAATAATTCTGCATTAAAAGAATCGATTTCTCGTGGTGTTTTTAAAGATGAAGCGCGTCGGTATATGGATAAGCGTGCATTTAAGTCAGTGATATATTTTTCTGGGATTAGAACCGGTGCGCCGACAGATATCGTTGGGCTCCATGCATCACTAATAAGAGCCTCTCCGGTATTTCCAGAACGCGCAAGAGCAACAGCTTCTTCAAGCATTTGTTGATACAGTTCTACCCCGACCTCCTTGATGTGACCGGACTGTTCGTCTCCCAATAAATTGCCAGCTCCTCGAATATCTAAGTCATGACTGGCGAGACTGAAACCTGCGCCGAGTGAATCCAAGGATTGCATGACTTCAAGCCTTTTTTTTGCATTTTCGGTCAGAGGTTTCTTGTTCGGTATCGTCAAATAGCAATAAGCCCTTACCTTTGAGCGGCCTATGCGACCTCGCAATTGGTATAACTGCGCAAGACCAAACCTGTCAGCCCGATGAATAATGAGGGTATTAGCGTTGGGGATATCCAAACCGGATTCTACTATTTGCGTTGACAAAAGTAGGTCAATCTCTCCATCATAAAATGCGTTCATGACCCCTTCTAAGTCTGCAACAGGCATCTGCCCATGGGCGATTCTTACTTTGACATCGGGAACCAGTTCATCGAGTTGTTTTTTAATCGAGTTTAAATCCGCAATTCTTGGACAAACATAAAAAATTTGTCCTCCACGAAATCTCTCCCGCATAATCGCCTCTTTGAGGATAACTGGATCCTGCGGCATTACGAAAGTTCTTACCGCCAATCGATCAACCGGGGGTGTGGCTATTATCGACATGTCTTTTACACCTGAGAGAGCCATTTGGAGGGTCCTTGGAATAGGTGTTGCGGATAGTGTTAAAACGTGAACATTTTCTTGTAATTGTTTAAGGCGCTCTTTGTGGCCAACACCGAAATGTTGCTCCTCATCAACAATCATCAAGGCGAGGTCGTTAAATTTGATACCTTTGCCCAATAGACCGTGAGTCCCAATTACAATATCGATGTTTCCTGCGGCGAGACCTTCCTTTATCCCATTGGCCTCTTTTGTTGTGATCAATCTTGAAAGCTGTTTAATCGTAACTGGATAATCCTTAAATCGGTCAATAAATGATTGATAATGCTGGCGAGACAACAAGGTAGTTGGAGCAATCAGAGCTACCTGCCCTCCAGCTATTACTGCAGAGAAGGTAGCCCTAAGAGCCACTTCTGTTTTTCCAAAGCCAACATCGCCGCAGATTAAGCGATCCATTGGTCTACCCGAATTTAAGTCCTTAATAGTCTCAGATATGGCATTCAGTTGATCTTCGGTTTCATGGAAAGGAAATCTCGCGCAAAATTCGTCAAAAACTTGATCAGGGACAGATAATTTTCGGCCTTCCTTGAGCGTTCTCGCAGCCGCGGTTTTGATTAATTTATCGGCTATCTCACGAAGTCTTTCTTTTAATTTAGATTTTCTTGCTTGCCATGCCGCTCCTCCAAGTTTATCGAGGATTACCGCACTATCGGAGGATCCGAAGCGAGAGAGCAATTCTATATTTTCGACTGGAACAAATAGTCGGTCACCCCCTTGGTAACCAACTTTGAGACAATCGTGAGGGGCTCCCGCAGCAAGGATTTTTTCCAACCCCTCATACCTCCCCAGACCATGCTCGATATGAACCACGATATCTCCCTCCGAGAGTTCTGAGATATCGGAAAGGAAGGCATCTCCCCTACTCCTTCTTGGGCTTTGTCGGATTAATCGTTCACCAAGAATATCTTGTTCTGTCAATATCGCTAAATCTTTGGTCGCAAAACCCTCAGCAAGTCCTAATGTTATGAAGGCGACTTGGTCTTTTTGCGCCGAAATGGCGTCTTTCCAGTCTTTAGCAATGAATTGAGCTCCTAGGCCGTGATCACGGAATAGGGAACTAATGCGTTCTGTTGAACCATTTGAATAGCATGAAATTATAACTCGAGTTCCTTTAGCTATAAACTGTTCTATTGATCCTATAGCCAGATCAAAATTATTATTTAACTGTTTTTTATTGCCAGCTACGTTTTGAGCTCCGTCAAATTTGATCATGCGACGAGCACCGATGTCATAGTTAGTGCCACTTAGTTCATTGGGAGCCGAGAATGGCGAGAGATGAATGGATAATCGACCTTTGAGGGTGTGCTCTATTTCTTCTTCAGTTAGATACAAATTGCCCGGAGGAATTGGGCGGTACGGTATGGAGTCCTTGCCAACTCTTTTTGAAGTAGGCCCATCAAGAAAGCTTTTTCTTGCGTGGTAAAAATCGTCAATCGCCTCAATGCGCGCTTTTATTCCGTCATTAAACTGGTTTCCCAGGACTAAGATAGACCCGGAAATAAAATCAGTAATTTTTTGCATTCCATTACAAAACAAAGGGAGCCAATGTTCAGCACCCGCAGTTCTTTGTCCCGCTGAAATGGCCTCGTAAATAGGGTCATCAGAGACATTACCGAACAAAGAGCGGTAACCAGTTCTAAATCTTGATATGCTCTCCGGGTCAAGAAAAAGCTCGCTCACCGGCGTCAAGACAACTTGATTCTTAGTTTTTATACTTTGCTGAGTGAGCGCATCAAATTCTCGGATTTCCTCTACCTCATCTCCGAAAAGATCAAATCGAACCGGGTTCCCCGAGTTGGCGGGAAAAATATCAATTATCCCGCCCCTGAACGCATATTCGCCTGCCTCTCTAACTGTACCGGTGCGATTAAAACCATTTGTTTCAAGGAACTCGGATAGGGCCTCCATCTTGAGGGAAGTCCCTACCTTAATTTTAAGAGAATTGTCATGAAACTGTTCTTTGCATGGCACTCTTTGCAGGAAGGCATTATTACTGGTGATTAGAACGGTTGGTTGTTTGCTTTTAAAATTACTAAGTTCGGATAGGGCTGCCACCCTTTTTCCTAGGATATCCGCTCGTGGAGAAACCCGATCATACGGAACACAATCCCAAGCCGGCAAAGTCAAAACATTTATCTTGGGAGAAAAGTACGAGACTGTTTCTGCTGCCTCCGATATCGCAGCGTCATCGAGCGTCACGAATATGACAAGGGCCTCGGGATGTTTTTCGGCAAGCTCTAAGACAATTAGCGGCTCCATGCTTTTTGGAACGCCGCCAAAAGAGTACTGGCCTTTCTTGACGTTGATAAAATCTTTTAAAAACAACGAATTACCGATTGTTCTTATATTCGATTATTAGATCCCAAAGAGGGGTTTGATAAGCTCTAGGGGGACTATCTTGGCCATTAATCCACAGCATGAGATCGGGGTCACTTACCGATAGTAACTCTTCAAACTTGTCTAGGAGTTCTTCCGATAAACCAGTTAAATTCTTTTGGGCAAAACCCCCTATGATAAGGTCTGCTTCCTTTGTTCCTCGATGGGTGCTTTGATAGAGAAGTCGTTTGCGCCGTAGTATTTGAGTTTCACGAATCATTGGTAGTCCTTTAATCAGAGCTAGGATATAGGATAAAAGAGTGCAGTTTGTAAGCCGTGATATAGACTAAATGCGACCTCAGGTTCTTTTTCCTTTATTTGCTGATGTTACCAGGCTATCTGGGATTGGGCCCAAGCTCGGGAGTGTTTTAAGGCGTTTTTTAGGTCCAAGTGTTGTCAACCTCCTGTGGCATCTGCCAAATGGCATAATCGATCGTCGGCATTCTCCCAAGATCGCCGATGCCGGGGATGGATTAATATGCACCTTAACCGTACTCGTGGAAAAACATAAGCCGAGCAGGGTCCGTCAGCAGCCTTATCGAGTAATATGTTCGGATGCCACGGGTGAAGTGGAGTTGGTATTCTTCCATGCAAGATCGGAGTATTTAATTGGTCTTCTTCCAGAGGGTGAAACAAGGGTAATCAGCGGAAAAGTCGAATATTTTCATGGTAAAAAGCAGATTTCTCATCCAGACCACATCGTGAAAGAACAAAATGCTGAGTCTATTCGTCGGGTAGAACCAACCTACCCTCTAACAGCAGGATTAACTTCAAAGCCATTAAATAAGGCGATAGGAGGCGCGTTGCGTCTCATTCCTGAGCTCGAAGAATGGCAGGATATTGTTTGGTTAAGGAAAAAAAAATGGCCGTCTTGGCGTCAATCTCTTATGACGGTTCATAATCCAGAGTCAGAGAAAGATAATGACCCGCAATCCCCGGCCAGGGCTCGCTTGGCCTATGATGAGTTTTTAGCAGATCAGCTCGCACTTGCTTTAGTAAGAAAATCTCAACGATCTATTCCGGGAAGAGCATTTGTTGGGGATGGAGCACTAATCGATAGAGCCTCCGCCGGGCTCCCCTTCTCCCTGACGAATTCACAAAATCAGGCGATTAAAGAAATTTTTACTGATATGGAAGCGCCGCATAAAATGATGCGGCTTTTACAGGGGGATGTTGGAAGCGGCAAGACGATTGTCGCATTTCTAGCCATGATAAAGGCGCTTGAAAGTGGTGCGCAGGCAGCGTTTATGGCCCCCACTGAGGTTTTGGCACGGCAACATATGAAAACGATAGGCCCGCTTGCAGAAAATATTGGAATTAGGGCGGCCTTATTAACTGGGCGAGATAAGGGTAAAGCTCGTTTTGAAATTTTAGACGGTTTGAAAAACAGTAAAATTAAAATTCTGGTTGGAACACATGCTTTGTTTCAACAAGATGTCGTTTTTGATGACCTTGGCCTTGCCGTCATAGATGAACAACACCGATTTGGCGTTCACCAGCGGTTGCTGCTAGGCGCAAAAGGGAAAACACCTGCAGACATGCTAGTGATGACGGCGACTCCCATTCCGCGTTCTTTGATGATGAGTTGCTACAGCGATTTAGACTCTTCGAGATTGACTGAAAAGCCTGCTGGCCGAAAGCCTATCAAAACTCGGGTTTTACCGGTGGAGCGCTTAGATCATATCGTAAGCCGACTTAGAGCCGCGATGAATTCAGGTTCCCGGGTTTTCTGGGTCTGTCCACTTGTCGATGATAGCGAGGCTCTGGATTTAGCTGCAGCAACTGATCGTCAAAAAATGTTGGATAGCCATTTCCCGGGAAAAACAGCTCTTCTTCATGGTCAGATGAAGCCGAAAGAAAAAGACCAGGCTATGAAAAAATTTGCGGAGGGTCAGGTCGATTTAATGGTTTCGACAACGGTAATTGAAGTCGGCGTGGATGTTCCAGAAGCAACTATAATGGTTATTGAGCATGCTGAGCGGTTCGGTCTTGCGCAACTTCATCAGTTACGAGGTCGAGTGGGACGCGGTGAGAAAACATCCTCCTGCCTCTTGCTTTACGCGTCACCTCTAAGTCAAACCGCTCGCTCCCGGCTTGAAATTTTAAGAAATACTGACGATGGTTTTGTCATTGCAGAGGCGGATCTGCGGTTGAGGGGCGCCGGTGAAATTTTAGGGACAAAACAGAGTGGACTTCCGCAATATCGGGTCGCACAGCTGATGGAGCACAGAGATTTGCTTGAATCTGCGAGAGACGATTGCAAGCTAATTATGGAAAAAGATCCTCAACTGAAGAGTAAGAGAGGGGAAGCTCTAAGAGCTTTATTATATCTCTTTGAAAAAGACTCTGTCATACGAACTCTTCAGTCAGGCTAGGTGCTAAGCGATTGGAATAGTTTGTTGATCTC
>CAJXEC010000096.1 GCA_913052165.1 uncultured Rhodospirillaceae bacterium
CTGTGCAGGTCTGGCGGTGGCTCTATGGGTGGCGTATGTCATGCGTCTTTCAGATTGGTGGCCTGAAATATGGATCAACAGGGGTTGGCCTTTGTTTATATTCGCACCTTTGGTGGGTGTAATTTTATTCGAAATTATGGGTTTCTATCAGATCCTTTCGCGGGGCCGAAACATGAGATTCTTAGCTCTTGCAAGTGCCGGAGTTTTAGCCCTGCTTGTTATTTCATATGCCTTCATTTACGCATCAGATCTCAGCGTGCCTAGAACTGTTCCTGCTTTGATGGCCCTCATCGTTTGGATTTACTTGGCGGGGTCTAGGTTTATTTTAAACGAACTATATTTGTGGCTCTCTACAACGAATGAACCAAAAAAAAATGTGGTGGTGTATGGGGCCGGCTCCGCTGGGGTCCAGTTGTTATCACTTTTGGGCCAAATGGAGGATTTCCGAGTTCGAGGTTTCATCGATGATGATCCCAACTTACAAGGAAATACTCTCTCAGGAGTGAAAATTTTTTCTCGATCCAGTTTCATCGAGATCATAGGAACCTCTGATATTGAGTTCGTCTTGCTCGCCCTTCCTTCAGCGAGGCGGGAAGAGAGGCAGTCGATAGTGAAATGGCTGATGCAATATTCAGTTGCCGTGAAAACCATACCCTCTATAGAAGAGATACTGTCCGGGACGGAGATTGATACGTTTAAAGACGTTGCGCTGGCAGATTTGTTGGGTCGAGACACTGTAGAGCCTGACGCCCAACTAATGTCAGCAAGTGTATTTAAAAAGTCGGTTTGTATCACCGGAGCTGGCGGGACCATCGGATCCGAGATCGCCCGGCAGGTTTTGTTATTGGGTGCAAAGCGATTGGTAATTTTTGAAGCCTCTGAATTTGCTCTTTATCAGTTAGAGGAATGCCTCAAGGAGATATTGAACGCGGAGAAAATCGATTGCGAGATAATTTCAATTTTGGGTTCAGTTATAAATCAAGAACTTTTGGATCGTATATTCAGTAATTATGAAATTCAGACGGTCTATCATGCTGCTGCTTACAAACACGTGCCCTTGGTCGAAAAAAATCCTTTTCAAGGCATCATTAATAATGCTTTTGGCACTAGGGTTGCTGCTGCTGCTGCCCAGAAGGCGGGGGTAGAGAGATTCATTTTGATTTCCTCCGATAAGGCTGTCCGGCCTACTAATATCATGGGAGCGAGCAAGAGGTTAGCGGAGTTGGTGGTGCAAGATTTTGCTAACGGTCAACATTCAGGCTCCATTTTCTCTATGGTGAGGTTTGGCAATGTTCTAGGGTCTTCAGGGTCTGTCGTACCTCTTTTCAAGAAGCAGATAGAGAATGGTGGCCCTGTGACAGTAACTCACCCTGAGGTGAAGCGCTTTTTTATGTCGGTGGATGAAGCCGCGTCATTGGTGATTCAGGCAGGTTCGATGTCCAAAGGTGGTGAGGTTTTCGTGCTAGATATGGGAGAGGGTATTCTTATAAAAGATTTAGCGGAATTGATGATTTCCTTGAGTGGTTTGTCCGTAAAAACAAGAGCCTCATCAAATGTGGGAATTGAAATTAAATTTGTTGGGCTTCGTCCGGGAGAAAAAATGGAGGAAGAATTGTTTCTTGGGAGCACATGTTCAGCAACTGAACACCCAAAAATTATGTCCTCAAACGAAGCGGGACTTAAAAATTCGGAAATATTTGACATATTTTCTAGATTAGAAGAGGCGATTAAGGAATCTGATGCCAAAAAATTAGAGAGTTTGCTGGTAAAATCCGTATCAGGGTATGGGCCCATTAATAAATGAGCCTATAGAACTTTTATATCATGTCTTTTTGAATTCTTCCTATAATTTTACCTTAAAAAGTCGGTTTTTGAGACATAAAACCGTAAATTCTAAAGAGAGTTCTGCCAGGTTCGATTCGTGAAAGATGAGATAATCAGATGTTTTTCCACTTTTTTGCAACCTTTATGCACGCGATTTTCCACTAAATATTGTACCTTTTATAAATAGAAATACTAATTATAGTTGACTTGGGAGGATTAATTATTGCATCATTATGACCCTTTGTTATCGGAGAAAAACTATAGCCCAACCCTCTACACATCTAGCTCAAAAGTCACCAGTTAAAGTGATTAAAATAATAAAACTGCTGATTTTGCTGGACTTAATGCAGGTTGGGATGAGCACGGAGGCATAAAGCTTGTTAGATAGCGTGGAAAGCAAAATCGTTGTTGAGGGATTAGATAACTCTCCAATATTTCAGAATGAGCGGGGTATTCGAATAAATATTGATCCCGCAAAAGATAACAAGCTTACGGAATTTGGAAAAGAGACCTTATCAGACAGGTATCTGATGCCTGATGAGACTTATCAACAGATGTTTGCACGTGTGGCTGCTCACTATGCCGACGATTCTGATCACGCTCAAAGATTATACAGTTATATAAGCAATCTGTGGTTTATGCCCTCCACTCCTGTCCTCTCAAACGGAGGAACAAAAAGGGGTTTGCCCATTTCATGCTTTCTCAATGAGGCGTCAGATAGCCTTGAGGGAATCGTAGGGCTCTGGAATGAAAATGTTTGGCTCGCCGCAAAGGGTGGTGGAATTGGCAGTTACTGGGGAAATTTAAGATCTATAGGCGAGAGAGTGGGTGCTAACGGAAAAACCTCCGGTATTATTCCTTTCATTCGAGTGATGGATTCTCTTACTTTGGCTATTTCCCAGGGAAGTTTGAGACGTGGTTCAGCAGCCATTTATCTGCCCATAGATCATCCTGAAATAGAGGAATTCATCGAGTTGCGCCGTCCTACTGGTGGTGACCCAAATAGAAAGGCACTGAACCTTCATCATGGTATTTTACTCTCTGATGAGTTTATGAGAGCCGTCGAAAATGATGAAGAGTTTCCTCTACGTAGCCCAAAAGATGGTTCTATTCAGCGGAAGCTCTCTGCGCGTTCTTTATGGATCCGGCTTCTTACTTGTCGTGTTGAGACTGGCGAGCCTTATTTTATTTTTATCGATCATGTGAATAAGGCTCGCCCAGAGCATCATAAGTTGGCTGGTCTTGAGGTCAAAATGTCTAACTTATGCAGCGAAATAACCCTGCCTACAGGCATTGATCATCATGATGAAGAGCGGACAGCTGTATGTTGTTTGGCTTCGTTAAATCTCGAGACTTGGGATGAGTGGAACGACAATCCCGAAATTATAGAGGATATTATGCGTCTTCTCGATAATGTTCTCCAAGATTTTATTGATCATGCTCCCGACGATATGGCGCGGGCAAGGTATTCAGCGATGCGAGAACGCTCGGTTGGACTGGGTGTGATGGGTTTGCACTCATTTTATCAGCAAAAAATGATTCCTTTTGAGTCTGTAATGGCTAAGGTTTGGAATAGAAAAATGTTCAAGCAAATCAGAGAGCAAGCAGACGCAGCGTCGCAAAAATTGGCGGAGGAACGTGGTCCGTGTCCAGATGCCCAAGAATATAATGTCAAAGAGCGTTTTTCGCATAAAATGGCTATAGCCCCGACCGCATCAATATCTATTATTTGTGGTGGCGCTAGTGCAGGTGTAGAACCTATAGCGGCCAATTCTTATACACATAAGACCTTGTCTGGTAGTTTTACAGTCCGTAACCGCTACCTGAAGAAGCTACTTATTGAAAAACGAGAGGATACTCCCGAAATTTGGTCTTCTATTACGACTAATGAGGGGTCGGTGCAGCACCTTAAATTTCTCTCAGAAGAAGAGAAGGACGTATTCAAAACAGCCTTCGAATTGGATCAGCGTTGGGTGATAGAGCTGGCGGGAGATCGAAGTGAGTATGTTTGCCAGTCACAGTCCATAAATGTTTTTTTACCCTCTGATGTCCATAAGAAAACGCTACATGATATTCACTGGAGCGCATGGAAAAAGGGAGTTAAGTCTCTTTATTATTGCCGATCTAAGTCCATCCAAAGAGCTGAAGCAGTTTCTCAGAAGATTGAAGATAAGCATGACAATTTATCAATCATGCAAAGGGGCATGCCTGTGCCGTCTCCTGATGGGGTAGAGATACCCATGGCGGCATCCCCCCATAATAATGCAGAAGACAATGAAAATGATTATGAGGAATGTCTCTCTTGCCAGTAGTTAATTCATTTCAGTAAAAGAAGCTATAAATTTCCCGGAGATCAAAATGTCACTTCTTGATGAAAACGTCGTTTATAAACCTTTTAGATATCCATGGTGTTACGATGCTTGGTTAACCCAGCAGCGCGTGCACTGGATCCCAGAAGAAGTTCCACTCGCCGATGATGTTAAAGACTGGCATCATAAGCTTTCCAAGGAAGAACGTCATACTCTTACGCAAATTTTTCGTTTCTTCACTCAAGCAGATATTGAAGTCAATAATTGTTACATGAAATACTACACCAAGGTTTTTAAACCTACTGAAGTGCAGATGATGTTGGCCGCGTTTTCAAATATAGAAACCGTCCATATAGCAGCTTACTCCTATCTATTAGATACGATAGGGATGCCGGAGACAGAATACGAGGCTTTCCTTCACTACAAAGAGATGAAAGCTAAGTATGACTACATGCAAGGTTTTAACATCGATAGCAAGCAAGATATTGCTAAGACATTGGCTGTATTTGGAGGCTTTACAGAAGGACTACAATTGTTCGCCTCTTTCGCAATTCTTCTGAATTTCCCTCGCTTTAATAAGATGAAGGGAATGGGGCAGATTGTCTCTTGGTCAGTCCGAGATGAGTCACTTCATACTGAGTCAATTATCAAGCTTTTTCGAACTTTTATCTCAGAGAATCCAGAAATTTGGACAGATGAGCTGCAGAGGGAAATCTATGTCGCTTGTTCGACAGTCGTGGAACACGAAGATGCTTTCATAAGCTTAGCTTTCGAACTTGGCGGGGTCGAGGGCCTGAATGCGCCTGAAGTGAAAGAATACATTCGCTATATCGCTGACCGTCGCCTCATTCAGCTGGGACTTCAGCCGATATTTAGAATTGACGCCAATCCGTTGCCTTGGTTGGATGAAATACTCAACGGAGTCGAGCATACTAACTTCTTCGAAAACCGCGCGACAGAATACTCAAAAGCCGCAACGAAGGGGTCTTGGGACGAAGTATGGACATAATATTATTTGAAGTTGGCTGGTCTCGGATCTGAGGTAAAGGCAAGCCATGTGTTAGCTCTATGAGATCCGAACTAGCGGTTGCTATGATCAGTTATTGAAAAGCCTTTTTGTATGTCTCTTAAATATATGAACCCACCTGGGGTTCGCAATCCAGTAAATTATCATCATTCCGTTGAGACCCCGCCTAATTGCAAATTTCTTTATGTTGCAGGGCAGACCGGAGTAGACATAGACGGAGGGGTGCCAAAAGGTATTGAGGCTCAGGCTCAATTAGCTTTTCAAGGAATGCAGAAGGTCCTTACAGCATCCGATTATAGTCTAAATGACGTCGTCTTTATGAAGACTTTTCTCGTAAATCGAGAAGATCGAGAGGGCTATCAAAAGGTTAGAGAAACCGTTTGGAAAGATATAAAGCCCGCGTCTACTTTTCTGATTGTTTCTGGGCTTGCTGATCCCAAATACCTTGTCGAAGTCGAATGTATTGCGGCAAAACCCTCTTAAAGAAAGTCAGTCGTCAAGCCAGCGTTCAGATAAGTCCTGAGCAATGTATTATCTTCGATCTTATCCAAAAAAACTCTCCTGTCCAACGCGCCAGTCATTGGCTTAATTGTTTTTTAAAATAGTAAACCGTCGAATTAAGGCCTTCCTCCAGAGTTACTCTCGGGTTCCAATTCAACTTTTTTTGTGCCACCGAGATGTCGGGCCTACGTTGTTTGGGATCATCTTCGGGCAGGGGCCTAAACACTATTTTACTCTGAGAAGATGTCAGTTTAATAATTTTATTCGCTAGTTCAACGACTGTGCATTCGAAGGGATTTCCTAAGTTGATTGGACCTGTAAAATCATCCTCGGTCGCCATTGTGTTAATCAGACCTTCAATCAAATCATCAACATAGCAAAAGCTTCGAGTTTGCGAACCATCGCCGTAAATGGTTATATCCTCATTTCTGAGAGCTTGGACTATAAAATTACTTACAACTCGTCCATCATTTGGGTGCATGCGAGGCCCGTAAGTATTAAAGATTCTTGTGACTTTTATGCACAAAGCATGCTGTCTGTGGTAGTCAAAGAAAAGGGTTTCGGCACACCGTTTTCCCTCATCATAGCAGCTTCTTAATCCTATTGGATTTACCCGGCCCCAGTAATTTTCCGTTTGCGGGTGAACTTCCGGATCACCGTATACTTCGCTTGTGCTCGCTTGCAGGATTTTGGCTCCGACTCTTTTGGCCAGGCCAAGTAAATTGATTGCGCCATGGACGCTAGTCTTTGTTGTCTGGACTGGATCTGATTGGTAATGTATCGGAGATGCGGGGCAAGCCAAATTAAATATTTGATCCACTTCTACATAAAGCGGGAAGGTGACATCGTGTCTCATAAGCTCAAAATTTCTGTTTTCTAGCAAATTAGAGATGTTTCCTTTATTTCCTGTATAAAAGTTGTCGACACATAGGACATCCATGCCGTCATTTATGAGCCTTTCACACAAGTGTGAGCCTAGAAAACCTGCTCCACCGGTAACCAACACTCGTTTCATTTTAGTTCCATAAGTCATAGGTTCTATTGTCCAGACTGTTTTAAATGCCCAAAAGCTCAGTTGCAGTAAAAATCATCATAACTTGCTATTAAAATTTGATCGCGCACAATTGGTCTTCTTCAAAGTTTATGGCTAAAGCCGCCATTCTCTCCCCCATGACACGAGTAAGAAGATTTTATATAAAAATTCTGTGAATAATAAATTTAAAATCATCCAGCCTCAGGTACCAAAAGGTGGGGAAATTTTTTTAGACCATATCGCGTGGTTTGTCCCGAATATTTCCCATGCGAGTAAGGCGTTTGACCGACTTGGTTTTAATTTGACCACGTTTGTTGCACAAAATAATTTAAACCCGTCAGGAGGCGCTCCAATCCCAGCGGGTACGGGTAACCGATGCGCAATGTTACGTCGGGGTTACCTAGAAATTCTAACGACAGTGGATGGAGAAGATACGACGCCATTGGCGCGTCAATTAGTAAAGTCAGTTGAGCGTTATACCGGCGTGCATCTTATTGCCTTTACTGTTGATGATACAGAGGCCGCACACCAGCGTTTGAATAGCGAGGGCTTCTCTCCACAAAAGCCTGTTGACCTCCGGCGTCCGATTCAGCTCGCCAATGGCGTGGAGGGAGAAGTCGCATTTACTGTCCTAAGGGTTCCGCCAGATTGCATGGAAGAGGGACGAATTCAAATACTGCGTCAAGAAACACCTGAGCTAGTTTGGCGCGAAGATCTGATTGCCAGAGAGAATGGCTTATCTGCTTTACAAGGTATTCTGATCGCTGTTTTTGACCCTGAGAATGCTGTTGATAGATTTTCAAGGTTCACAGGCAAGGTCGCAAATGGGACAAACGGGCATTTCAATATTGATCTTGATAGGGGTCAAATATCGATTGTCAGCGAAAAGAAGTGTCTTGAGCTTTTACCTCAGATCGAAATCCCAGCTTTACCCTATATGGCGGCGGTAATTTTGGAGTCGGAAAATTTGTCGAAAACAAAGTCTTTTTTCGATAAGGAGGCTATCAATTATACACGACTATCCGATGGAATAATTAGGATAAATCAATCTGATGCCATGGGAGCAACAATTGTTATAGTGACACGCGGAGAGCAATGGCCGCTGCTCCGCGAATAGGGCATTATGGTCTCAAAAAGCCCCTGGATTTTTGGCTATGGTTCTTTAATGTGGCGACCCGATTTTCCATTCGTGCAGAGTAGGATAGGGTATATCAGGGGTTGGAGACGCGTATTTTGGCAGGGCTCTACAGATCACAGAGGGACTCCAGACGCTCCCGGTCGTGTCGTCACAATTATAGCGGATGAACGCGAGAATTGCATCGGCATGGCCTACCATATTGCTCCAGAGAGATATGGCGAAACGATAGAAATTTTGGATTACAGAGAGAAGGGAGGTTACCGGCTCGAAGTTCTTCCTGTTGTTTTCGAGAATAATGAACAAGTCTTTGCTTCGGTTTATATCGCAACACCGGATAACCCTGAATTCTTGGGCCAGGCAGAGCCCGAAAAAATTGCGCGACAAATATCGACCTCTCGCGGACCGAGTGGGCCCAACGATGAGTATGTAATTAAATTGGCCAGAGCGCTTAGAAAAATAGGGGCCAATGATCCGCATGTTTTCGAGGTTGAGAGGTGGGTTCGATCGTTAAAAATTTGATTTTTGTAGGTAGAGCACCACGCACAGCCAAGATCTATAAAAATTTAGTGTAAAATTCTAAATTATCTTCGGAATTTAGCAAATATTATTCACAAAACTCTTTTTTTTAAAAAAATATTGTTTAAGATGAGAGTCCAAAGAAAAAAGACATTAGTCATGCACGGGCCAGTAACAAATCAGACGTCGGAAAAAAGGTCAGCCTCCGGGGAGAGAGCGCTCGCCAACTTTTGTGCGAGCGCAACGACAATGATTGCGACGGTGCCTGAGACTGATATCCCACGAAGAATAATTGGTATTTTGCCTAGTTTATTAGCTGAACCATTTTTGCTTTTAGAGGCAGAGGCTCTGTGCACCCATCAGGGATATGCGCGAAATCCAGTGTTTATTTGTCCGAAAGGTAAATTCTCGATTTTTTCGATGGTTTGGCCCGCCGGCGCTAAAACGCCAATACATGATCATAGGTCCTGGTGTGCGATGGGCGTTTATAAAGGCGAGGTTGAGGAATCCTATTTCCGTGAGAGCGTCTCGGGCGAGGTAATTTTGGCCCGAACAAAGACGTTTGAAGAGGGTGAATGCTCTGCTTTGCCCTGGGGGAGGCCTAATATTCACAGGATCTCAAATAGGACCTCACAACGGGCTATTTCCATTCATGTTTATGGTGGAAATTGTATTGCGGAGGGCCCTAATTTAATGCAGCTATATGAGCTATCCACTTGACGGGCGTATACTCGCGGGTTAACGGCAGATCCAACCTTTTATAAAATTAAAGTTACGAAAAAAATCACTAACTCCCCATGTCTTGAAAGTATAAAAACCCCGTCTTAGAAAGGGTTTTAAAGGTGCCAGGACCCAGATTTGAACTGGGGACACGGCGATTTTCAGTCGCC